>RBWT01000015.1 GCA_004010275.1 Streptomyces huasconensis
CTCACCTCCGCCGCCCGTGGCGAGGAACTGGCCGGTGGGCACCCGCCCTCCGGTCCTGCGCGCCTGGGACCGCCCTCGACACGTACGGCGCGGGCCACCGGGGCGTCGATCTCGCCGCGGCGCCGGCACGGCGGTACGGGCGGTGGCACCGGCCGGGTGTCGTTCGCGGGCAGGGTGGCGGGCCGGGGCGTGGTCTCGGTGGAGCTGGACGGCACCGGAGATCCGCCGCTGCGCACGACGTACGAGCCGGTGCGGCCCACCGTGAAGAAGGGCGCCGAGGTCGCCGCGGGCGAGGAGGTCGGCACCCTGGAACCACCGACCGGCCACTGCCCCGAAGGCTGTCTGCACTGGGGCCTGCTCAGGGGAGAGACCTACCTCAACCCCTTGCCCCTGCTTCCGCCGTGGCTGCTGCGCCGGGGACCGTCCCGGCTGCTGCCGCTGACCGAAGCGCCACCCCATGGCCTCGGTCCCGCACGCGCAGGGCCGCGGCTCAGCCCCGCACACCCCGCAGGGCCATCGCCACGGCGGCCTCGGTGATGGCCTCGGGCTGCTCGGCCACGCCCAGCTCGATCCGCCGTACGGCCGCGTCCACGATGCCCTGGAGCAGCATCGCCGCCATGCGGGGCTGCTCATGCCCGAGTTCTTCGAGCGCCTCGACGATCATCGCGATGAAGCCCGCCGTGCGCGGCCCGGATCTTCTCCCGGGCCCCGGCGTCCAGCTCACTCGCGGAGATGGCGACGACGGCGCGGTGCCGTCGGTCCCCCACCAGGGCCAGCTGCCGTCGCACATAGGCCTCGACCTTGCCCTCGGCCGACTCCGCCTTCTCCATGGCCGCCGACACCTCGGCCGCCCAGACGGGAAAGTCCACCTCGCACAGCTCTTCGACCACGGCCGCCCGCGACCGGAAGTACTCATAGACGGACGACCGGGCGAGCCCGGTGCGCTCGGCGAGGGCGGGGAAGGTCAACGCCTCCGTCCCGCCTTCGGACAACAGGGACCGCGCGGCGTCCAGCAGGGCCCCGCGCTGCATCGACCGGTGCTCGGCCACAGAGGCCGCTCGAATCCTTGGCACGGCTCCACTTTACGGACGGGACGCGCCGCGCGGGAGTCGCGACGGGGCGCGCGACCGGCGGGCAGGGACGATTCAGCTCACTCGACGCACCGCGTCAGCGCCCGAAACTGGCCAGCTTCGCGCGCAGCTGCAGCACCGATTTCGTGTGGATCTGGCTCACCCGGCTCTCGGTCACCCCGAGGACGTTGCCGATCTCGGCGAGCGTGAGTCCTTCGTAGTAGTAGAGCGTCACGACGGTCTTCTCGCGCTCGGGCAGCGTGTTGATCGCCCGCGCGAGCAGCCGGCGCAGCTCCCGGTCCTCGGCGACCTCCACAGGGTTGTCGGCCGCGTGGTCCTCAAGGGTGTCCATCAGGCTGAGCCGGTCGCCGCCGTCACCACCGACGTGCAGCAGCTCTTCGAGCGCCACCACGTTCGCCAGGGACAACTGGCTGAAAACCGCGTGCAGTTCCTCCAGCGCGATGCCCATCTCGGCGGCGACCTCGCTCTCCGAGGGGGTGCGCCGCAGCTGCGCCTCCAAGGTGGCGTAGGCACGCTCGACGTTGCGGGCCTTCTGGCGCACCGATCGCGGAATCCAGTCGAGCGCCCGCAGCTCGTCGATCATCGCCCCGCGGATGCGGGTGATCGCGTAGGTCTCGAACTTGATCGACCGCTCGATGTCGAACTTCTCGATCGCGTCGATCAGCCCGAACACCCCGGACGAGACGAAGTCCGCCTGCTCCACGTTGGGCGGCAGCCCCACGCTCACCCGGCCCGCGACGTACTTCACCAGCGGTGAGTAGTGCAGGATCAGCTGCTCCCGCAGCCGCCCGTCCCCGGTCGCCTTGTACGACCGCCACAACTCGTCCAGCGACGAGGGAGCGGGAGGCCGCTCCTGCTCGCCGCTACGGGCGGCGGGAGGGCCCGCCGCCCGGTCGGACCCTGAGGTGTGCTGGGGCATTCGTCGCCTTGAGCCGTTCTGCCGTGAACCGGTGAGGTCGCGTGGGTCGGTGCCGTCGCGCGAGGCGGCGAATCCACCGGGACCGCCCGCGCTCATGTGGGGGTGTGTTTGCGTCAAATGAATGAGGTTGTCCGTCTGATCGCCTGTCCGCGTCGGAATCCTTGTGAGCGTAGCGTGACTGCAGCGTCGCAGTGAGCGAAGACTATGGGATCGCGCGTCCGCAGATACGTTCCGCTGGGTGCCCCTCGGAGTCGCCCTTGTCGCGGTGAGTGACGGTGTCGGCACATCAACTGCACGATTCCCCAAGGTCGTCGGGGGTTCATCCGTCCGGCTCAACACTCTCGGTCACGATTCACCTCCAGTGGCGAAGACCGAGGGAATCGCCTGGCGTGTCAACTGCCAGACATCGCCGTGTCGTTCGACGAACCCCAACGACTGAAGTTCGTACAGGCGCCCTACCGCGTCATCCACGCTCGTGCCCGCGCCGACGGCGACGTCCTGAGCCGACGCGCGCCCCCGGGCGGGCAGCGCGGCCAGGACGTGGGCCGCCCCCGGGGCGAGCAGATCGCGGGGTACGACGGGGCCTCGCCGCTCCGGAGCCAGGTCGCCCATGTCGCCGACCAGCTCGACCACTTCCGCGGCATCGGTCACCAGGACGCCGTCACCCCGCAGCAGTTCATGCACTCCGGCGGAGAGTCCGCTGGTGGCGGGCCCCGGCACTCCCATGGTGAAGCGTCCCAACTCCTGGGCGCCACGAGCCGTGGCAAGCGCCCCGCTGCGGTACGCCGCCTCCACCACGACCGTCCCCCTGGTGAGCGCCGCGATCACTCTGTTCCGGAGGATGAAGCGGCTCGGCGTCGGGTGGTCGCCCGGCGGCAACTCACCGACCACCAGGCCCTGTTCCGCGATCCTTGCGATCAGCTCGGCGTGCCCGCGGGGGTAGGCCCGGTCCACCCCGCAGGCCAGCACGGCCACGGTGGCCCCACCCGCTCCGAGCGCTTCGCGGTGCGCGGCGCCGTCACGCCGTATGCCCCGCCGGAGACCACCACCCAGCCGCGCTCCGCCAGGCCCGCGCCGAGGTCGGCCGCCATGTGCGCGCCGTACTGCGTGCAGGCCCTGGCTCCGACGACGGCCACCGACCGCACCGCCCACATCCGCAGCGAGGGCCGCCCCCGCACCCAGAGCCCGACCGGCCGGGCGTCCCCGAGGTCGTCCAGCGACAGCGGCCACTCCGCGTCCCCCGGGCACACGAACCGCGCCCCGACGCTCGCCGCCACCTCCAAATCCTCCTCCGGGCAGGCTCCGGCGGCCCGCGCCCGCAGCCCCTCCCACCGCCGCGCGGTCACCCCCGACAGCCGCTTCTCCTCGCTGCCGAGCCTGCGCAGGACCTCGGCCGCCCCGGCCTCCCGGAGCCACCGGCCACCGACCTCGTCCCCGGGTTCGAGCACGCGGGTCAGGGCGACCCGGGCCAGGCGGTCCTCGTCCGTCGGAAGCTCCGCGCTCACCCCGGGACCCCGATCGGCTCGATCACCATGGGCACGCCACGCGAGATCCCCGTGCGCAGTTGCAGCGCCAGGGCGACGTCCTGCGCGGAGGGCCGGTCGTGCCCCGCCAAGTCCGCGACGGTCCACGCCACCCGCAGGACGCGGTCGAGGCCGCGGGCGGTCAGGAAGCCGCGCTCCAAGTCCAGCTCGGCCGCGTCCAGCGCACCGGGGGCGGCGGGCCATCGGGTGCGCAGCGTATGGCCGGGCACTTCGCTGTTGGTCCGCCAGCCGGTGCCGGAGAGCCTGGCCGCCGCTCTCTCCCGAGCGGCGCGGACGCGGTCGGCGACGGTGCGGGTGGACTCTCCACGCGTGCCGTACCCGGCCAGTTCCGACCGCGTGACGGCCTCCACCTCGACTTTGAGGTCGACCCGGTCGAGCAGGGGACCCGAGAGCCGGGCCTGATAGCGGCGGATGACGGAGGAAGGGCATTCACAGCCGTCACCGAGCAGCGTGTGCCGCCCACAAGGGCAGGGGTTGGCCGCCAGCACCATCAGGAACTTCGCCGGCAGCCGCACCACCCCGGCGCTGCGCGCGATCACCACATGGCCCGATTCGAGAGGCTGACGCAAGGAGTCCAGTGCCTGGCTGCTGAACTCCGGCGCCTCGTCCAAAAAAAGCACCCCGCGGTGAGCCAGCGAGACCGCTCCCGGCCGGCCAGGCCCTGACCGCCGCCCACGAGCGACTGCATCGTGGCGGAGTGGTGCGGCGCGCAGTACGGCGCGACGTCCACCAGTGGCTTGCCCGGAGGGAGCATGCCCGCCACCGAGTGGACCGCCGTCACCTCCAAGGAGTCCTCGCGGGACAGTCGGGGCAGGATCGCCGGCAGCCGCTCCGCGAGCATGGTCTTGCCCGCGCCCGGCGGCCCCTGGAGGAAGAGGTGGTGCGCCCCCGCGGCGGCCACCTCCACGGCGGTCCTCGCCGACATCTGCCCGACGACGTCCGACAGGTCCAGCGTGTGGGCGTCGTCCAGCGCGCCGCCGACACCGAGGCCCGCGCCCACGCCGGTGCCCGGCACGCAGAGCCCGGCCAGCATCGGGTCGGGCCGCCCCGTCTCGTCCGGCTCCTCCATCGGCACCGGCTCATCGGTGAGCACCGCGATCAGCTGCCGCAGACTGCGCACGCCGAGAACCGATACACCCGGCACCAGCGAGGCCTCCGCGGCCGTGCACTCCGGGACCACCACCTGCTCGTACCCCGCGTCGGCCGCCGCCAGGACCGCCGGCAGCACGCCCCGGACGGGCCGCACCCGCCCGTCGAGCCCCAGTTCGCCGATCATCACGATGTCGGTCAGCACCCGTGGGTCGATCCGCTCGGCCGCCCCGAGGACGGCGCACGCGACAGCGAGGTCGAAGCCGCTGCCGCCCTTGGGGACCGACGCGGGGCTCAGCCCCACCGTGAGCTTCTTCTGGGGCCACTCCGCGCCGGAGTTGACCACGGCGGCCCTGACCCGGTCCCGGCTCTCCGTCAGGCTCTTGTCCGGCAGCCCCACCAGCGTGAAGGCCGCGACGCCGGGCTCCAGATCGGCCTGCACCTCGACGACCACGCCTTCGACGCCGACCAGCGCCACCGAGCACGTACGCGCGAATCCCATCAGGCCACCCCCCGCGCGTGCTCGACCACGGGAGCGCCGCGCCGCGGGAGGAGGACGCCGACCAGGTCGATGCGGACGCCTCCGGGCGGTGGGCCGCCGCTCTCCTCGATCCACCGCTCGGCCAGGCGCCGCAGCCGCTCCGCCTTGGTCCGGTCCACGGACGCCATCGGATGTTCGAACAGCGCCGAACCGGCCAGGCCAGGCGCCCTGCGGGTCTTCACCTCGCAGACGACGAGGGCCTCGCCGTCCATGGCCACGATGTCGATCTCACCGGCCCTGCCCGCGCGCCAGTTGCGCGCCAGGACCGTCATCCCCGCCTCGACCAGCCGCCGTGCGGCCAGGTCTTCGCCGTACTTGCCGAGTGCTCCCCGTGCGTTCATGTCGGCACCACCTCCGGCACCCACACTCACGGGTTCCCCCGCAGCCATTGGATCTTGGTGCACTACTCGCCGGTTGTGGACAACTCCGTCACCCCGGCGAGTGAAACTCAGCCGCCCGGCAGCTCCAGGTCGCTCTTGTTGAGCTCCTCGATGTTCACGTCCTTGAACGTGAGGACGCGCACCTGCTTCACGAACCGCGCCGGCCGGTACATGTCCCACACCCAGGCGTCCGCCATCGACACCTCGAAGAACACCTCGCCCTGGACCGAGTGCACCTGCATCTCGTAGTCATTGGTGAGGTAGAAGCGTCGCTCGGTCTCGATCACGTATTTGAACAGACCGACGACATCGCGGTACTCCCGGTAGAGCTTCAGCTCCATCTCGGTCTCGTACTTCTCGAGGTCCTCGGCGCTCATGGCATGTTCCCCTTCAGCCGTGCGTCCCCCTATTGTGCGTCAGCCCCGCGAGCCCCTACACGATTTCCGTGTCGAGGATCTCGGGCCGGTCCGGGGGCCCCTCGTCCAGCAGTCTGCGCAGCAGCTCGGCGAGTCTGGTCGGATACACCGTCTCATGAGCCTCGGTCAGTTCCCGGCACGTCCACCAACGCGCTCCGGCCACACTGCGGCGTTCCAGCTCCGTCAGGCCTTCGGCCGCCGTCGCCGTCTGCGTCGTACACGCCAGGTAGTACCACTCATCCTGGTCCCAGCGGCGCCCGGCGAAGGGGAAGGAGCACACGCGCCGCCACAGCACCGGACCGAGCTGGACCTCCGTGATGCCCGTCTCCTCGCGCAGCTCGCGCAGGGCGGCCTGTTCCCGCGTCTCGTCGCCCTCCACGCCACCACCCGGCGTGAACCACCAGTCGTCCGCGGGGTCACCGGGTTCGTGGCCGTGGAGCAACAGGATGCGCTCGCTCGGGTCCAGCAGCACCACGCGCGCGACCTTGCGCAGCGGCCGGCCCGTCGGCGTCGACGCGCCACGCCGGCGCGCTCTCCCTCACCGGCGTCGGCCCTGCCTGGCCAGCCTCCCCCACCGGCGACGACCCGGCCCGCGCGATCTCCTCAGCCGACACCAACAGCCTCCCCCGTACGACTGCGCCCACGGCCACGGCCACGGCCCAGCCGCTTGGCCACCGGCCCGTACGCGGCGCCTCCGAGGACCAGCACCATGCCCGCCCACGATCGCGCTCACCACCATGCCGCAGCGGCCCCGGCTCGGAGAGGCCGCCCGGCATGTCCGCGAAGCCCTCGGGCCGCTCCAGCATGCCGGACTTGTCCATCGGCCACGCCACCGCGTCGACCCGCGCCCGCACCGCGTCCCGCGGCACCGTCCCTTGGTCCGCGTCCCCCAGGTGCGTGCTGGAGTCCAGGGAGCCGCTTCGCTCGTCGCCGAGCAGGAACAGCCGGCCCTTGGGGACCGTCGTGGTGGGGATGCCGGTGACCGCGGCGTCCTTGCCCTCGGGCAGATACGGTTCTGCGACGGCCTTGCCGTTGACGGTCAGCTTGCCGTCCTGGCAGCAGGCGATCTTGTCGCCGCCCACGCCGACCACGCGCTTGACCATCGGCAGGTCGCCCCACGTCGACTGCTCGAAGACGACGACGTCACCGCGGCGCACCTCGTCGCCCCCGATCCGCTGCGCGAGCACCCGGTCGCCCGCGTCGATCGTCGGGGCCATCGAGCCCGTGGGCACGGCATACGGCTGGTACAGGGCCGCGCCCCAGACGAAACCGCCGAGGAAGAGCACACAGCCGAGGGCCACGGCGATGCCCGACAGCACGCTGCCGAGCCGGCCATGGCCCTCGTCCGTACGACGTGTCCTGCTCATCCCGGTGCTCCCCCGTCTCGGAGACGACCTCGCCGCCCGTGGGCACGGGCGGCGAAAGATCGGCGATCTGGAACGGCACCCTACCCGGCGGTACTGCCGCCAGAAACCCTTGTGTTCCGGGCCGCGGCGACCGTCAGCCGGCGCCTGCGCCACAGCACCAGCGGCACCGCGCCCGCGAGGCCGAGGACGCCCGGGGCGGCGCTCGACAGGGCGTTGATGCCCGGCTGGTCGAAGGTGTCCGGCTTCGGCAGCGTCGCCCAGCGGGTGGGCGGCCAGGCGACCACGATGGCGCGGCCCACGACGTTGTCCACGGGGACGGCGCCGCCGCCGGGCTGGTTCTGGTGGTAGCGGGAGTCCAGCGAGTTCTGCCGGTGGTCACCCATGACCCAGATCTTGCCCTTGGGCACGGTGACCTTGAACTGGCCGCCCTGGTCGTCGACCGTGCAGGGGGTGTTCCCGGCGAAGACGTACGGCTCGTTCAGCGCCTTGCCGTTGACCTTCACCGGGCCGTCGCCCTTGCACTCCACGGTGTCGCCGCCCACGGCGATGACGCGCTTGATCAGGTCCTTCTCGTCGGCGGACGGCATCAGCCCGATCCAGCCGAGGACCCTCTGGACGGCGTTCGGGTCGGGGGTGGGCTCGCCGTCCAGCCAGTGGCCCGGGTCCTTGAAGACGACGACCTCGCCGCGCTCGGGCTCGGAGCCGAACCACGGCGTCAGCTTGTCGACGAGGACGCGGTCGCCCTGCTGGAGCGTGTTCTGCATCGAGTCCGACGGGATGGAGAACGCCTGGACCAGGAAGGACTTGATCACCAGCGCCAGGACCAGCGCGATGCCGATGAGGAGCGGCAGTTCCTTCCAGAAGGACCGTTGCTTCTTCGGCCCCTTGCTGTCCTTGCCGCCCGCGCTGTCCTTGCCGTCCGGGCCGCTCTGCGTCTCGTCGCCGCCCGCGGCGTCACTCCCGGGGTTCGTACCGCCCGCGGCGGCCTCGACGCCCGGCGCGTCGGATCGTCCCGGCCGCTCCTCGGGCCCCTCGTGTCCGGATCGTGCGCCGACCGCCAAATCCCCCACATCCACTCCTCAGTCCGTGCCGCCGCCTGCCCCAGATGCGATGCAGGCCCACCACTCCCATAACGAGCGGGAGTTCCGCAGGGGTCGGGAGTCGGATCAATCCATATCGATCGCCGTGTACCACCCTATGCGACACGCCTGTGGCGTTGTCCGATCCCGCACGCGCGTCGGGTACGGACGCATATGTGGCGGGCTCCTCCAGTTTGCGCCAATGGCCGAAGGGCCAGGCGATGACAAGGGCCCTCCCGACGACCTCGTCCTCGGCGATGGTCCCGGCGAACTTCTCCGTGCGGTGGAAGCGGGAGTCGGCCGAGTTGCTGCGGTGGTCGCCCATCATGAAAAGGCGTCCCTTGGGGACCTTCACCTCGAACTCGAACGCCGAGGGCTTGTCGCCGGGGTGGATGTAGGGCTCGTCGAGCGGTACGCCGTTGACGGTGACCTTGTCGTTCTTGTCGCAGCACTTCACGGTGTCGCCGCCGACACCGACGACACGCTTGATCAGGTCCCGCTCGCTGTCGGAGGGCAGCAGACCGATCTGGGTCAGCCCTTCCTTGATCTGCTTGACGACCACCGGGTCGTTCTTCTTCTTGCCCTGTTCCTCTTCGAGCCAGTTGCCGGGGTCCTTGAAGACGACGACGTCGCCGCGCTCCGGCTTCGACCCGAACCACGGGGTGAGCTTGTCGACGAGGACCCGGTCCCCGATCCGGATCGTCTGCTCCATGGAGCCCGTGGGGATCACGAAGGCCTGGACGAGGAAGGTCTTCAGTACGAGGGCGATCAGCAGGGCCACGCCTATGAGGAGGGGTATCTCCTTGATCGCCGAACGTCGCCTGCGCCGCTTGACCTTCTTCGCGAGCTTGCGCCGGTCGGCCCGGCCCGGCCGGGCGGGACCGCTGGTCGGCCGGGAGCCCGTGGGCAGCTGGGTGCCGGCCCCGTGGGCCGCGGCGCGTGTCCGCCCGCGGTTACCCATGCGCGCCACCCGGTGCGGGCACGCGCGCGTAGCTGTCGGGGCGCTCCAGGGAGGTCCAGTGGCCGACCGGCCAGGCGATCCAGTCGGCCCGGCCGATGACCTCGTCGACGGGGATCATGCCGCCGCCGGGCTCCCCCAGGTGATCGCGGGAGTCCCGGGAGTCGCTGCGGTGGTCGCCGAGCAGGAAGAGGCTGTCTTCGGGGACGACGACATCGAAGGGCACCTGTGAGGGGCTGTCCCCCGGAAACAGATACGACTCATCGACAGGTACGCCGTTCACCTCGATCCTCCCCCGCTCACCGCAGACCACCCGGTCTCCCCCGGTGCCCACGACCCGCTTGATGTAGTCGGCATCCCCGAAGTAACCGCTGCCGTCAAAGACGACCGCGTCACCCCGCTGCGGCTCGGAACCGAAACGGTACGCCAACTTGTTGACGAGTACCCGGTCTCCGACGCGGAACGCGGGCTCCATGGAGCTGCTCGGGATCTGGAAGGGCTGCACCACGAAGGTGCCGACGAGGAGCAGTGCCGCCGCGCACGCCAGGAAGGTCAGCGTGAACCCGCCGCCCGGCAGCCGGGAGACGAGCGACATGAAAACGGAGCGCGACCGCTCCTCCGGCTCCTCCGCTGCTTCGGCGACGTGCGGGACGTCTCCGGGGCCGGAAGGTGGGGAGGAGCGGTCGCGCTCCGTGTGCTGTGCTTCGGTGTCCATCGGGGCCAGATGCTATCCGGCCCCGCTGTGGACCCGCGCGGGAGCTCAGCTCTCGCGCTTCTCCTTGATCTTCGCGGCCTTGCCGCGCAGGTCACGGAGGTAGTACAGCTTCGCGCGACGCACGTCACCGCGGGTGACGAGCTCGATCTTCTCGACGATCGGGGTGTGCACCGGGAAGGTGCGCTCGACGCCGACGGAGAAGGAGACCTTGCGGACCGTGAAGGTCTCGCGCACGCCGGCACCCTGGCGACGGATGACTACGCCCTTGAACTGCTGCACACGGGAGCGGTTGCCCTCGATGACGCGGACGTGGACGTTGACGGTGTCACCCGGGCGGAAGGCCGGGATGTCGCTGCGCAGCGACGCGCTGTCGACGGAGTCGAGCAGGTTAGCCATGATCGTCTGCTTTCTTCACTGATGCCACAGGTCATCAGCGGAACGTAATGATGAGGATTCGGTAGCTGATCGCGTCGGGCGGGCGTCTGGACCATCCCCCGCGCATGCGGAGAGCTTCGGTCGATCCCCCTGTGGCAGGGGCGCACGCTGGACGTACAGCAGCGGCCTATTCTTCCACGGCTTGGGGGTCTCGCCCAAATCGGCCGTCGGGCCCCGGCCGCCACCCCAGGATCGAGAGCATCTCGCGGTCCTTCTTGTCGAAGGCCTTGGGGTCGCAGCGCTCGATGAGGTCGGGCCTGTTGCGGGTGGTGCGGCGCAGCGCCTCGTCCCGCCGCCAGCGGGCGATCTTGCCGTGGTGGCCGCTGAGCAGGACGTCCGGGATGCCGTGACCGCGCCACTGGGGAGGCTTGGTGTAGACGGGGCCTTCGAGGAGGTTGGCCATGGCGCCGGGCGCGAAGGAGTCGTCCTGGTGGGAGGCGGCGTTGCCGAGGACGCCGGGGAGCAGCCGGGCCACCGCCTCGGTGATGACGAGGACGGCGGCTTCCCCGCCCGCGAGGACGTAGTCGCCGATGGAGATCTCGTAGACGGGCACGCGGGTGGCGTACTCGTCCGTGACGCGGCGGTCGATGCCCTCGTAGCGCGCGGGGGTGAAGACCAGCCAGGGGCGCTCGGAGAGCTCGACGGCGAGTTCCTGGGTGAAGGGGCGGCCGCTGGGCGTCGGGACGACCAGGGCGGGTCCGTGGGCCCCGGACTCGTACCCCTCGGCGAGTACGTCGTCGAGGGCCGCGCCCCAGGGCTCGGTCTTCATGACCATGCCGGGGCCGCCGCCGTAGGGGGTGTCGTCGACCGTGTTGTGGCGGTCGTACGTCCACTCCCTGAGGTCGTGGATGTTCACGTCGAGCTGGCCACGCGCGCGTGCCTTGCCGACAAGGGAGACGTTCAGCGGTTCCAGGTACTCGGGGAAGATCGTGACGACGTCGAGCCGCATTACGCCTTGCCCTCCGGCGCCGGGTCCTGCGATGCCGAAGCGTCCTCCGGAGCCGGCTCGCCCTCCGCGGTCGTCTCGGCGTCCCGGGCGGAGGCGATCTCCGCGCGGTCGTCGATGAGGCCCGGCGGCGGGTCGATGACCGCGCGCTGCTCCTCCAAATCGATCTCGGTGACGATCTCCTCGACGAAGGGGATCATGACCTCGCTGCCGTCGGGCCGCTCCACGATGAACAGGTCCTGCGAGGGCAGGTGCGAGATCTCCGTGATGCGGCCGATCTCGGTGCCGTCCTTGGTGACGACGTCGAGATCCATCAGCTGGTGGTCGTAGTACTCGTCGGGGTCCTCCGGGAGCTCCTCGGGGTCGACCTCCGCGATCAGCAGGGTGTTGCGCAGCGCCTCGGCGCCGGTGCGGTCGCGTACGCCCTCGAAGCGCAGCAGGAGGCGGCCGCTGTGCACGCGGCCGGTCTCGATGGTCAGCGGCCCCACCGAGGCGGGGTCGGTGGCGAGCACGGCGCCGGGGCCGAGCCGCAGCTCGGGCTCGTCGGTCCGTACCTCCACGGTGACCTCGCCCTTGATGCCGTGGGCGCGGCCGATCCGAGCGACTACCAACTGCACTGCGTTCTCTCCTGTCGTGTGCCTACGGCTCTGCGCGCCCGCGGAAGTGCTCCGCAGACGACTACGGCGGAGGGCCCTGAAGCCCTCCCCGGCCCGAGCCGGTGCTGCTGTGGTTCTGCGAACCCGGTTCAGCGAACCTGGTCCACGTCGACGAGGTCGACGCGGACGCCGCGGCCGCCGATGGCGCCCACGACGGTGCGCAGAGCGCGCGCGGTGCGGCCGTTGCGGCCGATCACCTTGCCGAGATCGTCCGGGTGAACCCGGACCTCGAGGACGCGCCCGCGGCGCAGGTTGCGCGAGGCGACCTGCACGTCGTCGGGGTTGTCGACGATGCCCTTCACGAGGTGCTCGAGAGCCTCCTCGAGCATGCTCAGGCCTCGGTGGACTCGGTGGACGCGGCCGCGTCAGCAGCCTCGTCCGCCTTCTTGTCAGCCTTCTTGGCCTTCTGAGTAATGGCCTCACCCTTGGCGTCGTCGCCCTCGAGACCCTTGGTGAAGGCCTCGAACGCGGCGCGCTTGTCCTTGGGCTCCGCGACCTTCAGCGCGCCGGGGCCGGCAGGCCCTTGTGCTTCTGCCAGTCGCCGGTGAGCTTGAGGATCGCCATGACCGGCTCGGTCGGCTGGGCGCCGACGGACAGCCAGTACTGGGCACGCTCCGAGTTGACCTCGATGCGCGAGGGGTTCTGCACCGGGTGGTACAGGCCGATCTCCTCGATGGCCCGGCCGTCACGGCGGGTACGGGAGTCGGCGACGACGATGCGGTAGTGAGGCGAACGGATCTTGCCCAGACGCTTCAGCTTGATCTTGACTGCCACGGAAGTGGTGTCTCCTGGTCTTGACGTGGGTGGGCACAAGAAGATGCCGCGTGGGGTTGCGGTACTCGAGTGCCCGATGGACGCGTCAGCCGGAGGAGAGAGGGGTCCTGTGCGACTGTCGAGTACAGCTAGCCATTGTGCCATACGACGCCGGGGCACCCGCACCCCGGTTCGGGCGCCCCGGTGCCGCTCAGCCCACGCCCGCGCCGACCGCCTCGGGGATGCGGAAGGGCTTGCCGCAGCCGCCGCACATGATGGGCGCCTGGGCGAGCACGGACGGCACGACGCGGACGTTGCGCCCGCAGTCGCAGACGGCCTTCACGCGCACGCCGCCTCCGAGGAGCCGTGCCGGGCCGCCGGGCCCCGGAAGCTGCGGGCGGTGTCCGCCGTGGTCGCCGCGGTGTGCGCCTTCAGGGCGCGCTGGAGCCGTTCGATCGTCGGGCGGTACCGCCGCTTGGCCTCGGGGTTGAGCGTGACCAGGGAGAAACCGCTGCTCGGATGCGGCTCCTCGGGATGGTCGAGGCCCAGCTCCTCGGCGATCGCGAGGAATCTGCGGTTGTGGTACCGGCCTGCGCGTGAGGTGTCGCGTACGCCGCGGGAGGCGGCGATGCCATGGACTGCCTCGTGAAGCAGTCGCTCGAAGGAGAGCTCGGCGCCACACGCGGACGACGACTCTCCGATCAGGGATTCGGGCGCGGCAAGGTCGGGCAGCTCGGGGTGGTGCCGCTGAATGTCGGCCCACGCCTGTGCCAGCTCTGCGGCGAGAACAGGTGGTGTCGTGCTCACGTCGTGACAACGAGCCGGATGCCCCGGGGGTTCCATTCCGGGGCATCCCAAATAATTTGCACGTACCCGTCAGTTGCCGTTGATGCGTCCGGACGAGGGCGGGTGCGCTGATCTGCGGAGAAGCCTCGCAGCTCGCATCAAGCCGGTACGTAGCGGCGCGTACGCCCCGGCGCGTAGAGAAAGCATGCACGCCGGGGCTTGTGTTGCCTCTATCGCGTACGAGACGAAAACGGGCGCCCGCCGCCGGAACCGCGCCCCTCAGGGCCACCACGGCGACGTTACCCGGGGTCTCGTCCGCGTCCGGCACCGCCCCGTCCTCGGCGACCAGACACCGTACGGTGACGGCGTGCTCGGCCAGCCTGGCCTCGCCTTCTTCGCCGAGCGCGGCCCACGGGACCCGCGCCCAGCCGCCGGCCGCGGTGGCTTCCACGGCCTCCTCCACCGTGGCCACGTCCGCGGTGCGGGACGCGGCGCACACGGGCCTGGGTCAGGAGCAGGCTCTGGTCCTCGTCGAGGACGGCGGGCACCAGGGCCGCCAGGGCGCCGATCGCGATGGGCTCCTTGCCGCCCGCGATACGGCGTACGAGCATCGCGGTACCGCTCTCCAGGTCGCGCGGGCCGACCTCGACGCGGACGGGCACGCCCTTCAGCTCCCAGTCCACCGCGCGCCGGCCGAAGGGGACGTCGGTGCGGTCGTCGACGTGGACGCGTACGCCGGCGGCCTCCAGGGCGGCGCCGATCGCGCGCACCTCGGCGAGCACCGCGTCGTCGCCCTTGATGGCGAGGACGACGGCCTGGACGGGCGCGAGGCGGGGCGGCACGCGCATGCCGTGGTCGTCGCCGTGCGTCATCTCGTGGGGCAGTACGACCCGGATGATCGGCGCCCTGGTTGGCGAAGTTCTGCCCCAGCTCGTGGCTGGTGCCGAGCCGGAGGGCCTTGCCGTCGCCCATCATGCCTTCGAAAGTCAGGGTGTTGATGGCGCCCGCGAAGCTTCCTTGGCGGTCTTGCGGCCGAGCACGAAGTCCATGGCGAGGACGTCACGCATGAAGTCTCCGTAGACGTGCCGGTGGATGTGGGCGGCGAAGTCGCGGGCCTCCTCGTACGTCGCGTGGGCGGTGTGGCCCTCCTGCCAGAGGAACTCCGAGGTGCACAGCAAGAGCCGGGCCGCATCCCCCAGCGGACCACGTTGGCCCACTGGCTAATCAGGAGGGGCAGGTCACGGTGGTTCCGGCGCGAAGCCTTCGACGTGCTCGGCCTCCCTGGTCAGGTACGACTGCGGGATGAGGAGGGGGAAGTACGCGTTCTGCGTACCCGTCGCCTTGATGCGGGCGTCCATGTCCTGCTGCATCCGCTCCCACAGGCCGTAGCCATACGGTCGGATCACCATGGTGCCGCGCACCGGGCCGTTGTCGGCCAGTTCGGCCTTGTGGATCAAGTCCTGGTACCAGCGCGGGAAGTCGTCCGCCTGAGGCGTGAGCACGGGGGTCTTGGCCATGGCGCGCATGGTAGGGGCGGGGCCGAGGGGAGTGTGCATGGTTTTCATCCGGGGGGCGCACGACGGTGGCACGCAAGCATTGGCCCACAACCTCTGGACGCCACGACGGATGCGGAGTTCTCTGGCGTACGGGGGGAGTGCGAGCGCACTGCACGGGGGCGGACGAACCGTTGGACGACGGCACGGCATTTACTCTCGGCGGATTGGGGCGCTTTCGATGACACCAACACTCGTGCAGTCGCACCTCCCTCACGCGGGCACCGCGCCCCGCGTGAACCTCGGTGCACGCGCGCGTGACTGGGCGGAGATCCAGGAACGGATGCTGGTCCCGCTCTATGAAGCGGTGTACGAACGACTCGACGTGGGCGACGGCACCCGGCTGCTCGGCCTGGGCTGCGGCTCCGGGCTCGCCCTGCTGATGGCGGCCTCCCGGGGCGCGACGGTGACCGGTGTCGACCCCTCGGCGCCCGAGCGGCTGGCGCTGGCACGCAGACGGCTGCTGCCGGACGCCGCTCCGGAGGCGGGGGCCGGCGCGGCGCGGCTCGTCGCAGGCGGGCCCGCGGACGCGGCGGGGCCGGACGTGCCCGCGTACAACCTCGTCACCGCGTTTCAGCCGATCGGCTGTATGGCGGGCGACGCCGAGGGGCTCTCCGGCCTCCTGAAGGCGGCGGCTCCGCTCACCGACCGGGGGACTCCGGTGGTGCTCGCCGGATGGGGCCCTCCGGAGCGGTGCGCCACGTCAACGGTCATGAGGGTGGCGACCAGGCTCGCCGATCCGATGCGCAGTGCGGGCAGTTGGCGCCCCGCGCTGCGGGACCGCCTGGAGGAGGTCGCCCAGCGGGCGGGGCTCAAGCCGGACGGCTCCGGCCGCGTCGCGTGCCCGTTCGGGTACGCGGACGTGGAGAGCGCGGTGCGGGGGCTGCTGTCGACGGGCCTGTTCGACGCGGCGGTGGGCGCGACGGACAAGGCGCAGGTCGACAAGGAGCTGACGGAGGCGCTGCATCCGCACCGGCGGCACGACGGGACGGTGTGGATGCCGAACGTCTTCCGGTACTTGATCGCGCGTACGCCTTAGCCGCACGTCACTTCGGCCGCCGGTGACGGGCTGCTGCCCGGCAGGCCGAGGCGGAGCAGCACCAGATGCGACACGTCGGTGATGGTGCCGCCGCTGCGCAGCAGCTCCAGCGGCGGGATCTCGACGTCGAAGCGGGTGCGCAGGGACACCAGCATCTCGGCGAGCATGAGCGAGTCCAGTCCGTACTCGTCGAGCCGGCGGTCGTGGTCGAGGTCCTCTTCGTCCATGTGCAGTACACCGGCCAGCAGGTGCGCGAGCGTCCCGGCGACGGCGCGCAGGGCCTCCTCCGGGCTCATCGCGGCCAGCGCCGCCATGATCTCCTCGCGGGAGTGGCTTGCCTCGTCCATGTGTTCGGGGAGCAGTGTCGAGCAGCGGGGCACCGCGAGGGACGGCAGGAGGTTGCGCAGCCGGGCCCAGTTGTACCGCCCGATGCCGGCCACCTCTGTGCCCTGCGCGACGAGTGGCTCGGCGGCCGCGAAGGCCTCACGCGGCGAGACGGGTTCGATGCCCACCGAGGTGAGTGCCCCGGTCAGTCCGTTGCGGGCGACGTATCCCGTCTCCCCGATGGCTCCCCAGGCGATGGCCTGTCCGGCGGCTCCCGACCGGCGGCGGCGCCGCGTGAGCGCCTCCAGCCAGAGGTTGGCCGCCACGTAGTTGGCCTGCCGGATGTTGCCGAGGAAGGTCGTGCCGGAGGAGTACAGCAGGAAGAGGTCCAGTTCCCGGTCGGCCAGGAGCTGGTCCAGCACGGCGGCGCCGGCCGTCTTCGGGGCCAGGGCGGCGGCGAACCGTTCGTCGGTGAGTTCGCCCAGTGTGTCGTCCTCCAGGTGCATCGCGCAGTGGACGACTCCGCGCAGCGGGTGCCCCCCGGCGTCGATGCGTGCGATGACTTCCCGTACGGCGGACGTGTCGGTGACGTCGGCCGCGTACGCGGTGGCCCGCACGCCGCGTGCGGCCAGTCCGCCCAGGACCGTCTCCCCCTCGGGGGAGGCGTCGCCGCGCCGGCTCATCAGCGCCAGGTGCCGTGCGCCCCGGTCGGCCAGCCACGCGGCGCTCGCGGCACCGAACCCGCTCAGGCCCCCCGTCACCAGGTAGGTGCCCGCGGGGTCCAGGGAAGGCGCCTGCGCCCGCCGCTCCACGGGCACCTGCTCGTCCAGCGGGTCCATCGCCACCACGACCTTGCCGACGTGGCGGGAGTGCTGCATGAGCTGGAACGCCTCGCTCACACGGGCCGCGGGGTAGACGCTGTGCGGCAGCGGGCGGTAGGACCCGTTCCGTACGCGCTCGGTGACGTCCGCGAAGAGTTTCGCTCCTTGGTCGGGGTCGAAGGCCAGCGTGGTGAGGTCGACCCCGAAGAAGCTGATGTTGTTGCGGAAGGGCCGCAGCAACAGGGGCTTGTTCTCGTAGATGTCACGCTTGCCCAGTTCGATGAACCGGCCACCGGGGCGCAGCAGTTCCAGGCTGCGGGTGATCGCCTCTCCGGCCAGGGAGTTGACGACGACGTCGACCCCGCGCCCGTCGGTGACCTCCGTGACCCGGGTGGCGAAGTCGAGGCTGTGGGAGTCCAGGACGTGCTCGACGCCCAGGGTGCTCAGCAGTTCCCGCTTGGCGGGGGTGCCCGCGGTGGCGATCACGCGGGCGCCGCACAGGTGGGCGTACTGGAGGACGGCGAGGCCGATGCCGCCCGCGCCGCCGTGCACCAGGACCGTCTCACCGGCCCTGAGCCGGGCCAGGTGACCGAGGCTGTAGTGGACGGTGGAGAAGACGACGGGCAGGGTCGCGGCCTCGGTGAAGCTCATGCCCCGGGGCATGTGTCCGAGCGCCTGGGCGGCGGTCAGGGTGTGGGAGGCCAGGGACGCCGGCGCGAGGCCGAACACCCGGTCGCCGGGCCGGAACGCGGTCACGTCGGGTCCGACGGCGGTCACCACTCCGGCGCACTCCAGGCCGAGCCCGACCTCGGTGTACGTCCCTTCGATCGCCTCGGCCGGCAGCAGACCGACCGCCTGCATCATGTCGCGGTAGTTCAGCGCGGCGGCCCGTACGGCCACGGCCACCTGGCCCGGCCCCGCGGGCACAGCGGTGTTCTCGACCCATGCCAGGCGGTAGGAGAGTCCCGGGGAGCGCACCTCCAGCCCGAAGGGTGCCTCTCCCCCGGCCGTCACCTCCGTATGGGCGGCGGGCAGTTCCCGCTCCCGGGGCACGAAGCGTCCGCCGCCCGCGGTGATCGCCACTTCCGTCTCGGCGTCGTCCGTGAGCAGTTCGCGGGCCAGGCGGCAGGCGTCGGTGGCGGTCCGGCCCGAGCGGTCCAGCGAGACGGCGCGGAGCGACAGCCGCGGTTCTTCGTTGGCGAGGGTGCGGGCGATGCCCCACACCGCCGCGTCGTCGGTCACCTCGGCCCGCTCCGGGTGCGGGAGCGCGCCGCTGGGCCGGGTCACCAGGGTGAGCGCGGCCCGTGCGGTGCCGTCGAGGGCCGAGCAGGCGCGGCTGACGGCCCGCATGAGCGCCGCGCGCCGGGTGGTGAGCGACACGGTTGCGGCGGGGCCGTCGGCCGGCGCTTCACCGGGATCGCCGGGTACGTCGCCGAGGATGACGCATACGTCCGCGCCTTCCGTCCCGAGGACCCGCTCCCAGTCGACGGTGTCCTCGTCCGTCACGTACACCGCTGCCGGCGCACCGTCCCCGTCGGGCGGCAGGAGGTCGGCGACAGCCCGGGCCAGGGCCAGTTCCCCGGCGCTCTCGGCGGCGATCACCCGAGGGCGGCCGGTCGTGGTCACCGGCGGCGCCGGTGGGGTGACGGCGCCGCGCGGAGTCGCGGCGAGCAGCACGGAGAAGTGGTCCCGGCATTCGGTGGCGTCGTCGCCGGTGCGTACGACATCGGTGAAGCCGCACCGGTCGAGCAGTTCCGGCCAGCAGCGGTGAGGTGGGGCGCTCGGCGTGGTCGGCACGGTCCCAGAAGGAGTCCATGGTGCCGAAGTAGGGGGCGAGGACGGCCGTCTCATGGCTCTCGACCGCCAGGAGCAGGCCGCCGGGGGTCAGGAGGGTGGCGACGCGGCGCACCGCTGCTGCGAGGTCCTTGGCGGTGTGCAGGGCGTTGGCGGCGATCACCACGTCGAAGCCCGCCTCGGGCAGCCCCTGGCCGGCCGGGTCGGCGTCCAGGTCGAAGGTGCGGTAGGTGACGAAGTCGTAGGCGGCGAAGCGCCGTTCGGCGCGGGTGAGGAACCCGGGTGAGACATCGCTGTAGACGTAGTGGGTGCGCTCGGCGGGCAGGAGGGGGAGCAGGGCGGCCGCCATGCCGCCCGTGCCCGCCCCCACCTCCAGCACGCGCAGGGGCCGGTCCTGGGGCCAGGCCCGTACGGTCTCCTGAAGGAGTGCCTGTGCGAGACGGTTGTGGAAGCGGCTGATGACTGCGGTGTCATAGAGCTGCTCGATGTCCGCGAGGCTCCCGTCGCCCGCCATGGAATCCGTGAGGTCGTCTCCGTCGGGGACCAGGAGGCCCCGCGTACGGCTGATGGCCAGCCGGCTCTCGGCGGAGTACCGGGGGAACTCCAGGGTCAGCGCGCGCAGGAGTTCCTTGTCCTCGAACTCGGGCCGGGTCAGCCGCAGCCGTCCGCCCCCGGCTTCCTCGGCCAGGCCGTGGCGGATCATCTCCGCGCCCATCACCTCGGCGAACGGCGCGCGCGTGGGTCCATCCCGGCGGTGACGAGGTCGTCGGTGCCGAACGCGACGCGGTGGTCGGGTACGAGGGCGGCGACGGCGGTGGCGTACCGGTGGGCGGCGGCTTTCCTGAAGAGGACGGCGAAGCGCTCGTAGCCGGCGTCGTGCCAGTCGGCGCGCAGGCGGCGATGCGGTCGGCGGTGGCCGCGAGGATGTCCCGGGGAGTGACCGGCGGCCCGTCGCCGGGCCAGGGCGGCGCACCCGGCGCGGCCCGCATGGTGGTGTGGTGCACGGTCAGGGCGGTCCGGTGGGCGCCGGCCAGTCTGCGCAGCCGGCAGCGGAGCAGCTCGACGCAGACCCGCCCCTCCTCATCGGTCACCACGATGTCCCAGCAGGTCTCGGCCGTCGTGAAGGACCGCCGGCGGACGTGGACCGACCCGCGGGAGGCGGGGGTACGCCATACGCGGGCGGAGCCCACGGCGGCGGGCAAGTAGACCGTGCCGCCCGCCACGGCCGCACGGATCAGCGGTGCTCCGGCCTGGAGGGCGCCGTCCAGCAGGGCGGGGTGGGCCTCGTACTCCTCGCTCGGGGCCTCGTGCCGGTAGGTGGCCACCACCTCCCCGTCCCCCACGCGCAGTTCGCGCAGCACCTGGAAGGCGGGACCGTACTGGAGGCCGGCGCGGTCCACCGCGTCGTAGTGTTCCGCGCCGTCCACGACGCGCGGGCAGCGTGCGCGGACGGCGGCGAGGTCGATGTCCGAGGGGGCGCGGCCGAGCAGGGCGCGCACTCTGGCCCGGACATGCGCGCGCGGCCGGGCGGTACGCGCGTCGGTGCTGGTGATGCTCACCACGCCGTCGTCCGGTGTGACGGCCAGCTGGACGCGTACGCTGCCGGCGTCCGCCCAGGGCACGACCAGCGGGCGGGTGATCTCCAGGCAGTCGACTTCCGCAGGACCGTCGAGGGTGAGGCGCCCGGCGGCCAGTGCCATCTCCACGTAGGCGGTCGCCGGCACCACGACCGAGCCCGCGAAGCCGGGGGTGTCGAGCCACGGGGTGAGCGCCGGTTCGATGGCGCCCTGCCAGGTGGGGACGGGCGAGGGGAGCCGCTCGCCGAGCAGCGGGTGGTCCAGGTGGCCGGAGCCGCTGGTGCGCAGCCAGGTCTGCGGGGTGCCGTTCCAGTGGCGTTCGCGTTGCCAAGGGTAGGCCGGAAGGTCCGCCACCCGACCCTGACGCGGGAAGTGCACGCTCCATTCCACCTCGGCGCCCTGCGCCATGAGGGTGGTCATGGCGTGGTCCACGGCCTCGGGTCCGCTCGCGTCCCGGCGCAGGGTCGGCGTCACCGCGACGGTGTCCCGGGTGCGGGAGCGGGCGACGCGGTGCAGGTAGGCGCGGAGGACGGGGTGCGGGCCGATCTCCACGAGGATGTCGGCGCCGTCCTCCAGTGCCTTCTCCGTCGCCCCGGCGAAGAGCACGGGCTCCCGTACGTTGCGCCACCAGTAGGAAGCGTCCAGGGCGGGGCCCTCGATGCGGTCACCGGTCACGGCGGAGTACAGCGGCAACCGGGCCGTGCCGGGGCGCAGTTGGGACAGCTCCTGCCGCAGGGGGCACTCGATCGGGTCCATCACCGCGCTGTGGAAGGCGTAGTCGAGGTCCAGCTCTTTGCAGGTGACTCCCTTGCGGGTCAGCTCGGCGAGGAACGCCCGCAGGATGTCCGTGGGGCCCGCCACGGTCACGTCCTGTCCGCTGTTCACCGCCGCCACCTCGACGCCGGGGAACACGGCTGCTTCCTTGGCCGCCTCGTACACGGGGAGCGCCACGGCGGCCATCCGGCCCGTTCCGGCGGTGGCCGCCTGGGTGCGGCTGCGCGCGACGATCACGTGTGCCGCCTGGTCCAGGTCCAGCGCGCCGGCCACAAAGGCGGCGGCGACCTCCCCCACGCTGTGGCCGAACACGCCGTGCGGCACGACGCCCTGGTCCCGCAACATGCGTACGAGACCGACCTGCACGGCGAACAGCAGGGGCTGGGCCACCTCGGTCAGCGCGAGACGCGACCGCTCGGCCGGCGCCGACAGCTCGTCGGTCACCGACCAGCCGAGCCGGGGGGCCAGCGCCGCGTCCACTTCCTCGACGGCGGCGCGGAAGGCGGCGCTCCCGGTCAGGAGGTCGGCCGCCATGCCCGGCCACTGTGAGCCGTTGCCGGAGAAGACGAACGCGATTCTCCCCCGGGCCACCGCCTGGGAGGCGGTGGCGTCGGCACGGTCTCCCCGCTCCTCCTCACGCGGCGCGGGCATGAACGGTGACGGGCGGCCGGGTTCGCCCGCGTGGGGCTCCGCGGAAGGCGTGGGGCCGGCGAGTGCCCGCAGCTACCGCGCGGCGGCCCGCGGTCCGGCCAGGACGACCGCGCGGTGCGGGTGGGCGCCGCGCCGAAGGCAGGCGGTGTAGGCGATGTCGTAGAACGCGTGTGCGGTGGCCGTGTCGAGCCGGTCCGCCATGCGCGCGGCTGCCTCGGCCAGCGCCTTGGGGGTACGCGCGGACACCACAACCGGGAGCGGCCGCACGTCCACCGCGGCCTCGCGAGGGCCGCTCCCCTCGCGGCGCGGCGGCGGCATGGTGGGCGCGGTGGTGAGGACGACGTGGGCGTTGGAGCCGCCGAAGCCGAAGGAGTTGACGCCGACGACGGGACGCTCGACGGCGCCGAGCGGCACCGTGCGGTCGGCGGTCACCAGGTTCAGCCCCGCGAAGTCGATGTCGGGGTTGGGCGGGGAGGCGTGCAGCGACGGCGGGATCGTCCGGTGGCGGAGGACGAGCAGGGCCTTCAGCAGGCCCGCGATCCCCGAAGCCGGCTCCAGATGCCCGATGTTGGTCTTGACCGACCCGATCGGCAGCACCCCGGTGGTGCGGCGGCGCCCCAGGGCGCCCCCGATGGCCCGGCACTCCAGGGGATCGCCGACCAGCGTGCCCGTGCCGTGCGCCTCCAGGTAGACCAGTTCGTCGGGGAGGACGCCCGCCTGCGCGTACACCGCCTTCAGCAGGTCTTCCTGCGCCCGCGCGTTGGGCAGCGCGAGCCCCATCGTCCTGCCGTCGCTGTTGGAGGCGCTGGCGAGGACGACCCCGTGAATCCGGTCGCCGTCCGCCATGGCGTCCGTCAGCTTCTTCAGGACGACGAGCCCGCCGCCCTCCGCCCGTACGAAGCCGTCGGCCGCCGCCGAGAAGGAGGCGCACCTGCCGCTCGGCGACAACATGGCCGCCTGGGAGAACCCCACGTAGTGGTAGGGGCTGAGCAGTACGTTCACGCCCGCGGAGAGCGCCACGCGGCTGCTGCCGTCGAGCAGGGTGCGACAGGCCCGGTCCAGCGCCACCAGAGACGAGGAGCAGGCGGTGTCGACGGCCATGCTCGGCCCGTGCAGGTCGAAGTGGTGGGAGAGCCGGTTGGCGGCGATCGAGGAGGCGCCGCCGGACATGGTGTAGGCGTTGATCGTCTCCGGCGTCATCATCTGGAGGCCGCCGTACGAGGTGTCCGACACCCCTACGTAGACCGCCGCGTCGGTGCCCGCCAGGCGCTCGGGGGCGATGCCCGCGTCGTCCAGCGCTTCCGCGGCCAGCTCCAGCAGCAGCCGGTGCTGGGGGTCCATCCGGCTCGCCTCTTTCGGGGCGATGCCGAAGTAGGCGGCGTCGAAGCCGGTGACGTCGTCGAGGAAGGCCCCCGCGGCGGTGTAGCTCTTGCCGGGGCGCGGCATCGCGGTGTCGACGAACCGGGACGACTCGAACCGGTCTTCCGGGATCTCGCCGACCACGTCGCGGCCCTGTCGCAGCGCGTCCCAGAGCTGATCCAGGTCGTGGATGCCGCCCGGAAGGCGACATGCCGCCCCGACCACGGCGATGGCCCGCTCCGCTGGCGTCGCCTTGATGTCGTCCATGCACAACCTCCCGGGGAGAGGAACGTCTGTCGCGCCCGGCACGGCGGGAGTTCAGGCACGCGTCGGTTCGGGGCGCCGCTCAGGACCGGCGGGCGCGCGGGGTTCAACCGGCGCGCGCGGGCGGAGGTTGCGCGGGAGAGGACCGTTCACCCGGTCGCCGCAGCACGGCTCACAGCGGGCCCTGATCCCCCGGCGCCCCGCTGAACCCGCAGGCCCGGCCGGGTCAGTGGGACCCCGCGGCCTTCCGTACGACCCCGGCGACCCGGTAGGCCTCGGCCTCCTCCAGGGTCTCGTTCGCCAGCAGCGCCGCGGCGAGGGCGTCCAGTTGGTCCCGGTGGTCGCGCAGCTGGCGGCAGGCGCTCTCGTAGCACTCGTCGACGATCCGCCGCATCTCGCCGTCGATCACATCCAGCGTCTGCGGGGCGGCCGACAGTCCGTACGCCTGCTGCGCGTCGCTCGGCAGGGCGGACAGGCGCCCCACGAGTTCGCTCATGCCCCAGCGGCCGACCATGCCGCGGGCGATGTTGGTGACCTGCTCCAGGTCGTTCTCGGCGCCGGTGGTGACGACTCCGTAGACGACGTGTTCGGCGGCCATGCCGCCCAGGGCGCCGATGATGCGGCCGCGGAGGTACTCCTCCGTGTACGCGTACTTGTCGGAGTCGGGGGTCGACAGCGTGACGCCCAGGGCACGGCCGCGCGGCACGATGGTGATCTTGCGGACGGGGTCGGCGCCGGGCTGGAGCATGCCGAGCAGCGCGTGGCCGCTCTCGTGGTAGGCGGTACGCCGACGCTCCTCCTCCGGCATGACCAGCGGCCGTTCGGCGCCGAGCTGGACCTTCTCCATGGCTTCGGAGAGGTCGGATTGCGTGACCGTCTTCTTTTTGCGCTTGACGGCGATCAGGGCGGCTTCGTTGGCGAGATTGGCGAGTTCGGCGCCGGTCATGCCCGGTGTCGTACGGGCGACCTGCGCGAGGTCGACGTCCTCGGCCAGCGGGATGGTCCGCGTGTGGATGCGGAGGATGGCCTCGCGCCCGCCGCGGTCCGGGGGCGAGACGTTGACGACGCGGTCGAAGCGGCCGGGCCGGGTGAGGGCGGGGTCGAGGACGTCGGCGCGGTTGGTGGCGGCGAGCACGATGACGCCTTCCGCCCCCGAGAAGCCGTCCATCTCGGTGAGGATCTGGTTCAGGGTCTGCTCGCGTTCGTCGTGACCGCCCATGCCGCTGCCGCCGCCCCGGGCGCGGCCGATGGTGTCGATCTCGTCGATGAAGATGATCGACGGGGCGACCTTGCGGGCCTCGGCGAAGAGTTCCCGTACGCGCGAGGCGCCCACGCCCACGATCATCTCGATGAACTCCGAGGCGGAGGCCGAGAAGAAGGGCACGCCGGCCTCGCCCGCGACGGCGCGCGCGAGGAGGGTCTTGCCGGTGCCGGGCGGTCCGGCGAGCAGCACGCCGCGCGGCATCTTGGCACCCATGGAGCGGTAGGCGTCAGGGTTCTTGAGGAAGTCGACGACGTCGTTCAGCTCGCCTTCGACCTCGTCGATCCCGGCCACGTCCTCGAAGGTGGTCCGCTTCACCCCGGGCTCCAGTTCGACCGGCTTGGGCGGCGTCTTGCGCCCGAGCATGCCGCCACCGCCGCCCATGCCCGCGCTCATCCGGCGGGCGATGAAGATCCACAGCACCACGAGAAGCAGCATCGGGGCGAGCGAGATGAGCAGGTTGGAGAGGAAACTCCGCTCCTGCACCACGGGCTCGGCGGTGACGGTGACGCCATGTTTGGTCAGGTCGTCCCAGAGCTTGTCGTCGGCGAAGGCGGGCCGCTGGGTGAGGAACTTGGTGTAGTTCCCCTTCGCGTCGCCCGGCTTCTCCCGCTCCTTCTTGAGCTGCCCCTGGATCGCGTCGCCCTTGGAGTAGATCTTCGAGACATTCCCGGCATCGACCTGCTTGCTGAACTCGGTGTACGAGATGGTCGGCTCGTCGCCGTCGTCGAAGAAGGACAGCACGAGGTTGGCGATGAGGTAGACGATCAGAGCCGTCAGGATGAGCCCGCCCCAGCCGCCCGGCATCTTCTTCTTCGGCGGCGGTGTCGGAGCGGGTGAGGGCGCGCCCTCGGAGCGCCACGGCTGATCGGGCGCCCGGCGCGGCGGCACAGGGTTGCTCATATCCGGACGTTACGTCACAAAACACACCGCGGCACCCGCTCCGGTTCTCCCGGAAGGCGCCTGGGGCGCCCCTCTGCGGAGGGGCGCCCGCAGGCGTCGTACGAGTCGCTGGTCCGTGCCCAGCGGCGGGACTCAGCCCATGAACTTCTTGAACTCGTCCGGCAGCTCGAAGTTCTGCGCGGCCTGTCCGCCCGGGAGGCCGAAGGCGCCGCCTTCCTGGCCGGCCTGCTCGCGGCGCGTGGCCGCCTCCAGCTCCTCCTGCTTGCGCTTCATCGGGTTGCCGGAGCGCCGCTTGCCCTTGGCCTGCTTCTGCTTCTTCTTCTGCTTGCCGGCGCCACCGCCCATGCCCGGCATCCCGGGCATACCCGGCATGCCGCCGCCCTGGGCCATGCGGGACATCATCTTGCGGGCGTCGAAGAACCGCTCGACGAGGCCCTTCACCGCGCTGACCTCGACGCCGGAGCCCTTGGCGATACGGGCGCGGCGGGAGCCGTTGATGATCGTCGGGTCCTGGCGCTCGGCGGGCGTCATGGACTTGATGATGGCGGCGGTGCGGTCGACGTCCCGCTCGTCGATGTTGTTGATCTGGTCCTTGATCTGGCCCATGCCGGGCATCATCCCGAGCAGCTTGCTGATGCTGCCCATCTTCCTGACCTGCTCCATCTGGGCCAGGAAGTCATCGAGCGTGAAGTCCTTGCCCTTGCTGCTCGCCAGCTTGGAGGCCATCTTCTCGGCCTCTTGCTGGGAGAAGGTCTGCTCGGCCTTCTCGATGAGCGTGAGCATGTCGCCCATGCCGAGGATGCGGGACGCCATGCGGTCCGGGTGGAACGCGTCGAAGTCGTCCAGCTTCTCGCCGTTCGAGGCGAACATGATCTGGCGGCCGGTGACCTGCGCGATGGAGAGCGCGGCACCACCGCGGGCGTCACCGTCGAGCTTGGAGAGCACGACGCCGTCGAAGCCGACGCCGTCCCGGAAGGCCTCGGCCGTGTTGACGGCGTCCTGACCGATCATGGCGTCGACGACGAACAGGACCTCGTCCGGGCTGACCGCGTCGCGGATGTCCGCGGCCTGCTGCATGAGCTCCTGGTCGATGCCGAGGCGGCCGGCGGTGTCGACGATGACCACGTCGTACTGCTTGGTCTTCGCGAACTCGATGGAGTCCTTGGCGACCTGCACCGGGTCGCCGACGCCGTTGCCCGGCTGGGGGGGCGTAGACGCCGACGCCGGCGCGCTCGGCGACGACGCTCAGCTGGTTGACGGCGTTGGGGCGCTGGAGGTCACAGGCCACCAGGAGGGGGGCGTGACCCTGCCCCTTCAGCCAGAGGCCGAGCTTTCCGGCGAGGGTCGTCTTACCGGCGCCCTGGAGACCCGCGAGCATGATGACGGTCGGGCCGGTCTTCGCGAAGCGCAGGCGCCGGGTCTCGCCACCCAGGATGCCGATGAGCTCCTCGTTGACGATCTTGATGACCTGCTGGGCGGGGTTGAGCGCCTGGGAGACCTCGGCGCCGGCCGCGCGCTCCTTGATCTGCTTGATGAAGGCGCGTACGACGGGCAGGGCCACGTCCGCCTCGAGCAGGGCGATGCGGATCTCGCGCGCCGTGGCGTCGATGTCCGCCTCGGACAGGCGGCCCTTGCCCCGGAGGTTCTTGAATGTCGCTGCGAGGCGGTCGGAGAGAGTATCGAACACGGCGGTCGCGAATCCTCAGGTCTGGGGGCGGGCTGACAGGTCGCCTTCCAGAGTATCTGCCGCAGGCCAGTGCCCGGGGCTCCGGTCGGTTCTCCGGGCCCCGGGGGGGCCTTGCCTTGCCGGGAATGGATACCCGGCGGTATCCCCCACCCCGCCGCTCCGCGGCGGATGTCACCCACCCACCCGTTAACCGGCGTCGAGATGGCGGGGTAGGGAGGGTGCTCGTGACTCAGGGCTAGATGTCGGGGCCGGGCAGGCAGGAGCGCCCGTAGCTCAGGCGCCCATTACCCCGTACCGAGACCACCAGTCCGCCGCCCCGGGCAAGCAGGGGGCCCGTTGACCCGCGGCGAGGTCGCGGAGCGGGCAGCACAGCGAGCGACCACCACCCACGTGCCCCATGAGCCGAACCCGGCCCGCAGCCGCGTACGCGCCCGAGGGGACGTGGGGGTATGTGCGCGCGGAGCACAGTGGTGGTCATGACGGCCCCGAAGCAGCAAAGGGCCCGCGCCAAGATGGCGAGCACGGACATACCCCCGCGGCCCCGCCCCACAGACGAACCCATGGCGACCCCCGCCCCACCCCGGCCGCTCCAATAACCGCCTTGACACCACCTCACCCCCTCCCGCACATTTACCTGCGCCACACAATCTCTGCGTAACGCAGCTACACTAAAGGACTCCCCCTGTGCTCCCGGCAACCGACCCAAAGACCACCACGCCCCCACCACCCCTCCCCGCCCGAAAACGCTGGGCCATCCTCGCCGTCGTCCTGGCCGCCGACATCCTCGACCTGGTCGACGCCACCATCACCAACATCGCCGCCCCCACCATCACCGCCGACCTCCACGGCGGCCCCGCCCTCGTCCAGTGGCTCGGCACCTCCTACGCCCTGGCCCTCGGCGTCCTCCTCGTCCTCGGCGGCCGCCTCGGCGACAAGTACGGCAGGCGCCGCCTCTTCCTCCTCGGCCTCGCCGGCTTCACCCTCGCCTCGCTCGTCTGCGGCCTCGCCCCCACCCCCGCCACCCTCGTCGCCGGCCGCCTGGCCCAGGGCGCGTTCGGCGCCCTGGTCATCCCGCAGGGCTTCGGCATCCTCGGCGCCACCTGGCCCCGCGAACACATCGGCAAGGCCTTCAGCCTCTTCGGCCCGGCGATGGGCCTCTCCGCGGTCGGCGGCCCGATCCTCGCCGGCTTCCTCATCGACGCCGACCTCGGCGGCCTCGGTTGGCGCCCCATGTTCCTGATCAACCTCGTCCTCGGCGGCGCCGCGCTCCTCGCCGCCGCCCGCCTCCTCCCGAAGGACAGCGGCGACCCCACCACCTCCATCGACGCCCGCGGCTCCGCCCTGCTCGCCGCGACCATGCTCGGCCTGCTCTCCGGCCTCATCGAGGGTTCCGCGAACGGCTGGACGACCACGCCCGTCCTCCTGATCGCCGCCGGACTCGCGGCCTTCGCCCTCTCCTGCCACCGCCAGCGCACCGCCCCGAGCCCGCTCATCCAGCCCTCCCTGCTGCGCAACCGCGGCTTCACCTCGGGCCTGATCCTCGGCATCGTCTTCTTCGCCGCCGTCTCCGGCCTGCTCTACGTCATCTCGCTCTTCCTGCAACAGGGCCTCGGCCGCTCGCCCTCCGGCACCGCGCTCGGCCTGCTCCCCGTGACCGCCGGCATCGTGATCGCGTCGATCGCCTGCCACGGCCTCATCGGCAGGTACGGCCGCACGCTCGTCCTCGCGGGCCTGCTGATCACGCTCGCGGGCACCGGCGGCCTGCTGGCCGTGACGGCGATCTCCGGGACAGAGGCGAGCGGCTGGGTCCTGCCGGCGCCGCTGTTCGTCATCGGCCTCGGCATGGGCACCTGCTTCGGCACGGTGTACGACGTCACGATCGGCGACATCGCGCAGGAGGAGGCGGGCAGCGCGAGCGGCTCACTCAGCGCGGTGCAGCAACTGGCCAACGCGACCGGCGCGGCGGTGGTCACCACGGTGTTCTTCAAGACCGCGCACGCCGGGCAGGCCCACGCCATGACGGTGAGCCTCACCGCGGTCGCGGCGGTCACGCTCCTGTGCTGCCCCCTCGTACGCCTGCTCCCCCGCAAGGCACGACCGTCGGAACACCACTGAACGCGGGGGGGGGACAGCCCAGCAACACTGAACGCGGGGGGGACAACCCAGCAACACTGCACGCCGGGGGGACAACCCAGCAGCAGCACCCCCAAGCTCTCCGCCCCGCTCAGCCGCCCAACTCCCCGCTCCGCAACCGTTCCACCTTGCGCCGCACTGAACTCCACGGTGCGCGCATGTGGGCGAGGAGCGACGCCAGTTCGTCGTCGTCGCACGCTTCGAACAGCGCGAACCAGCCGCCGCTGAGCTTCCCCCACATCCGCCCGAACTCCGCGACCTTCTCGGGCACGGTGGCGACGAGCACCCGCCGCCGGTCCGCGGTGTCCCGCTCCCGCACGACGTAGCCCGCGCGCTCCAGACGGTCGACGAGCCGCGTCGCGGAGCCGGTGGTCAGCCCGGTCAGTTCGGCGACACGGCCGGTGGTGACCGGCTCGCGCTCCAGGCTGAGCAGATTCAGGCACTGGACGTCGGTGGGATGCAGCTTCAGATGATCGGCGACGGCCTGGTTGAAGAGGGCGTACGAGGCCATGTAACGCCGCGACTCGACGGCCAGCTCCCCGAGCAACAGCCCACGCCGTCCACCACCTTGCGCCATGACGAACCACTCCTCCGAGAACGGGACGACCGCGCCGAGACAGCTGCGCGAAACAGCAATCGTACGACGCACACATCACGCACCCCGCCCTCCACATCACACCGCCACGCCACACCGCCGTGCCACCCTGTCGTCCATGCTCATCGCCCGCTCCGCCGCCCTGTTCCTCCTCGCCGCGCTCTTCGAGATCGGCGGCGCCTGGCTCGTCTGGCAGGGCGTGCGCGAGCACCGCGGCTGGGCCTGGATCGGCGCGGGCGTCATCGCCCTCGGCGCCTACGGCTTCGTGGCCACGCTCCAGCCCGACGCCGAGTTCGGCCGCATCCTCGCCGCGTACGGCGGGGTCTTCGTCGCAGGCTCGATCGCCTGGGGCATGACCGCGGACGGCTACCGCCCGGACCGCTGGGACGTCATCGGCGCCCTGATCTGCCTCGCGGGGATGGCCGTGATCATGTACGCGCCCAGGCCCCGCTGAACGACCCACATATCCTGACCACGCACCACGCACCACGCACCACGGACAACCGCCGCCCAGAGCCACCCGGCCCCCACCCCGAACCCCGAGGAGCGCCCCATGACCGTCGCCGCCGCCCAGCGCATCGCCATCGTCACCGGCGCCAGCAGCGGCATCGGCGCCGCCACCGCGCGCGGTCTGGCCGCCGCCGGCTACCGCGTCGTCCTCGAAGCGCCCGCAGGACCGCATCGAGGCGCTCGCCGCGGAGCTGACCGAGGCGGGGCACGACGCGATGGCGTACGCGCTCGACGTCACCGACCGCGCGGCGGTCGACACCTTCGCGACGGCGTTCAAGAAGATCGCGGTCCTGGTGAACAACGCGGGCGGCGCGCTCGGCGCGGACCCCGTCGCCACCAGCGACCCGGCCGACTGGCGCCAGATGTACGAGACGAACGTCCTCGGCACGCTCAACGTCACCCAGGCCCTGCTCCCCGCGCTCACCGCGAGCGGCGACGGCACGGTGGTCGTCCTCTCCTCGACCGCCGGGCACGGCACGTACGAGGGAGGCGGCGGCTACGTCGCCGCCAAGCACGCCGAGCACGTCCTCGCCGAGACCCTGCGCCTGGAGATCGTCGGCACCCCGGTCCGCGTCATCGAGATCGCGCCCGGCATGGTCAAGACCGACGAGTTCGCGCTGACCCGCTTCGGCGGCGACTCCGAGAAGGCCGCGAAGGTCTACGCGGGCGTGGCGGAGCCGCTGACGGCCGAGGACGTGGCGGACACGATCACCTGGGCGGTCACCCGCCCGCCCCACGTCAACGTCGACCTCCTGGTGGTCCGCCCGCGCGCCCAGGCCAGCAACACCAAGGTCCACCGGGAGTCCTGACGATGCCGCTCCCCGGCGACGACCCCGGCAGGCCGGCCTTCTCCGCCGACTCCCCGGACCCGCTCGAACGCCTCACCCATGAGCACGAGACCCACCGCCTCGCCGAGGAGAAGAAGAACGAGCGGATGGTGTGGTGGTACCTCGCGTACTTCCTCTTCGGCATCCACCTGGTCGCCTTCGTCATGATCTTCGCCGTCAAGCACGCGAAGTAGACGTGGCGCGCCCACACGCGGAACGCGCCGCCTCAGCCCTTCACACAGACGACCTGCTTGAGCTTCGCCACCACCTGGACGAGGTCCCGCTGCTGGTCCATGACCTGCTCGATCGGCTTGTACGCCGCCGGGATCTCGTCCACCACACCGGAGTCCTTGCGGCACTCGACGCCCTGCGTCTGCTCCGCCAGGTCCTGCGCCGAGAAGCGCCGCTTCGCCGCGTTCCGGCTCATGCGGCGGCCGGCGCCGTGCGAGGCGGAGTTGAAGGACGCGTCGTTGCCGAGGCCCTTGACGATGTACGAGCCCGTGCCCATCGAGCCCGGGATGATCCCGAAGTCACCGCTGCCCGCACGGATCGCGCCCTTCCGGGTGACCAGCAGGTCCATCCCGTCGTACCGCTCCTCGCTGACGTAGTTGTGGTGGCAGGAGATCTCCTGCTCGAACGTCGGCTTCGCCTTCTTGAACTCCTTGCGGATCACGTCCTTGAAGAGCGCCATCATGATCGCGCGGTTGTGCTTCGCGTACTCCTGGGCCCAGTAGAGGTCGTTCCGGTAGGCGGCCATCTGCGGGGTGTCCGCGACGAAGACGGCCAGGTCGCGGTCGACGAGCCCCTGGTTGTGCGGAAGGCTCTGGGCCACGCCGATGTGGTGGTCGGCCAGTTCCTTGCCGATGTTCCGCGAGCCGGAGTGCAGCATCAGCCACACCGAACCCGCCTCGTCGAGACAGAATTCGACGAAGTGGTTGCCCGAGCCAAGCGTTCCCATCTGCTTGACGGCCCGCTCCTCCCGGAACTTCACCGCCTCGGCGACCCCGTCGAACCGCGCCCAGAAGTCGTCCCACCCCGCCGTCGCCATCCCATGGAAGCGCCCCGGCTCGACGGGGTCGTCATGCATGCCCCGCCCCACCGGGATCACCGCCTCGATCCGCGACCGCAGGCGCGACAGATCGCCCGGGAGGTCGTTCGCCGTCAGGGAGGTCTTCACCGCCGACATGCCGCAGCCGATGTCGACGCCGACCGCCGCCGGGCAGACCGCGCCCTGCATGGCGATCACGGAGCCGACCGTCGCGCCCTTGCCGAAGTGGACGTCCGGCATGACCGCCAGACCCTTGATCCACGGCAGCGTCGCCACGTTCTGCAGCTGTCGCATCGCGACGTCCTCGACCGACGCCGGGTCGGCCCACATCCGTATCGGCACCTGCGCGCCGGGAACCTCTACGTACGACATATCGTCCTCATTCCCCCGTAACCCACTACAAGTCTAGAAGCGCAAATACCGGAGCCAAGGTCAACGAAATGGGCATCGGACCGGCATCCACGGTGGCGTGTGCGATACACATTGTGTCCATCGGCCGCCCGCCGACGGCAACCGAATAACCCCACGTACCCCCATGAGAGGAGCCATCACGGTGCAGCGGAAGGTCTACGCACCCGGTGTCGCCGCGCTCCTCGCGGCGCTGCTCGTCGGCTGCTCCTCGGGCTCCGACGGCGGCACCGGGTCCGAGGACTCCAAGCCGGGGGACGCCGGCAGCGCGGCCGCCCCCGCCGAGCCCGGCAAGTACCGCACGCTCCCGGAGCCCTGCGGCGAAGTCGAACCCGGCACCCTCGACGCGATGCTGCCCGGCCTCAAGGAGATGGAGGACGCCGAGCAGTGGGAGAAGGCGTACGAGGGGACGCCCACGGTCACGTACGACACGGACCGGCGCGTGGGCTGCCGCTGGAAGGTCGAGTCGTCCGGCGCCTCCCACCACCTCCTCGTCGACTTCGAGCGGGTCGTCTCCTACGACGGCACGGTCAGCGACGACGACCGCGCCGCCGAGGTCTACGCCAAGAAGCTGCGGGAGGCCGACCTCCCGGTGCCCGCCGCCTCCGACAGCGAGTCCCCGGCCTCGGACGCGGACGCCGAGGAGGGCGACAAGGCCCAGGGCGGCAAGAAGGACCGGAGCGACCACGGCGACGACGACGCCACCTCCACGACCGCGCCCGCCACCCCGCCGGCCGGCCTGGAGCCCCGCTCCCTCGACGACCTCGGCGACGAGGCGTTCTTGAACGACGCCCTCACCACCACCGGCTCGGCGACCCGACACCGCACCGTGACTGTGGTGTTCCGCACGTCGAACGTCATCGTGACCATCGAGTACGACGAGCAGCCCGGCCGCCGCACGGACGTGCCCGACAGCAAGGAAATGCAGGACAAGGCGGTGGAACTGGCCGACGGGCTCGCCGGGGAGTTCGACGAGTAGCCGCCGCGCGCGGCCCGCACGGGCCGCGGTCCCGCCTCCCTGAAGCGGAGCCACCCGCCGCCCCATACGCGTACCGTGGCCCCTCGGACCCGACGACGTCACGAGACGAACTGGACGTCACGAGACGAACTGAGTGAAGGAACCATGCACCGACCTGCACAGCGACAGCGCCAGCGTCTGAGCCGCATCCTCGTCAGCGCGGCCGCCGTACCGGTGATCCTCGTCGCCTCCGGCTGCTCCTCCGACTCCGGCTCCGGCTCCGACGGGGCCAAGAAGGAGGCGGGCGCCAAGGCGTCGGCCCCGAAGAAGGCCGGGGAGGAGACGCCGGCCGTGGAGAAGGCCGCGTACGGCAAGCTTCCCGAGCCCTGCGACGTCCTGTCGAAGAAGACGCTCCAGGAGCTGGTGCCGGAGGCCGAGGACAAGGGCAAGGCCGGTACGTCCACGGACACGGCGCTGCGCGGCAGCTGCTCGTGGGACAGCCTCGACAACAACGGCGTGGACGGTTCCCAGTTCCGCTGGCTGCGCGTCTCGCTGATGCGCTTCGACTCGGACGCCTCGCTCGGCAGTGGCGCGAAGCGCGCGCAGGACAACTTCGCCAAGCAGGTCGCGGACGCCCAGGCGACCAAGGACGCGAAGGGCGTCAAGGCGGAGCCGGTGCAGGGCGTCGGCGAGCAGGCGACGCTCGTGCGGTACGACCTGAAGAAGGACAAGGACACCTTCAAGCAGCAGACGTTCGTGACGCGCGTGGAGAACGCGGTCATCACCGTCGACTACAACGGCGCGGGCCTCGCGGGCGACAAGACCCCCGACGCCGGTGAGCTGTCGAAGGACGCGCAGAAGGCGGCGAAGGAGGCCGCGGCCGCGGTCGTCTCCGCCAACGAGGGCGGCGGCAAGCCGTCGTCCGGCTCCAGCGAGAAGCCGAAGTCCGACGACTCGAAGAAGGACGGCGAGTCGAAGAAGGACGAGGACTCGAAGAAGTCCGACGGGTCGAAGCAGGGCGCGGACGCCGAGAAGGCCGACGACGCCACGAAGTCGGACGACTCCAAGAGCGACGACGACGGCAAGTCCAAGACCAGCCACAGCAAGTCCTGAGGCGAAGCCGGGGCCGGCACGGCCGCCCCGCACACCCGGCCGCGGGGCTCAACTCCCCCGGCCACCACGCCGCTTGACGAGCCCGGCCCCCCTGGGGCCGGGCTCCGGGCGTACCGGCGCGCGACCCGTCCGTACACGTGTGCCAGGCTAGCGCTCGCAAGAAGCCGATCCAGGCTGAACAGGGAGGGGTTCGCGGGTGGCCGCGATGCAGCTGACACGCACGCACCGGATACTCATCGGGGTGGTCGTCGCCGGTGCGGTCGTCATCGCCGGGATCGGCTTCGCGGGGTCGTACGCGGCCGTGCGCGAACTCGCCGAGCAGAAGGGCTTCGGCGGCTTCTCGGTGGTCTTCCCGATCGGCATCGACGCGGGCATCTGCGTCCTGCTGGCCCTCGACCTCCTGCTGACCTGGATACGCATCCCCTTCCCACTGCTGCGGCAGACCGCGTGGCTGCTGACGGCCGCGACGATCGCCTTCAACGGCGCGGCGGCCTGGCCCGACCCGCTCGGCACCGGCATGCACGCGGTGATCCCGGTGCTCTTCGTCGTCGCGGTCGAGGCGGCGCGGCACGCGATCGGGCGGATCGCGGACATCACCGCCGACAAGCACATGGAGGGCGTACGGCTCACCCGGTGGCTGCTGTCGCCGGTGCCGACGTTCCTGCTGTGGCGCCGGATGAAGCTGTGGGAGCTGCGCTCCTACGACCAGGTGATCAAGCTCGAACAGGAGCGCCTCGTCTACCAGGCCCGGCTGCGCTCCCGCTTCGGCCGTGCCTGGCGCCGCAAGGCCCCCGTCGAGTCCCTGATGCCGCTGCGCCTCGCCCGCTACGGCGTTCCGCTGGCGGAGACCGCCCCCGCGGGCCTCGCCGCCGCCGGCATCGAACCCGCCCTGCTGCCCCCGGTCCCGGCCGCCGCGCAGACCGCGGCCTCCCAGCAGCCGGAGCTGCCGGCCCCGCGCCGGTCGGAGGCGGAACCGGCAACGGAACCGGAACCGGCTCCGGAGCCCCAGCCGGAACCCCAGCCGGAGGTCCTGCCGCACGAGAGCCCGTGGTTCGCGAAGCACCCCGCTTCGTACGCCCCCGAGGAGCCGTACGACCAGTGGTACGAGGAGCAGGCCCCGTACGACAACGGACCACACGACAACGAGCAGTACGGCAACGGGCAGCAGTACGGCGATGAGCAGCAGTACGGCGATGAGGCCCACGACGCCCACGACGCTCCCGCCGCTCACGAGCAGCCCGTGCCCGAGGCCGACGCCGCGCCCGAGGCCGAGGCCGAGCCCGACATCCCCGGGCTCCCCGACGACGTCTCCCGCATGGAGGCCTACTTCACGGCGTTCCGCAAGTACGTCAGCGAGATCGGCGACTACCCCAACGCCCGGCAGTTCAGCCTGTATCTGATGGACCTGTACGGCGTGACGGGCCAGGCGGGCGGGCCGCTCACGGAGAGCACCCTCCGCCCGTACCTGCGCGACTTCCGCTCCCGCTACCAGCAGGATCTGGACGCGGAACGCATCGCGTGACCCCGGCCCGTCGGCGCGTCAGGAGACCTTCGGCGGTACGAGGGTGACCTCGCGGCCGAGCTTCGTCGTCGTATCGGCGTAGAGGCTGACCTCGCCGTCGCTCCAGCGCACGATGAGGTCGTCGGACCGGCCGCCCACGGTGTAGTTGCCCGCCGTCATCGCCTTGGCGTGGGTCCACAGGGTGCCGGGCGCGCCCATGCGCGTCTTCGTGCCGGAACCGGCCGGGCTCACGTCCTTGTGGACGGTGCGTTCGCCGTCGCTCCAGCGGACGACGAGGTCCCACAGGCCGGTGCCGGTGAAGTCGCCGCCGGTGAGCAGGGTGGTCCGCTTCCACGTGGCGTTGGGCTTGTGGAGCGTGGTCTTCTTCTTGAAGCCGCGGGCGTCCACGTCGCTGTACAGGACGACCTCGCCGTCGGTCCGGCGCACGAGGACGTCGTCGGCCCTGTCGCCGCCTCCGCCGAAGCGGCCCGCGGTGATCTGGGCGGCCTTCTTCCAGGTGGACCCCGCGGCGGCGAGTCTGGTCTCCTTGCCGAGCCCCGAGGCGGACACGTCCTGGTAGAGGGTGACCTCGCCGTCGGACCAGCGCACCATGAGGTCGGAGAGGTTCCCGCCGGCGAAGTCGCCGCCGGTGACGGCCGCGGCGTGCTTCCACGTGGCGTTGGCCTTCTGGAGGCGGCGCTCGCGGGTGAAGCCGCCCTTGCCGTTGCCCGGGTGGAGGGTGACCTCGCCGTCGGCCCAGACCACGAGGAGGTCGGACGTGCCGTCCCCGGTGTAGTCGCCGGTGGCCAGCTGCTTCGCGTGCTGCCAGGTCTCGCCGGTGCCGAGGGTGGTCGGCAGCGGGGTCCGCTCGATGACGGCGGCGTTGCGCACGGCGTCGTCGTAGAGCTTGAACACCTCGTCGTCGTAGAAGGGCGCGTAGGAGACGGAGTCGGTGGCTCCGCCGCCGCCCGCGCCGCCGAGGTTGCCGACGACCTTGCCCGTCTTGGTCCGCTCGTCGAAGTCCATCAGCCACGGGCTGCCCGAGGTGCCGCCGTAGAAGCCGCCGCACTCCATGCGCAGCTGCTTGTACCCGGAGAGCCGGGTGGTCTTCGTGCGGCACTTGATCGCCTGGTCCTTCGGCGCGTGCCTGGCCGACGGGTAGCCGATGACGGTGACCTGCACCTGGTAACCCGGCGTGCGGGTCAGGGTGTTGGCGCCGGTGATCTCCTCGACCTGGCGGCCGCGCTGGTCGGGCTTGACGGTCGCGAAGGCGAAGTCGAGGTCCGAGCCGGGGCCGTAGTCGGTGCGCCGCGGGTCCTTGAAGACGCGGTCGACCGCCCAGATGCCGTTGGGCTGCTGCGCCGGGGTCTTGCCGGTGCGGTACTGGGGCACGAAGGCGTACTTGTCGCCGTTGCCGCAGTGCGCGGCGGTGAGGATGAGGTTGCCCTTGGGGCTGTGGACCACGCTGGCCGTGCAGTTGTGCGTGGACATGTCCTTGCCGACGAAGTAGAGGACGCCGATGGTCTTGGAACCCTCGCGATCTGTCTGGGCCCTCGCCGCCGCCGCGTACGTCACCGGCCCGCGCCGGGCCACGTCCGCCCGAACCGAAGCCTGCGCCTTCCCCGAAGCCGAAGCCGAAGCCGGAGCCGGTGCCTGCCCCTTCCCCTGCCCCGTCACCGGCGTCGCCGATTCCATGCGGTCGGCGGTCCAGAACCGCTCCGCCGCCGCGACTCCCCACCCCGCGTCGCTCTTCAGCGGAACCGTCCTGCTGTCTTCGGCGGGTGTCACCGCGCCGGCGGCCGTGGTGGCCGAAACGGCGAGGAAACCGCCGCCCGCCCCCATGGCCACGGCCCTGGCCCATCGTGAAATACGCACAACTGCCTTCCCGCTGGGCGCGCGCGAGGTCGAGCAGGCGCCCAGACTCCCCCTGCATAAGATCCGGATAAGATCACCTTATGCCACACAAAACCGCCGCGACGGTCGGAGCGGTCGCCCTCGCCCTTTCCCTGGCAGGCATGACGAGCGCCGCCGCGCAGGCGGGCCCAGAGGGCGGACTCACCGTCGCTCCCGGCTCGGTGCGGCCCGGTGAACGCGTCACGCTGTCCGTGCTGAATCCGGAGCTGATGGACCAGATGGACGACGCCCACCGCGTCACCGTCCGTTCCGACGCGTTCGCGGGGCCGGTGAAACTGGCCCCTTCCGGAAAGGTCTCCTGGAAGGGCCGGGCCATGATCCGCTGCGACGCGAAGCCCGGCGACCACGCCCTGCGTTTCGCCGAGCCGGTCCCGCCCGACGAGGCGCGGACCAACGGCACGGTGCGGGTCGAGGCGGGCGGCGCGGCCCCCGGCGCCGACTGTGCCGCCCAGGCCGGACCCGAGTCCCGGCCCGACGGCTGGACGCCGGTGACGCTCACCATCACCGGCGGTTCGCTCGCCGTACTGGCGGCGCTGGTCTTCTTCGCCGTACGCCGCCACCGCCACCCGTAGGACGCCGGGCGCTCAGGCGGCCGACGCCCGCTTCTTGCCCAGCTCCCCGTAGACGGCGAGCACGGTGCCGACGGCGAAGAGGGCCACGTACAGGGGAGTGGGCACGTCCCACCACTTGTGCAGCAGCCCCCAGGGGCCGTCCCCGAAGAGGCGGCCTGCGGCACCGAGGCCGCCCTGGATTCCGACGACCCATCCGACGATGGCGATGATTTCCTTCATGCGTCCATGATCACGGGGGCGATGGGCCCGCGCGTCCTGCCCCGGGCCGAACTCCCGGTAGTCCAAAGGATGCAGAGACACGGCCGGGCGGGCGGGAGACCACGGTCCCCGCCCGCCCGGCCGGTCCGCGGACGTTACGCCCCGAGCAGCTTGCGCACCCGGTCCGCGCCCACGGCCAGCAGCAGCGTGGGCAGGCGCGGGCCGGTCTCCCGGGTCACGAGCAGCCGGTAGAGCAGCGCGAAGAACGTCCGCTGCGCCACCTTGATCTCCGGCGGCAGCTCCTTGGCCGTCGCGTCCGCCGAGAACCCGGCCCGCACCTTCGGCACGCCGTACACGAGGTGGGTGAGGCCGTCCAGGGACCAGTGCGAGTCGAGGCCCTCCAGGAGCAGCCGCAGCGACTCGCGGCTCTCCTCGTCCAGCGACGACAGCAGCTCGGTGTCGGGCTCGGCGCGCACGATGGTGCGGGCCTCGGCCGGGACCTGGGTGGTGATCCAGTTCTCGGCGCGGTCCAGGCGCGGGCGCACCTCGTCGAGCGAGGCCGGCGGCGCCGACGGGTCGAGGTCGCTGAGGATGCGCAGCGTCTGGTCCTCGGCACCGGCGGTGATGTCCGCGACGGACGCCAGCGTGCGGTACGGCATCGGGCGCGGGGTGCGCGGCAGCTCACCGGCGGCGGTGCGCACCGCGCGGGAGAGCGCGGCGGCGTCGGCGGGCAGCGCGGAGCCGTCGGCGACCTTGGCCTCCAGCTTGTCCCACTCGTCGTAGAGCCGCTGGATCTCCTGGTCGAAGGCGATCTTGAAGGACTGGTTGGGCTTGCGGCGCGCGTACAACCAGCGGAGCAGCGGCGCTTCCATGATCTTCAGGGCGTCGGCCGGGGTGGGCACGCCGCCCTTCGAGGACGACATCTTCGCCATCCCCGAGATCCCCACGAAGGCGTACATCGGACCGATCGGCTGCACGCCGTCGAAGATCTGCCGCACGATCTGCCCGCCGACGACGAACGACGAGCCGGGCGACGAGTGGTCCACACCGCTCGGCTCGAAGATGACGCCCTCGTACGCCCAGCGCATGGGCCAGTCGACCTTCCAGACCAGCTTGCCGCGGTTGAACTCGCTCAGCTGCACGGTCTCGCCGAAGCCGCACGCCGTGCAGGTGTACACCAGCTCGGTGGAGTCGTCGTCGTACGAGACGACGGTCGTCAGGTCCTTCTCGCACTGCCCGCAGTAGGGCTTGTACGGGTAGTACCCGCCGCTGCCGCCGCTGCCGTCGTCCTCGGAGGCGGCGCCGGAGCCCTCGGCGGCCTCCAGCTCGGCCTCGTCGACCGGCTTCTGCTGCTTGGCGCCGCCCTTGCCGGCCTTGGCGGGGTCCTTCTTCGTGCGGTACTGGTCGAGGATCGCGTCGATGTCGCCGCGGTGCTTCATCGCGTGCAGGATCTGCGCGCGGTAGGCGCCCGAGGTGTACTGCTCGGTCTGGCTGATGCCGTCGTACTCCACGCCCAGCTCGGCGAGGGCCTCGGCCATGGCGGCCTTGAAGTGCTCGGCCCAGTTCGGGTACGCCGACCCGGCCGGGGCGGGCACCGAGGTGAGCGGCTTGCCGATGTGCTCGGCCCAGGACTCGTCGACGCCGGGGACGCCGGCCGGGACCTTGCGGTAGCGGTCGTAGTCGTCCCAGGAGATCAGGTGGCGGACCTCGTGCCCACGGCGGCGGATCTCGTCGGCGACGAGGTGCGGGGTCATGACCTCGCGGAGGTTGCCGAGGTGGATCGGGCCGGACGGGGAGAGGCCCGAGGCGACCGTGACGGGTTTGCCCGGGGCACGACGCTCCGACTCGGCGATGACCTCGTCCGCGTAGCGGGAGACCCAGTCGGTGGTATCGGTGCTCTGAGCCACGATCGGCACGCCTTTCTGCTTCCTACGACTTCTCACGTTCTTGCGTGAGTACCGCTTGACCCAGCCATTCTCCCAGGTCGCCCCGTAACCGCGAAAACCGCTTTTCACCGCGTGGGATACTCGGTTTTCACAGCTACGGCACGTCCAGGCACCCGAGCAGAACGGCACCCTTTCATGGCCCCGGTCACGTCCCTCACCGCCTCCGTCCACCAGCGCCTCGCGGACGCCCTTTCGGCAGCCCTGCCGGAAGCCGGTGCCGCGGACCCGCTGCTGCGACGCAGCGACCGGGCCGACTTCCAGGCCAACGGCATCCTGGCGCTCGCCAAGAAGCTCAAGGGCAATCCGCGGGAGCTGGCCACGCAGGTCGTCTCCGGCATCACCGCCCCCGAGCTGATCAAGGACATCGAGGTCTCCGGGCCCGGCTTCCTGAACATCACGGTCACCGACGAGGCGATCACGAGGAACCTCGCGGCGCGTGCGGCGGACGGCGAGCGGCTCGGCGTGCCGTACGCCGAGAACCGGGGCACGACGGTGATCGACTACGCCCAGCCGAACGTGGCCAAGGAGATGCACGTCGGCCACCTGCGTTCCGCCGTCATCGGTGACGCCCTGCGTCACATGCTGGACTTCACCGGCGAGAAGACGATCGGCCGCCACCACATCGGCGACTGGGGCACCCAGTTCGGCATGCTCATCCAGTACCTGATCGAGAACCCCGGCCGGCTGGCCCCGGCCGACGAGGTCGACGGCGAGCAGGCGATGAGCAACCTCAACCGCGTCTACAAGGCCTCGCGCGCGGTCTTCGACGCCGACGAGGAGTTCAAGGAGCGGGCCCGCAAGCGGGTCGTCGCCCTCCAGTCCGGCGACAAGGAGACGCTCGACCTCTGGCAGCGGTTCGTGGACGAGTCGAAGGTCTACTTCTTCTCCGTCTTCGAGAAGCTGGACATGGAGGTCCGCGACGAGGAGATCGTCGGCGAGTCCGCGTACAACGACATGATGGCCGAGACGGCGCGGCTCCTGGAGGAATCGGGTGTCGCGGTGCGCTCCGAGGGCGCGCTCGTCGTGTTCTTCGACGACATCAAGGGCAAGGACGACAAGCCGGTCCCGCTGATCGTCCAGAAGGCGGACGGCGGCTTCGGGTACGCGGCCTCCGACCTCTCGGCGATCCGCAACAGGGTCGTCGACCTGCACTCCACCACCCTGCTGTACGTGGTGGACGTCCGGCAGTCGCTGCACTTCAAGATGGTCTTCGAGGCGGCCCGCCGGATGGGCTGGCTCAACGACGAGGTCACCGCCCACAACATGGGCTACGGCACGGTGCTCGGCGCGGACGGCAAGCCGTTCAAGACGCGTGAGGGCGAGACGGTGCGCCTGGAGGACCTCCTCGACGAGGCGGTGCAGCGCGCCGCGGAGGTTGTGCGCGAGAAGGCGCGGGACCTCACCGAGGAGGAGATCCAGGAGCGGGCCTTCCAGGTCGGCATCGGCGCCGTGAAGTACGCGGACCTGTCGACGTCGGCCAACCGCGACTACAAGTTCGACCTCGACCAGATGGTCTCCCTGAACGGCGACACGTCGGTCTACCTCCAGTACGCGTACGCCCGAATCCAGTCGATCCTGCGCAAGGCGGGCGAGGTCCGCCCCGCGGCCCACCCGGAGCTGGCGCTCGACGCGGCGGAGCGGGCGCTCGGCCTGCACCTGGACGCGTTCGGCGCGACGGTCACCGAGGCCGCCGGGGAGTACGCGCCGCACAAGCTGGCCGCGTACCTCTACCAGCTGGCGTCGCTGTACACCTCGTTCTACGACAAGTGCCCGGTCCTGAAGGCGGACACCCCGGCGCAGGTCGAGAACCGCCTGTTCCTGTGCGACATCACGGCCCGCACGCTGCACCAGGGCATGGCGCTGCTGGGCATCAGGACCCCTGAGCGCCTCTGATGCCCGAGCGCCTCTGACGAAGCCCGTCACGCCACCAGCGCGCCCCTGAGCCTCCGCAGTCCCTCGGCGATCTCGTCGGGGGACTGCGTCACGAAGCACAGCCGCAGGGTGGACACGTCCGGCTCCCCCGCGAAGAACGGCGCCCCGGGGACGTACGCCACGTCGTGCGCGACGACACCGCGCAGCAACTCCCCCGTGTCGTACCCCTCGGGCAGCTTCGCCCAGACGAACATGCCGCCCTCGGGCCGGACCCAGCCCGACCCTTCCGGCAACGCCTCCGCGAGGCCGAGCAGCATCGCGTCCCGCCGCTCGCGGTAGACCTCCGCCACGCGGGCGACATGCGCGTCCAGGTCCGCGTCCGCGAGGTACCGCGCCGCCGCCAGCTGGTTGACGGTCGGCGTGTGCAGGTCAGCCGCCTGCTTGGCGACGGCGCAGGCCCGCAGCAGCGCCGCGGGCCCCCGCAGCCAGCCGAGCCGCAGGCCCGGCGCCATGACCTTGGAGAAGCTGCCGAGCAGGACCGTGCGGTCCTCGGCCCCCGGGTACGTGGCGATCCACGGCACCCGCTCCCCCTCGAAGCGCAGCTCCCCGTACGGTCGTCCTCACGATCCACACCCCGCGCCACGCTCGGCGACCTCGGCGACCGCGGGGCGCGCCGAGCCGCGGGCAGGGTCCGGCCGGTCGGGTTCTGGAAGGTGGGCACGGTGTAGAGCAGCTTCGGCCGGTGCAGGGCGACCAGCTCGTCGAGGGCGGCGGGGTCGATGCCGGCCTCGTCACACGGCACGGGCACCACGCGCGCGCCCGTGAAGGCGAAGGCCTGGAGCGCCGCGAGGTAGCAGGGGTTCTCGTCGAGGACGGTGTCACCGGGCTCGATCAGCACGGTCGCGAGGAGCGACAGCGCCTGCTGCGACCCGGTGGTGATCAGCACGTCGTCGGCGTCGGTCGCGAGGCCCCGCGCGGCGGTGCGCGCGGCGACGGCGGCACGCTGCGCGGGTTCGCCCTCGGTCGTCGAGTACTGGAGTGCCCGCTCGGGCGTCTCGGCGAGCACCGCGCGGAACGCGGCCGCTATGCCCTGGGCGTCGAAGAGGCCGGGGGCGGGCAGGCCGCCCGCGAAGTTGATGACCTCGGGCCGCGCGGTGACCGGCGAGGATGTCCCGTACCGGCGAGCCCCCGACCGCGGCGGCGCGCGCGGCCGGCGGCGGCGCGGGGGGCGGCGGTGCGGGCGGGCTCGGTGACGGTCACGGCGGCGGCTCCTTCGGCTGGGACGGCTGGCTCTGCCCGCACCCTAGGCATGTGCCTGCCGCCTACACACGCCGTTCCGCGATACGGACGCGGCGCCTCCGCCGGGGCCTCAACTGTCCAGCGGGGCCTCCCACTTGGAGCCGCCGAGCGGCCAGCCGTACGTGGGGCGCCCTTCGTTGCCGCTGGTGCGGAACGGCTTGCCCTGGTCGTCGATGCGGAGCACGTTGTGCCGTCGGCCGCTCGACCACTCCAGCTCCAGGTACCAGCGGACGTCGTGCGCCTCGGTACTGGCCTTGACGTAGAAGACCTCGGGGTCGCTCTCGCTCACCTTGTACGGGAAGTCGCGCTGCCCCGCCTTGGGCGTGAGGGTCGGTGTTCCGTCGTCGAGGTCGACGGCGAACGACTTGGTGGAGACGTTGCCGCCGCAGCCGACACCCATCTGGAAGTCGTTCCAGGCCAGCGGCGAACTGGTGCTCTGCACCCGGACGTGCATGCCTTGGAGTACGACGGTGTCCCTGCCCAGGCCCTGCACGGTGACCTCGACGAGCTGCTCGCCCGCCGACACGGCGCCGAGGTCGGCGGCCCAGCCGGGGGCGTCCTGCTCGACGGCCGGCGGCTGGGGCACCTGGTTCGGCTTCCGGTTGACCAGGAAGCGCTGGCTGCAGGGGCTTTCGTAGACGTACGGCCTGGTGCGGGCGGTGATCGGCGCGCCGAGGTCATCGCTCCTGCCCTCGCCCGCGGCCGCGGGTCCCTTGCCGGTGTCCTGGGAGGTGTCGGGGCGCGCGGGGCCGTCCTTGCCCTTGCCGCCCTTGCCGTCCTTGTCCGAGGGGGAGGAGGAAGGCTCGCCCTTCTTCTTGCCGCGGCCGTCGGCGGTGCCCTCGCGTCCGCCCTTGCCGGACGGGTCCCCCGGGGACTCGTGCGGAGCCACCGACGACGAGACACCCGCGGCGCGCTCGCGCCCGCCACCGCCGTCTCGGCACCGTTCAGCGCGAGGGCGACGGAACCGGCCCCGACGACAAGGGCGACAGCGGCGCCGATGGCGACGGCACGGCGCCGCTTGGGGCGGCCGGACATCGGCTCGGGCGGATCGCGGACGTGGAGTCGGACTCGGGCTGCGGCTCAGGCTCGGGCTCGGGCTCGGGCTCGGGCTCGGGGTGCGGCTCGCGCTCCGACTCCTTTTCCGGCTGCGGCTGTTGGGACCTCCGCGGCTCCGCCTCCGCACCCGCCCGCCCCTCGGCGGGCTCCGCCTTACGCCCGCGCGCGCGTCCGCCAGAATCCACCGCCGGTGGACCTCCACCAGTTCTTCGGGCGACGCCTTGCAGAGCCGAGCGAACCGTTCCACGGGCGCGAACTCCACTGGCACCGCGTCGCCGTTGCAGTACCGGTGCAGCGTCGACGTACTCATGTGCAGCCGCTTCGCCAACACCCCGTAGCTGAGCCCCGACCGCCCCTTGAGCTCCCGCAGCAGCTCCGCGAGCGAACTCATGTGCCGTCCTCCCCATTCCAGTACCGCGTTCCAGGAGGAGGCCATCCCCCCAGGTCAAAGCAGGCGCGGGTGTTCCAGCGTCCCCCGTTCCCCGCCGCCTCTGGCGGCCGGGACACCCGGCCGCACAAGCTGTGGCCATCCAAGCACGCCGCTCCCGCCGACCGTCCAGGCGGACACGCCCCTGCCCGCACGACACCAAGGACCCAAGCCATGCCCCGGACCGCAGAACCCCGTTCGGATCTCGCCGCCCGCCTCCTCGCCGCCACCGCCGTCGTGCTCGCGACCCTGTCCGTGACGGCGTGCGCGAGCAGCGACGGCATCGGCCTGCGCGACGAGGGCACGGCGACCCCGGCCGGAATCCGGCCGGTCTCCGAACCGCGGGAGAGCGGTGACGCTCCAGCGCCGATCCACCGGACCCGTCCCGACCCTCACCCCGGACACCCGGTCCACCTCCCTGACCAGCACACACACCAATAGGTAAGTACCGCACTAATTAGTCCGTACTTGTCCGCCCCCTAGGGCCCCGCAAAGATCAGAGACATCCCCGGAACAACGCCTCTGAAGGAGCCCCCGTGCCCAGCAGCACCGAACACCGCGCCTCCGCGACCGTCCTCGGCCTCGGCCTGATGACGCCCTCGCCGCCGCCCTGCTCAAGGCGGGCCACGACACGACCGTGTGGAACCGCACCGCCTCCAAGACGGGCCCTCTGGCCGCCCAGGGCGCGACCCCGGCCGACACGGCGGCCGAGGCCATCGCGGCAAGCCCGCTCGTGATCGTCTGCCTCACCACCAACGACAACGTACGCGGCCTGCTGGAGGCCGAGGCCGACGCGCTCGCCGGCCGCACGGTCGTGAACCTCACCAACGGAACCCCCGCCCAGGCACGGGAGTTGGCGGAGTGGGCGGCCGGCCACGGCATCACGTACATCGACGGCGGCATCATGGCCGTCCCGCAGATGATCGCGACGCCCGCCGCGTACATCCTCTACAGCGGCACCGACGAGGACGCGTACGAGACGCACCGCCCCACCCTGGCGGCCCTCGCGGACACCAAGTGGGTCGGCAAGGACCCCGGCGCCGCCGCGCTGTACGACCTCTCCCTGCTCACCGGCATGTACGGCATGGTGATGGGCGTCGCCCAGGCCTACGCGCTGATCGGCAGCGGAGGCGTCCCCGCCCGCGACTTCGCGCCCCTGCTGAAGAACTGGGTGAACGCGATGACGGACGGACTCGTGCCCGGCATGGCCGAGGCGCTGGACTCCGGGCAGCACCTCACGGACGTGTCGTCGCTGGCGGTCAACCAGGCCGCGCTGCCCAACTTCCTGACGGCCTTCGCCCAGCAGGGCCTGCGCACCGACCTGTTCGAGCCGCTCCAGGCCCTCCTGGACCGCTCGATCGACGAGGGCCACGCCGCCGACGGCCTCTCCCGCCTCGTCACCCTGATCAAGAAGGACTGAGGACCACCGAGGAACCCGGGCACTGCCGAGGGGGACCGGTCCGACTGGATTTCTATTAACCCCAACGGGTGGCACGAATTCAGATAGTCGGCGGCGGTCCACAACAATGGCGAGCCTCACGGCCGTTGGAGGTCTCGTGTCCCGCTCCGTCACACCCCCCTCGAACATGACCACGCTGGGGTGCGCGCTCTTCGCCACCCGCTGGCTCCAAGCGCCCCTGTACTTCGGCCTGGTGGCCGCCCAGGGCGTGTACGTCTACAAGTTCTTCAACGAGTTGTGGCACCTCATCCACCACGTCATCAGCGGCCAGGCGGACGAGACACACGTCATGCTCGCCGTGCTCAAGCTCGTCGACGTGGTGATGATCGCCAATCTGCTGATCATGGTGATCGTCGGGGGGTACGAGACCTTCGTCTCGCGGATCGGCCTCCAGGGCCACCGGGACCAGCCCGAGTGGCTGTCCCACGTCAATTCGAACGTGCTGAAGGTCAAGCTGGCCACCGCCATCGTGGGCATCTCGTCGGTGCACCTGCTCCAGATGTTCGTCGACGTGCACCACACGCCCCGGCACGACCTGATGTGGGGGACGGTCATCCACATGGCGTTCATCGCCTCCGCGGCGATCCTCGCGTACATGTCCGGGCCCATGGCGGCGCACGAGGCCAGGGCGCGCACCGCGAAGGAGGAGTCGCGGGCGGCCGTGGTCATCCCCGCCCAGCGGGGCCCCGGGGAGGCCGGGACGCCGGAGCCGGGGGCGAGCGGTGCCGAGGAGCGCATCGAGGCCGCCGGGTTCCCGTCCCGGAAGCTCCTGGAGATGTTCGACGAGGGGCGGCTGCGGGCACCCGGGCCGCAGGTGATCAACCGGCTCGGGAAGGCCGACTTCGTCACCCGCAAGGCGAACGTCGTCCTGCTCGGCGGCCCCGGCACCGGCAAGACGCACCTGGCGGTCGCCCTGGGCGTACGGGCCTGCCAGGCCGGTCACCCGGTGCTGTTCGCGACCGCCGCCGAGTGGGGCACCCGGCTGGCGGAGGCCAAGGCCGCGGGGCGGCTGCGCCAGGAACTGGCCCGGCTCGACGCGTACCCGGTGCTCGTCGTGGACGAGGTGGGCTACGTGCCCTTCGACCCCGAGGTCGCCCACCTCCTCTTCCAGCTCGTCTCGCACCGCTACGAACGCGCCTCCCTGATCGTCACCGGCAGCCTCCCCCTGGACCGCTGGCACGAGGTCCTCGGCGACAGCGCGACGGCGTCCGCCACGGTGGACCGGCTGGCCCACCACGCGGACGTCATCACCCTGGACGCCGACAGCTACCGCACGCGCCGCCTCGAAGACGCCGGGCCCGCCTTCTGACACGGTCCGCCGGGTCCGCCTTCCGGCACGGCCTAGGGGACGAGCACCACCTTGCCCGTGGTCTCCCGCCGCTCCATGGCCGCGTGCGCCTCGGCCGCCCGCGCCAGCGGGAACGCCTGCCAGGACGGCACCAACTCCCCCTTGGCGGCGGCCTCCAGAGCCGCACGCTCCCGTGCGGTCCCCTTCTCGGGGTGCCCGATCAGCTCCATCAGGGCGTTGGCGTACGCGATGCCGCGCCCGGCGAGAACCCGCGGCGCCGGTTCGAACGCCTCCTGCGAGGACCAGCCGATGACGACGTACCGCCCGCCCTCACCGATCAACTCGAAGGCCGCGGCGGCCTTCTCGCCCCCGACACCGTCCAGCACGGCGGTGACCGCGCGCCCGCCGAGCTGTGCGCGGACCGAGTCGGCCCACCCGGGCACGTTGTAGTCCACGGCGACGTCCGCGCCCAGCGCCCGCACCGCCTCGACCTTGCCGGGGCCGCCCGCCGCCCCGACGACCGTGGCGCCCAGGGCGTGCGCGTACTGCACGACGAGCCGTCCCACGCCCCCGGCCGCGGACGTCACCACCACCACGTCGTCCGGCCGAAGGTGCGCGGTGCCGAGCAGCCCCATGGTCGTGGCGCCCGTCATCACCATGGTCACGGCGTCCTCGAAACCGAGCCCGTCCGGCACGGCGTGCAGTGCGTCGACGGCGGCGACCGCCAGCTCGGCGTACCCACCGGGCGCACCGTGCGCGGTCACGACGGGCCGGCCGAGCCAGGAGGCGTCGACGCCGGGGCCGACCGCGTCGACGACACCCGCGACCTCACCGCCGAGGACCGCGGGCAGCTCGGGCAGCGGCGGCGCCTTGTCGGAGGCCTGCCCCGCCCGCATCACCGTCTCGACGAAGTGCACCCCGGCCGCCCGCACGACGATGCGGACCTGGCCGGGCCCCGCGACGGGGTCCGGCCAGGTCTCGTACCGCAGATTCTCGGCGGGCCCGAACTCATGCAGAACAACGGCGCGCATCTCGTCCTCCTCGGACGGGCCCCCTCGGGCCCTGTGCACACCACCCTGCGACCTCAACCGAACTTCAGGTCAAGGGCGTCCGGCGCGGGGTCACAGCTGCCGCGCCACCTCGGTCGCCCAGTACGTGAGGATCATGTTCGCGCCCGCGCGCTTGATGCCCGTGAGCGACTCCATGATCGCCTTGTCGCGGTCGATCCAGCCCCGCTCGGCGGCGGCCTCGATCATCGCGTACTCGCCGCTGATCTGGTACGCAGCCACCGGCACGTCCACCGCGTCGGCGACCTTCGCGAGGATGTCGAGGTAGGGCCCGGCCGGCTTGACCATCACCATGTCGGCGCCCTCCTCCAGGTCGAGCGCCAGCTCCCGCATGGACTCCCGCGCGTTGGCCGGGTCCTGCTGGTACGTCTTGCGGTCGCCCTTGAGGGACGAGCCCACGGCCTCCCGGAACGGCCCGAAGAAGGCCGACGAGTACTTCACCGAGTACGCGAGGATCGACACGTCCTCGTGGCCGACCTGGTCCAACGCGTCACGGATGACGCCGATCTGACCGTCCATCATGCCGCTCGGGCCCACCACATGGGCGCCCGCGTCGGCCTGCACCTGCGCCATCTCGGCGTACCGCTCAAGCGTCGCGTCGTTGTCGACGCGGCCCTCGGCGTCCAGCACACCGCAGTGCCCGTGGTCGGTCGTCTCGTCCAGGCACAGGTCCGACATGACGATCAGCTCGTCACCGACCTCGGCCCGCACATCGCGGATCGCCAGCTGGAGAATCCCGTCCGGGTCGGTGCCCGGCGTGCCCACGGCGTCCTTCTTCGACTCCTCCGGCACACCGAAGAGCATGATCCCGGAGACCCCGGCCTCCAGCGCCTCGACGGCCGCCTTCTTCAGGGTGTCGCGGGTGTGCTGGACGACGCCGGGCATGGCCCCGATCTCCACCGGGGCGCTGATCCCCTCGCGCACGAACGCGGGCAGGATCAGGTCGGCCGGGTGCAGCCGCGTCTCGGCGACCATGCGCCGCATGGCCGGCGTCGTGCGCAGCCGCCGCGGCCGCGTTCCGGGGAAAGATCCGTACTTCGTCACTGACGTCACCTGGATTCGTGCTGCGTGCTGCTGATGTCGTTGTGGGCGGGCCCGAAGGCCCGCCCACAAGAACCTACGGCGCGGTGCGTCGCCGGCGCGAACCGGGCCGTCGCTCACTCGGCCGTGTCACGGGGTCCCCGGCGTCCAGCGCCGCGTCCCGCCGCCGCGCACCGAAGTCCGCCAGCGCCTGGGCCAGCTTGTGCACCGACGGCTCGGGGGCCATGACGTCCACCCGCAGCCCGTGCTCCTCCGCGGTCTTCGCGGTGGCGGGACCGATGCAGGCGATCACGGTCACGTTGTGCGGCTTGCCGGCGATGCCGACGAGGTTGCGCACGGTGGAGGACGACGTGAAGAGCACGGCGTCGAAGCCGCCGCCCTTGATCGCCTCCCGCGTCTCGGCCGGCGGCGGCGAGGCGCGCACGGTCCGGTAGGCCGTGACGTCGTCGACCTCCCAGCCCAGGTCGATCAGCCCCGCGACCAGCGTCTCGGTGGCGATGTCGGCCCGCGGCAGGAAGACGCGGTCGATCGGGTCGAAGACCGGGTCGTACGGCGGCCAGTCCTCCAGGAGCCCCGCGGCCGACTGCTCGCCGCTCGGCACCAGGTCCGGCTTCACACCGAAGGCGATCAGCGCGGCGGCGGTCTGCTCACCGACGGCCGCGACCTTGATCCCGGCGAAGGCACGCGCGTCGAGCCCGTACTCCTCGAACTTCTCCCGCACCGCCTTGACGGCGTTGACGGAGGTGAAGGCGATCCACTCGTACCGCCCGGTGACCAGGCCCTTGACCGCGCGCTCCATCTGCTGGGGCGTGCGCGGCGGCTCGACGGCGATGGTCGGCACCTCGTGCGGCACCGCGCCATAGGACCGCAGCTGGTCGGAGAGCGAGGCCGCCTGCTCCTTCGTACGCGGTACGAGCACACGCCAGCCGAAGAGGGGCTTCGACTCGAACCACGACAGCTGGTCGCGCTGGGCGGCGGCGGAACGCTCGCCGACCACGGCTATGACGGGTCGGCCACCCTCGGGCGAGGGCAGCACCTTCGCCTGCTTGAGGACCTGCGCGATGGTGCCGAGCGTCGCGTTCCAGGTGCGCTGGCGCGTCGTCGTACCACCGATGGTCACCGTCATCGGGGTGTCCGGCTTGCGGCCCGCGGCCACCAGCTCGCCCGCGGTGGCCGCGACGGAGTCAAGGGACGTGGAGACCACCGCGGTGCCGTCGGACGCGCCGACCTCGCTCCAGCAGCGGTCCGAGGCGGTGCGGGCGTCGATGAAACGGACGTCCGCGCCCTGCGCGTCGCGCAGCGGCACACCGGCGTACGCGGGCACACCGACCGCGGCCGCGACGCCCGGCACGACCTCGAAGGAGATCCCCTCGGCGGCGCAGGCGAGCATCTCCTCCGCCGCGTGGGTGTCGAGGCCGGGGTCGCCGCTGACCGCGCGCACGACCCGCCTGCCACCCCTCGCGGCCTCCATGACAAGATTGGTGGCGACTCGGAACGTCGCCGTGTCCGCGGTCGTTGACGCGTCGTCAGCGACCGTCGGCCCAGGTGTGTCCACACCTCCCCTGGCGTGCACACGGACGACATCGAGAACATCCGGCTCGGCGATCAGCACATCCGCTCGGGCCAGCGCCTCGACGGCGCGCAGGGTCAGCAGTCCCGGATCTCCGGGTCCGGCACCGAGAAAGGTGACGTGCCCGTGTGCGGGAGTGCCGGGAAGGTTCGAGGTGGGGCTCAAAGTGCTCGCTCCCCCATCAGACCGGCCGCGCCCTTGGCAAGCATCTCGACCGCGAGTTCGCGGCCCAGCGCCATGGCTCGGGTCTCCGTCTCGGGCACGGGACCGGTGGTGGACAGCTGCACCAGCGTCGAGCCGTCGGGCGTACCGACGACACCGCGCAGGCGCATTTCCTTGACAATCTGTTCGTCGGCATGGGGGTCCCCCCGCTCGAGCGAAGCCGAGAGTGGGGGAAGGTCGGCCAGCGCGCCCACAGGCGCGCTGCAACCGGCTTCCAGGGCGGCGAGCAGGGACCGCTCGGCGGTGACGGCGACCCGGGTGTACGGGTCGTCGAGTTCGGCGAGCGCGGCGGCGAGTGACGCGTTGTGCGCGGCACACTCGATCGCCAGTGCCCCCTGGCCGGGGGCGGGCAGAACGGTGTCGACCGACAGGAAGTCGGTCACCTCGTCGGTCCGGCCGATGCGGCTCAGTCCGGCGGCGGCGAGCACGACGGCGTCGAGCTCCCCCTTGTGCACGTATCCGATGCGGGTGTCGATGTTCCCGCGGATCGGCACGGTCTGGATGGTCATGCCGTGGCTGCGCGCGTAGGCGTTCAGCTGCGCCATGCGGCGCGGCGAACCGGTGCCGACGCGGGCGCCCTCGGGGAGCTCGGCGAAGGTCAGTCCGTCACGCGCGATCAGCACGTCGCGGGGGTCCTCGCGCTTGGGCACCGCGGCGAGCACCAGCTCGTCGGGCTGCGCCGTGGGCAGGTCCTTGAGCGAGTGCACGGCGAAGTCCACCTCGTCACGGACCAGCGCGTCACGCAGGGCCGCGACGAAGACGCCGGTGCCGCCGATCTGCGCCAGGTGCTCGCGCGAGGTGTCGCCGTACGTCGTGATCTCCACGAGCTCGACGGGGCGGCCGGTCAACTGCCGCACCGCATCAGCAACTTGGCCCGACTGGGCCATGGCCAGCTTGCTGCGCCTGGTCCCGAGCCTCAGAGCCCTCTCGGTCATGCCCGGCCTCTATTCGGATCGTGGTTCTCGTTGTTCTCGTGGTTCGTGACGATCGCGCTGTTCGTGTCGTTCGCGCTGTTCGCTTTGTTCGCGCCGTTCAAGTGGTCGGCGCGGCTGACCGACGCGACCGTCTGCGGGTCGAGGTCGAAGAGCGTGCGCAGCGCGTCCGCGTACCCGGCGCCGCCCGGCTCGCCGGCCAGCTGCTTGACCCGCACCGTCGGCGCGTGCAGCAGCTTGTCCACGACGCGGCGCACGGTCTGGGTGATCTCCGCGCGTTGCTTGTCCTCGAGGCCCGGCAGCCGTCCGTCGAGCCGCGCGATCTCGCTCGCCACCACATCGGCGGCCATGGTGCGCAGGGCGACCACGGTCGGCGTGATGTGCGCGGCCCGCTGCGCGGCGCCGAAGGCGGCGACCTCGTCGGCGACGATGCCGCGCACCTGCTCGACGTCGGCGGCCATCGGCGCGTCGGCGGAGGCCTCGGCCAGCGACTCGATGTCGACCAGCCGTACGCCGGGCACGCGGTGCACGGCGGCGTCGATGTCGGGGGGCATGGCCAGGTCGAGCAGCGCGAGCACGGCCATGCGGGCGGCACCCGCCGAGGACACGGGCTTGCGCCGCTCCGGCAGACGTCCCGTGACCCGCGCGGCGGCCACCAGCGCGGCGATGGCGTCCGCCTCGGCCTGCGGATCGACCGGCTTGTGGTGGACCTCGCGCCGCTCGGCCGGGGCGTTGTCCACCACGCGCGTGCTGCTCCAGGGAGGCGGCGTCCATGCCGGCAACGGCGGCCTCGCCCGCGACGGAGAAGCCACGCGGGGCGGTGAGGTCGACGGGGCAGCCGTCGTCGGCGACGGTGGAGTGCGCGGCCTGGCCGGCGGACCCGCTCCTGGTCTGCGCCGGTACGTCACCGGGGCGGCTGTCCGCGGGGACGCGCCCCTCGACGGCCGCCACCACGGCGTCCGCCGTCAGCACGAGACCGGTCGCGCCGGTGCAGGACACCGCCACATCGGCACGTGTCAGTTCGTGGGCCACCTGGTCCATCGGCACGGCACGCGCGCTCACGCCCGTGCCGCCCTGCTCGCCCAGGATCTCCGCCAGCCGCTCGGCACGCTCCAGCGTGCGGTTGGCGACCACGACCTCCTCGACCCCGGCCCGCGCGAGCGTCGCCGCGGCGAGCGAGGACATGGAGCCCGCGCCTATCACCAGCGCGCGCTTGCCCTTGGCCCAGGTCTCGACGGACGTGCGGACGGCGAGCTGTTCGAGGCCGAAGGTGACCAGTGACTGCCCGGCCCGGTCGATGCCGGTCTCGGAGTGCGCGCGCTTGCCCACCCGCAGGGCCTGCTGGAAGAGGTCGTTGAGGAGGCGGCCCGCGGTGTGCAGCTCCTGGGCGCGCGCGAGGGCGTCCTTGATCTGCCCGAGGATCTGCCCCTCGCCGACCACCATCGAGTCCAGCCCGCACGCCACCGAGAAGAGGTGGTGGACGGCACGGTCCTCGTAGTGCACGTACAGGTAGGGGGTCAGCTCTTCCAGGCCGACGCCGCTGTGCTGCGCGAGCAGCGTCGACAGCTCGGCGACACCGGCGTGGAACTTGTCGACGTCGGCGTACAGCTCGATGCGGTTGCACGTGGCGAGCACGGCCGCCTCGGCGGCGGGCTCGGCGGCGACGCTGTCGTGCAGCAGCTTGGCCTGCGCGTCCACGGGCAGCGCGGCCCGCTCCAGGACGCTCACCGGAGCGCTGCGATGGCTCAGCCCTACGACCAGGAGACTCATGCCGGCATCACGGCGGGACGTCCCCGTCGGGTCCCTTGCGCTGCTGCTTGGCGGCGACGGGCGGCACGACGCCGTCGGCGGCGGCCTCCTCGCCGGCCTTGCGCTGCTCGTGGAAGGCGAGGATCTGCAGCTCGATGGAGAGGTCGACCTTGCGCACGTCGACGCCGTCCGGCACGGAGAGCACGGTCGGCGCGAAGTTCAGGATGGAGGTCACACCGGCGGCGACGAGCCGCTCGCAGACCTGCTGCGCGGCACCGGCCGGGGTGGCGATGACGCCGATGGAGACGCCGTTGTCCTCGATGATCCGCTCGAGGTCGTCGGTGTGCTGCACCGGCATCCCGGCGACAGGCTTTCCGGCCATTGCCGGATCGGCGTCGATGAGCGCCGCGACCCGGAAACCACGCGAGGCGAACCCGCCGTAGTTGGCCAGCGCGGCCCCGAGGTTGCCGATGCCGACGATGACAACCGGCCAGTCCTGGGTCAGACCCAGTTCACGGGAGATCTGGTAGACGAGATACTCGACGTCATAGCCGACGCCTCGCGTCCCGTACGAACCGAGGTACGAGAAGTCCTTGCGCAGCTTCGCGGAATTGACCCCCGCGGCGGCCGCGAGCTCCTCGGAGGAGACCGTGGGCACCGAGCGCTCCGACAGCGCCGTGAGGGCTCGGAGGTACAGCGGAAGCCTGGCGACGGTGGCCTCGGGAATCCCTCGGCTGCGGGTCGCCGGTCGGTGAGTTCGGCCAGTTGCCACGGTGCTCCTGCGGGTAGAGCGGGGCTGTAGGCGGTCACACGTCCCCAGACCGCCCCGTCGAATGCAGGCTATGTCTTTGTGAACGCGTGCACAAAGATTGTGTCCGTTTTGCCCGGCCAACGTGACCGGGGTCACGCGCCCCCGGCGCACGTTCGTGGAACCGAAGCGCGGGCGGCGCCGTTGTTCACTGGATGGGGGCAAAACCGCACACTCTCCTCACGACCATCGCCCCCGAGACCAAAACCGCCCCAAAGCGTAAACGACTTCGCGGCGACTTTGGACTACCCGGTCAGTAGCTTCGGCGCGTCAGCCGGTCAGCTCACGCCGCAGCCGCGCCTCGTCCACGCGCCAGAAGGTGTGCTGCTCCCCGTCGACCAGGACCACCGGGATCTGCTCCCAGTAGGCCCGGTGCAACTCCTCGTCCTGCGTGATGTCCTTCTTCTCCCAGGCGGCGCCCACCTCCGCGCAGACCTTCTCGATCACCAGCTGTGCGTCATCACACAGATGACAGCCCGGCTTCCCGATCAGGGTGACCGTGCGATCCGCGGGCTTCTTCTTCTCCGTACGACGAAAAATCGGGCTCATGCCCCTATTCTCGCCCCGCCGACGCGCCCGGCGGAGAACCCGGCGAAGGCCCTTCCGCGGGCCGGCCGCGAAGAGTTCACAAGGCCTCACGTTCCCCGACATCCGTCCGACTCCGGAACCACCGAACGAACTGGCTATGCTCACGACATGGCCGCTCTCGGATGGCTCACCCCCCGTAGGCGCTCCGCCACGGCGCGGAGCGTGTTGGCAGGCGAGGCCTCTGCCGAGGCCGCCCGCAAGACCTCCCAGGAGCTGGAGGCGCTCGCCGGACAGGCCGCGCCCGCGGCAGGCCCGGGCGAGCCGGAGTTCCCCGTCGTCGGCGACGTGGAGGCCGCCGCCTTCTTCGACCTCGACAACACCGTGATGCAGGGCGCCGCGATCTTCCACTTCGGCCGCGGCCTCTACAAGCGCAAGTTCTTCGAACGCCAGGAGCTGTTCCGCTTCGCCTGGCAGCAGGCGTGGTTCCGGCTCGCCGGCGTCGAGGACCCCGAGCACATGCAGGACGCTCGCGACAGCGCCCTGTCCATCGTCCAGGGCCACCGCGTCGCCGAGCTGATGACCATCGGCGAGGAGATCTACGACGAGTACATGGCCGAGCGCATCTGGCCCGGCACCCGCGCCCTGGCCCAGGCCCACCTCGACGCCGGGCAGAAGGTCTGGCTGGTCACCGCCGCCCCGGTGGAGATCGCCACGGTCATCGCCCGCCGCCTCGGCCTGACCGGCGCCCTCGGCACCGTCGCCGAGTCCGTCGACGGCGTCTACACCGGCAAGCTCGTCGGCGAACCCCTGCACGGCCCCGCCAAGGCCGAGGCCGTGCGCGCGCTGGCCGCCGCCGAGCCTGGACCTGGCCCGCTGCGCCGCGTACAGCGACTCGCACAACGACATCCCGATGCTCTCGCTCGTCGGCCATCCGTACGCGATCAACCCCGACGCCAAGCTGCGCAAGCACGCCCGCGAGCGGGACTGGCGGCTGCGCGACTACCGCACCGGCCGCAAGGCCGCGAAGGTCGGCATCCCCGCCGCGGCCGCGTCGGCGCGATCTCGCGGGCGGCACGGCCGCCGGCCTCGCCCTGCACCGCCGCCGCCGCTGACCCGCCCCCGTCGAAGACGGCCGGTCAGCGCGCATTCCCCGGTCCTACCCCGCCCCGCGCGCGGCCAGTCGCGGTGGTTGAACTCGGCCACAACACGCCCCGCGTGGCGACGGAATGTGAACCGTTCCGATCAACATCCGCTCACTCTCCGGCACTTGATACGACTCCGTTCAGTTACAGAAGCGTCGTAATCGGTGATTTTAGCAACTGGGTGTAGCGCTGCCTGTACGAAGCGTTATTCTCCTCAGACGCATATCGGACCCCACACGTCGCTACGACGAGTGAAAGGTTCCGTACTGCACGTGATGGAAGCTCTGCCTCTGGGAGTCCCGTGTACCCACACGTCGGGGTTGACGCCTCGGGCCTGGCTACGCTGCGCGCAACGGTCATCGACCGCTTGCGCGGCTTCGTCCCCACCGCGTACGCCGTCCCCGCCGTCCCCGCCTTCGCCGTCCCGGCACCCGCCGGGCCGTGCTATGCCCTGGCGGACGGCGGTGCGGCGGTCAGCAGACGGGCCCGTTCCGGCGCCGCTGCCGCCACCTCCACGCCCACCCACCGCCGTCCCGCCGCGGACAGCGACAGCGCCCGCATGATGGACCTGGTCGAACGCGCCCAGGCCGGCGAGTCCGACGCCTTCGGCCGCCTCTACGACCAGTACAGCGACACGGTCTACCGCTACATCTACTACCGCGTCGGCGGCAAGGCGACCGCCGAGGACCTCACCAGTGAGACCTTTCTGCGCGCCCTGCGCCGTATCGGCACCTTCACCTGGCAGGGCCGCGACTTCGGCGCCTGGCTCGTCACCATCGCCCGCAACCTGGTCGCCGACCACTTCAAATCGAGCAGATTCCGCCTCGAAGTGACCACCGGCGAAATGCTCGACGCCAACGAGGTCGAGCGCAGCCCCGAGGACTCCGTCCTGGAGTCCCTCTCGAACGCGGCACTGCTCGAAGCCGTCCGCCGCCTCAACCCACAGCAGCAGGAATGCGTGACCCTGCGCTTCCTCCAGGGCCTCTCCGTCGCCGAGACCGCGCGCGTCATGGGCAAGAACGAAGGCGCGATCAAGACCCTCCAGTACCGCGCGGTGCGCACCCTCGCCCGTCTCCTCCCGGACGACGCGCGCTGACGCGCCGGCGCCACGCACGCTTCGTGGCGCCCAACTCACCGTCCGTGGCGGCCAGATGGCCGCCACGGCCCTTCGCCGATTCCTGGCGGTCGGATCATCCGCCGTCCGTAACCCAAGTGCCGCGCCGCTCGTTGTGCGGGATGCAGGCTCCCTGTGGTCGCAACCTGACGTTCCTCCTTCTCGCCCCGAGCGGAGGACACCTCACTCGCTCACCCGATCGTGTGGACGTGGTCAGGCCATGCAACCCTCAGGACCCCCTGGGGAGTCGACCGTCTTGACGAGAGGAGGTGCCGCCAGTGATCGCGAACGTATCGGCCCACCGGCGGGCGAACGCCTTCGCCCAGGCCCTGGAGGAGCATTCCGACCAGGACCCGGCGGCCGAGCAGTCCGAGGACTCCGCGTCCACCGCGCCCGCGGCCGCGTCCGTGGAGTCCCCCGAAACCACCGCGGCCCGCGCCGAGCCGACCGAGCAGAGCCGCATGCTGGCCCTGGCGGACGGTCTCGACGCGCTGCCGAAACCCGCCCTCGACCCCGAGGTCAAGGTCGTCCAGCGCGCGCAGCTCGTGGCCGCGATGGAAGCCATGCTCCTCGAGGGCGGCGGCAGTGCCGCGGTGCCCGAACAGCGCTCCCGCAAGGGCGCCCACCGCGCGGGTCCGCTGCACAAGCTGCGGCCCCGCTCCCGGCTGTCCAAAGGCATCGCCGCCGGCGGTCTCACCGTCGGCGTCGCCGCGGGTGCCTTCGGCGGTGTCGCCGCCGCCAGCTCCGACGCCCTGCCGGGCGATTCGCTGTACGGCCTCAAGCGCGGCATGGAGGACCTCAAGCTGGGCATGGCCGACGGTGACGTCGACCGGGGCCAGATCTACCTCGACCAGGCCTCGACCCGGCTGAACGAAGCCCGCAGGCTCATGGAGCGCGACCGCGCCGGCTCCCTGGACCACGAGTCCGTCGGCGAGATCAGGCGGGCCCTCTCCGGCATGCGGCACGACGCCACCGAGGGCCACCGCCTGCTCCTCGAGGCGTACGAACGCGACGGGGCGCTCGGCCCCATCCAGGCGCTGTCCGCGTTCTCCCGCTCGCACCGCCAGAGTTGGAGCGACCTCCAGGGCCGCCTGCCGGTCCAGCTGGGTGACGTGGGCAAGCAGGTGGACTCCGTCTTCGACGCCATAGACGACGAGGTCGAGCCGCTCCGCTCGCTGCTGCCCCGCGCCCCCGAGAAGGACGGCAAGCCCGGCCGGCCCCCGAGGGCCCCACCGGCTCCCAGGGCACGGACGGGCGCTCCTCCACCCCCTCGGGCAGCGGAGGCGGCCACGACGGCGACCCCCGCCGCGGCGACAGCAAGCCGAGGCCCTCCTCGCCCCACGAGACGGACGACGACGTGCTCGGCGGCAGCGTGGGCGGTCTCCTCGACCCGCCGGACGACAAGAAGACGTCACCGGCTCCGTCGGACGGCAGGAGCAAGCCCGGCAAGGACAGCCCCTCGGCCAAGCCGGACGTCACCCTGCCCCCGATCACGTACGCACGTATGCGCCTACGGAAAGGACCGGACGCTCAGAAGAACACCGACCGCCGCTGGACCAGCAGCTTGTACAGCGTGTGCTGGATCTGCTCGCGCACCTGGTCCGTCAGGTTGAACATCAGCATCGGGTCCTCCGCCGCCTCCGGCGGGTAGCCGTCCGTCGGGATCGGCTCGCCGAACTGGATCGTCCACTTCGTCGGCAACGGCACCGCGCCCAGCGGGCCCAGCCACGGGAACGTGGGCGTGATCGGGAAGTACGGGAACCCGAGCACCCGCGCCAGCGTCTTGGCGTTGCCGATCATCGGGTAGATCTCCTCCGCCCCGACGATCGAGCACGGCACGATCGGGGTGCCCGTGCGCAGCGCCGTCGAGACGAAGCCGCCGCGGCCGAACCGCTGGAGCTTGTAGCGCTCGCTGAACGGCTTGCCGATGCCCTTGAAGCCCTCCGGCATCACCCCGACCAGCTCGCCCCGCTCCAGGAGCCGCTCCGCGTCCTCCGCGCACGCGAGTGTGTGCCCGGCCTTGCGGGCCAGTTCGTTGATGACCGGCAGCATGAAGACGAGGTCGGCGGCGAGCAGGCGCAGGTGCCGGCCCCGCGGGTGGTGGTCGTGCACCGCCACCTGCATCATCAGGCCGTCCAGCGGCAGCGTCCCGGAGTGGTTGGCGACGATCAGCGCCCCGCCCTCGGCGGGGATGTTCTCGACGCCCTTCACCTCCACCCGGAAGTACTTCTCGTAGAACGGGCGGAGCAGCGACATCAGGACCTGGTCGGTGAGTTCCTCGTCGTAGCCGAAGTCGTCGACCTCGTACTCACCGGTGAGGCGGCGCCGCAGGAAGGCGAGGCCGCCCGCGATGCGCCGGTCCCAGCCGCCGCCACGCGCCTCCGGAGCCCGGTCCTCGGGTTCCGGGCGCGGGGGCGGCGGCGCCCTCGGCGGCCTGCTGGGCCGGGAGCGTCTTGACCTCCGTCACGGTCCCGGGATCGCCCGTGCGCCGCGGCGCGGCCCTGCGGCGCGGCGTGCGCTGCGCACCCCCGCGGGAACGGTCGTCGTCGAACGGAATGACCTTGGCGTCCGCCATCGTTGACGCTCTCCTCAGTTGGCGCATCGGTTGCCGCCCGCGAAGGGCAGCGCGGCGATCCGGTCGACTGCCCCGGCGAGGGCAGCGGGCGGCAGCAGTCCGGGACCACGGCTGCGTACGAAGTCCGCGAAGGTCTCCGCGGTCGTGTACTTCGGCCTGAACCCCAGAGTCTCGCGCATCTGCCGGGTGGCCACGACCCTGCCGTGCGTGAGCAGGCGGATCTGCTCCGGCGAGAAGTCCGTCGCGCCGAGCGTGCGCAGCGCCGAGCCGACCCAGGTGACGGCCGGCAGGAGCACCGGCACGGTCGGCCGGCCGAGCCGCCGCGAGCACTGCGAGAGCAGCAGCTGGCCGTCGCCCGCGATGTTGAACGTGCCGCTGTTGAGCGTGCCGCGCCGCGGTTCGTGCGAGCCCAGGCGCAGCACCTCGACGGCGTCGTCCTCGTGGACGAACTGCAGGCGCGGGTCATAGCCGAAGACGGTCGGCAGGACCGGCAGCGAGAAGTACTCGGCGAGCGGCGACTCGGCGGCGGGCCCCAGGATGTTCGCGAAGCGCAGCACGCAGACCGCGACGTCGGGCCGGCGCCGCGCGAAGCCCCGCACATAGCCCTCGACCTCGACGATGTCCTTGGCGAAGCCGCCGCTGGGCAGGGACTTGGGCGGCGTCGTCTCGGTGAAGACCGCCGGGTCCTTCGGCGCGGAGCCGTACACGCTCGTACTGGACTTCACCACGAGCCGCTTGACCGTCGGCGACTTCTGGCAGGCGCCGAGCAGCTGCATGGTGCCGATGACGTTGGTCTCCTTGACCGAGCCCCGGCCGCTCCGGCCGAGCGCGGTGGCCGTGACGTCCATGTGGACGACCGTGTCCACATCGAACTCGGCGAGCACCTTGGCGATCGCGGGCTGCCGGATGTCGGCCTGGACGAAGTCGGCGCCGCCCAGATGGTGCTCGGGCGGGACCGCGTCGACGGCGATCACCCGTTCGACTTCGGGGTCGCGCTGAATCCGCCGGACGAACCGTCCGCCCAGCTGCCGGGCCACTCCGGTCACGAGCACGACCTTGCCCAAGATCAGCGCCTGCCTTTCCCCAACCTCGCCGCACACGTGGACTGTGTCCCGGCCCACGCTAGCGGGTCGGTGTCGCGCTGTGAGGACCGCGCGCTGCGTGAAGTGACGACGGACACAGGGCTACGTACGGACCAACCGCCCGTGTCTCAAGTACCGCGCACAGGGGCCCCGAACATGCCGAAGCCCTCCCACCGGTGGTGGGAGGGCTTCGAAACCCGCTGTGCAGCGATCGCCTACTTCTTGTTGCGACGCTGAACGCGAGTGCGCTTCAGCAGCTTGCGGTGCTTCTTCTTGGCCATCCGCTTACGACGCTTCTTGATAACAGAGCCCACGACTACCCTCGCTCACTTCTCTTCACTCGGTGCGGGGCAGCAGACTGGGCCCACACGACCTACGTCGGCCTAGCCTACCCGCCTCCGCGTGAGGGACGTAATCGAGGGCCAAAGGATCTCGCGGGACCCCTGCGGCGAGGGGCCCGCGAGTCCGTCGCTCAGCCTGCCTCGACCCCCACATAGGACTCGCGGAGGTACTCGTGAACCGCCTGCTCGGGCACCCGGAAGGACCTTCCGACCCGAATGGCGGGCAGATGACCGCTGTGCACCAAGCGGTACACGGTCATCTTGGACACTCGCATCACCGAGGCGACTTCCGCCACGGTCAGGAACTGAACCTCGTTCAGCGGCCTCTGGTTATCAGCCATGACACCCCACCTGAACCTTCCGCACATGACGGGCACCGGCTTCCCCTTCCGGTGACTCTTCGTCGCTGCGCGCTCACTCCCCAGACTAGGGGCGGATGATGCGAGTGGGGAAGAGGAGCAGCCATCGGCCGCCTACTGTGACAGACACGCTCGATTGAGTACATAGCGAGTAAGCGGCCGGTAGTAATCAGACCGCACGGCGTCATCAAGCGGAACGACGACGGACACCCGTCCCTCGGCTTCTCCGACGAACAGCGCGGGATCATCCGTATCCGCCAGCCCGATGGCCTCGAACCCCAGCTGACCTGCTCCGCAGACCCATCCGTGGTCCCCGACGACGAGTTCGGGAAGGGGCCCGCCGGCCTGTGCCGCGGCCCCCAGGACGGCCCGAACAGGGAGCGGCGAGTGGGTGTGTGCGCCGGTCTCACTCCCGGTGGAACGCACGCCGGGTTCGCGCACCAGCGCGACTCCTTGTACGTAGTCAAGGTTGTACGTGCGTAGGCCGAACCGGGTCGTTATGTCGACACTGCGACCCTGCGCGGGGGTGAGGACGGTGCATCCGGCCGCCGACAAGGCGTCCGCCAACGCGGCGTAGAACCCCAGCAGTCGGTGCGGGTGGCCGGTCCCGAAGAGTACGGGAAGCCGCCTCCGCGCCGCCTCCGCGAGCCGCGCCGCGAACGCGTCGAGCGCCCTCAGTGTCCGCTCCGGATCGATGACGTCGGTCCCCGTGGTGTGCCGGGGGTCGGCGGACACCCCACACTTGTCGGCCATCAGCCGCAACAGGTCCGCGGGACCCCAGCTCCACTCGGGGTCGAGCCCCAGCAGCATCCGGGGGTCCCGGGCCGCAAAGAGCCGATAACTGCGCAGGCTGCTCTCCCTGGACGTGGCCACGGGCCCGGCCAGCCGAGCCGCCAACAGATGCGCACGCAGAGCGCCGGTGGTCAACACAGGGCGATCGTGGCGCATTTCATCCGCGGCCTCCCCGAAAACCCGGAAAACACCGCACAGTTGGCGTAATTGCCCCTATCCTCCGAAGCCAGGTGAGCCGCAGCCAGGCATGCGCAGGTCAGGGCATGCCGAGGTCAGGGCAGCAGCCCTCGCAGCGGGAAAGCCGCCCGCCGGGCCGCGAGCACCGCCTGGTCGAGCCGGTCGGCCGGGTCGTACCCCGCCTCCCACTCCCGCCAGTCCACGGGCCACCGCCCGTCCGTCATCCGCCCGGGCGCCAACTGCCGCGTACGGGCGAACACTTCCTGCCGCCAGGCCTCCGGGACTTCTGCCGTCGGCTCCACGGGCCGCCCCGCGGCGATGCCGACCAGATGCGTCCAGGACCGCGGCACCACGTCCACGACGGCGTATCCCCCGCCTCCCAGAGCGACCCACCGCCCGTCGGCATACTCGTGCGCCAGCTCGTGGCAGGCGACCTGCACCGCCCGCTGCGCGTCCAGCGAGACCGCGAGATGCGCGAGGGGGTCCTCGAAGTGCGTGTCGGCCCCGTGCTGCGTCACGAGCACCTGGGGCCGGAACTGGGCGAGCAGTTCGGGCACCACGGCGTGGAAGGCCCGCAGCCACCCCGCGTCGCCGGTCCCGGCCGGCAGCGCCACATTGGCGGCGGACCCCTCGGCCGCGCCCGCCGCGCCGGTCTCCTCGGGCCACCCGGTCTGCGGGAAGAGCGTCCGGGGGTGCTCGTGCAGCGAGATCGTGAGAACCCGCGGGTCCTCCCAGAACGCGGCCTGCACCCCGTCCCCGTGATGCACGTCGACATCCACATAGGCGACGCGCTCGGCGCCCAGCTCCAGGAGCCGCGCGATCGCCAGCGCCGCGTCGTTGTAGACGCAGAACCCGGAGGCGCCGCCGGGCATGGCATGGTGCAGCCCGCCCGAGAAGTTCACCGCGTGCAGGGCCTCACCGCGCCACACCGCCTCGGCGGCCCCCACGGACTGCCCGGCGATCAGCGCCGACACCTCGTGCATCCCCGCGAACGCCGGGTCGTCCTCGGTGCCGAGGCCGTACTCCCCCCGCGCGGACGCCGGATCGAGGGAGGCCGCCTTGACCGCCGCCACGTAGTCCTCGCGGTGCACGAGCCGCAGCGTCGAGTCCCCGGCGCGCTTGGCCGCCACCACGTCCAGCTCCTTGTCGAGCCCGAAGGCACCGACGAGACTTCGGGTCAGCGCGAGCCTGACCGGGTCCATGGGGTGCCCCGGGCCGAAGTCATAGCCCGTGACTGCCTCGTCCCACATCAACTGTGCGCGGCCGCTCATGCCCGTCACCGTATCGGTCCGCTCCCGGGGCGAAGGAACGGGCGTACGACAAGGTCACAACCGCCGGCATCAGAGGACCGAGCGTCAGCCCACGGGACTTCCAGCTCGTTCCAGCTCCCGGAGTTCCGCCCCGACCATCTTCTCCATGGGCCCGATGACCAGCGCCCCGCTGACGAAGATCATCAGCGTGAAGGTGACCATCGCGATCACCCCACCCGCCCACACCATGGTGTCCACCGACAGCGTGTACGCCCCCACGACCCTCAGCATCGCCTCGGCGAACAGCGCCCCGCCCCACATCACCGAGAACTTCCGCTCCAGCCGCGCGAACTGTCCGCGCCCGTCACTCAGCCGCTCCCAGGCCGCGAGCCGCCCCGCGTTCGCCTTGGTCACCCAGGGCTGAAGAGCGGCGGTCATGAGCGGTCGACCCGCGCACACCGACACCAGGACGGCGATCCCCACGGCCGCGGTGATCCCGCTGTCCTTGGCCAGCATGAACCGCGCATCCCCGCTGGTCAGCCCGAGCAGCAGCCCGACGACGTTGGCGGTCAGAATCAGCGCCGCGAGCCCGTTGACCCGCCGCTGCCTGACCAGCCCCCACGCCGTACGCCCCGCCGGCACCACACTGCTCCAGGCCAGCGCCCCCAGTGCTCCCATCCCGAAGCCCTTGTTGAGCAGGTAGTACAGGACGGTCGGCAGCAGCGCGTCCAGCACGAGCGGCTTGAACGACTCGATGCGGGCCTTGCGCACATCGTCGGCGGCGGTGGCCGCAGGAGCGGGGGCGGCGGCCTCGGTGGCGAACTGGCTCATGGTCGGGTTCCTCCGTCGAAGCTGCGTACGTCCCGTGCTTTCGCGACACCCACAGCTTCGCCGCCGGACCCCATACGCCGACAGAAACGATTGTCCGGACCTGACCGTGACAGATGTCAGCCCCAGTGACCGCCCCCGGTCACGCCAACAAGGACGGCAACTCCTTCAAATCCGCGAAGAGTTCGGTGGCCCCCGAAAGCCGCTCGGCGGGCGTCATCGCGGTGAACCCGTAGACGTCCATTCCCGCGGCCACAGCGGCCTGCACCCCGAGCGGACTGTCCTCCACGACCACACACCTCCCGGGCGCCACACCCATCCGCTCCGCCGCGTGGAGAAAGAGATCGGGCGCCGGCTTCCCCCGCCCCACATCCTGTGAGCTGAAGACCCGCTTCTCGTCGAACCACTTGTCGAGCCCCGCCGCACGATGCCCGACCCGAATCCGCTCATGACTCCCGGAAGAGGCGAGACAGTACGCAACCCCGTCCGCCGCGAGTTCCGCAAGCACCTCGACGGCTCCCGCGACAGGCTTCAGTTCACGCTCGAAGGCGGAGAACACCCGCGCGTGAAAGACCTCGTCGAAGTCCATGGGGAGCCGCTGCCCACTCCGCTCCCACACCAGATCGTGTACGCGATGGAGGCGCCGCCCATGTAATCGCGCAGGGAGTCCTCGTATGAGGTGGGGTGCCCGAGCTCGGTCAGATACCCGGCGAGGAGCTTGTTGGAGATCGGCTCACTGTCCACGAGGACGCCGTCATTGTCGAAGATGACCAGGTCGTATCGCATATCCCTCAGTGTTCCCCATCTCCGCTTCCCCCCGGAACGCAGAAAACCCCCGCACCATAAGGTGCGGGGGTTTCCCATTCAAAATTAGTTCGGCGGCGTCCTACTCTCCCACAGGGTCCCCCCTGCAGTACCATCGGCGCTGTGAGGCTTAGCTTCCGGGTTCGGAATGTAACCGGGCGTTTCCCTCACGCTATGACCACCGAAACACTATGAAACTGTCAACCGCACCATGCGTGACCTTGCATGGGGTTGTTCGTGGTTTCAGAACCAACACAGTGGACGCGAGCAACTGAGGACAAGCCCTCGGCCTATT
>RBWT01000160.1 GCA_004010275.1 Streptomyces huasconensis
CCGGCCGCGCCGCCCCCCCGATGTGGAACGCGTCGAGCCCCGCCGCCTTCAGCGCGGCAGATGCTGCCAGCCGCAGCCCCCCGCCGACCAGGAGCCGCGGCTCATACCCCGGTTCGCCCCGCCGCGCCGCCTCGGCGACCAGCGTCGGCAGCCCCCTCGTCGACGCCCCCCCGCGGCCCCCGCCGTGAGATACGTGTCGAGGCCCGGCAGCTCCGCGAGCTGCTTGCGCAGGGCGTCGCGGTCGGCGGCCCGGTCGATCGCCCGGTGGAAGGTCCAGCGGCCGACGTCGAGCGCGGCGACCAGCGTCTCGACCGCGGCGAGGTCGGGCCCAGCCCGCCTCGTCGAGGAAGCCGAGGACGAACTCGTCGGCACCCTCGGCCCTCAGCTCACGGGCACGCCGTACGAGCGCGTCGACGTCCCCGGCGGCGAACCCGTCGGCGAGCCGCAGCATGACGCGCAGCGAGATGTCGACGCGGGACCGGATCGCGGCGAAGGTCTCGCGTGACGGCGTGAGCCCGTCCGCGGCCATGTCGGTCACGAGTTCGAGGCGGTCCGCGCCTCCGGCCTGGGCGGCGACGGCGTCCTCGGCGTCGAGGGCGATCACCTCCAGGACTGCACGCTTGCTCATGGATGTCTCTTCCTTCTCGTCGAGAACCCGGCTCGGAGAACCCGGCTCAGACAGGGACACAGGCACAGGTCTAGTCCAATTGTGTCCCAGCCTACGCGCCGAACACCCCGCGCGAGCGGAACAGCTCGCGCCGGGGTGGACCGGAGGACGGGGAGACCGCTCAGGCCAGCGGCTTGAACCCCCGCAGCCGCAGGCTGTTGCCGACCACGAAGACCGAGGAGAAGGCCATCGCGGCCCCGGCGATCATCGGGTTCAGCAGCCCCGCCGCGGCCAGCGGCAGCGCGCCGACGTTGTAGGCGAAGGCCCAGAACAGGTTCGTCCTGATCGTGCCGAGGGTGCGCCGCGAGAGCCGGATCGCGTCGGCCGCCGCCCGCAGGTCACCTCGTACGAGCGTCAGGTCGCCCGCCTCGATCGCGGCGTCGGTCCCCGTGCCCATCGCGAGGCCCAGGTCGGCCTGGGCGAGCGCCGCCGCGTCGTTCACGCCGTCGCCGGACCATGGCCACCGAGCGGCCCTCGGCCTGGAGCCGCTTCACCACGTCGACCTTGTCCTGCGGCATGACCTCGGCGATCACGTGCTCCGGGGAGATGCCGACCTCCGCGGCCACCGACGCCGCGACGGCCTTGTTGTCGCCGGTCAGCAGGATCGGGGTCAGGCCGAGCGCCCGCAGCCGCCGGATCGCCTCGGCGCTGGTGTCCTTCACCGCGTCGGCGACCTCCAGGACCGCCCGCGCCTCGCCGTCCCAGGCGACCGCGATGGCCGTGCGCCCGGCCGCCTCCGCCTCCGCCTTCGCCCGCTCCAGCGCCGCCGGAAGACGTATCTCCCACTCGGCGAGAAGCGCCTCGCGGCCCACCAGGACCGCGTGCCCCTCGACGATGCCCTGCACGCCGCGTCCCGCCACGTTCGCGAAGTCCTCGGGCGTGGGCAGCGCGCCGGCCTGCTCGGCGCGCCCGCCGTGACGGCCCGGGCGATGGGGTGCTCGGAGGAGTGCTCCAGGGCGCCCGCGAGGCGCAGGACCTCGGAAGCCGAGGTACCGGGAGTGGTGTGCGTGGCGAGCAGGGTCATCTTGCCGGTGGTGACCGTGCCGGTCTTGTCCAGGACGATGGTGTCGACGCGGCGCGTGGACTCCAGGACCTCCGGGCCCTTGATCAGGATGCCGAGCTGGGCGCCGCGTCCGGTGCCGACCATGAGGGCGGTCGGGGTGGCGAGCCCCAGGGCGCAGGGGCAGGCGATGATCAGGACGGCCACGGCCGCGGTGAAGGCGGCGGTGAGTCCGGCGCCGTTGCCGAGCCAGAAGCCGAGGGTGGCGAGCGCGAGGCCGATGACGACCGGAACGAACACCGCGGAGATCCTGTCGGCGAGGCGCTGGGCGGCGGCCTTGCCGTTCTGCGCGTCCTCCACGAGCTTGGCCATGCGGGCGAGCTGGGTGTCGGCGCCGACGCGGGTGGCCTCGACGACGAGGCGTCCGCCGACGTTGAGGGTGGCGCCGGTGACCGCGTCGCCCTCGCCGACCTCGACCGGCACGGACTCGCCGGTGAGCATGGAGGCGTCCACGGCCGAGGCGCCCTCGACGACCTTGCCGTCCGTGGCGATCTTCTCGCCGGGCCGGACGAGGAACCGGTCGCCGGTCTTCAGCTCGCCCACCGGGACCGTCTCCTCGCGCCCGCCGTCGCGCAGCACGGTGACGTCCTTGGCGCCGAGCTGGAGCAGCGCCCTGAGGGCAGCGCCGGCCTTCCGCTTGGAGCGGGCCTCGAAGTAGCGCCCGGCGAGGATGAAGGCGGTGACGCCGGCCGCCGCCTCCAGGTAGATGTTCCCGGCGCCGTCGCTGCGCGCGATGGTGAGTTCGAACGGGTGGGTCATGCCGGGCGTGCCCGCCGTGCCGAAGAACAGCGCCCAGAGCGACCAGAGGAACGCCGCCGAGGTGCCGACCGAGATCAGCGTGTCCATGGTGGCCGCGCCGTGCCGGGCGTTGGTGAAGGCCGCCTTGTGGAAGGGCCAGGCGGCGTAGGTGACGACGGGCGCGGCGAGGGTGAGGGAGAGCCACTGCCAGTACTCGAACTGGAGGGCGGGGACCATCGCCATCGCGATCACGGGGACGGAGAGCAGCACCGCCGTGACCAGCCGCTCGCGCAGCGGCCGCAGCGCGTCGTCGGCCCGCCGCTCCTCGTCGTCACCGTCGCCGTCACCGTCCGCCGGGGAGGCGGACGCGTCACGTACGGGCGCGGGCTCCTCGGCCGTGTACCCGGTGGCCTCGACCGTCGCGATCAGATCCTGTACGGAAACCTCCTCGCCCCGGTAGCTGACCTTGGCCTTCTCGGTGGCGTAGTTGACGGTCGCCTCGACGCCGTCCATGCGGTTGAGCTTCTTCTCGATCCGGGCGGCGCACGAGGCGCAGGTCATGCCACCGATGGCGAGTTCCACTTCTGCGGTGGAAGCCGCCTCGGGGGTGCCGGGAGTGGTGGTGGACATGGCTGCGGGCTCCTCGTGACGTGGGCGGGTGGCGGTGACGAGGCCGATACCCGGGGCGGGTACCGATCAACGAGTTCATTTATACCCCTGGGGGGTATCAACCGCAAGGGCGGCCAGAGCAGGAAACGGGACTTGACTTCATACCCCCTAGGGGTATCGTCGAACGCATCGAGTCCGTCCATCCGACCGACCGCCCGACCGGAAGAGCCGGACGGAAATCACCCAGGGAGCCGTCATGAACACCGGACTGAAGATCACCGCATTCGCCGCCGCCGTCGCCGCGACCTTCGGTACGGCGTACGGAGTGGGCCAGGCCGTCGACCCCGTCACGGACAAGGCACCGGCCGCCCGGCACGACGCGCACGACGGCGACCGGCGGGAGGGGAGGAAGACGCACGGCGGTGCCGCCGCCGGAGGCCTGCAGATCTCCGAGCGCGGCTACACCCTGGACCTCAAGACCGCGCGGGTGGCGGCGGACCGCAAGGAGGAGCTGCGCTTCGCCGTCGTCAAGGACTCCACGGGGCGCAACGTCACCGCGTACCAGAAGGAGCACGACAAGGAGCTGCACCTCATCGTCGCCTCACGTGACCTGACGGTCTACCGCCACCTGCACCCGGTCCGCGCCGCGGACGGCGTCTGGTCCACCAAGGTCGAGCTGCCCGAGGCCGGCGGCTACCGCGTCTTCGCCGACTTCCGCCCCGAGGGCGCGAAGGAGGGCCTGACGCTCGGCGCCGACCTCGCGGTGGCGGGCGAGGCCGCGCCGAGGAAGCTGCCCGCGCACAGCGCCACCGCGACGGTGGACGGGTACGACGTGACGCTGAAGGGCGAGCTGAAGACGGGCGCGGGCGGCGACCTCACCCTGGCCGTGGCGAAGAACGGCAGGCCGGTGACCGACCTCCAGCCCTACCTGGGCGCCTACGGCCACCTGGTGGCCCTGCGGTCGGGCGACCTGGCCTACCTCCACGTCCACCCGAACGGCGAGCCCGGCGACGGCCGGACGAAGGCGGGCCCCGGCGTCTCCTTCACGGCGACGGCGCCGAGCGCGGGGGCGTACCGCCTCTTCCTGGACTTCAAGCACGAGGGGAAGGTCCGCACGGCGGCGTTCACGGTGCACGCAGGGGGCGACACCGGCCGCACGGAGACGGACGGCGGCGACCACGCGGAGCCCGAGGCCGGCCACGGAACCGGCACGGAGAAGGACGGCGGCCACCAGCACTGACCGCCGCCCTCCCCGCTCACCCGCACCCCGAAGGTCAACCGGCCTTCGGGGTGGTCGCGTCGCCGCCCGGCGCCACGGCGGCCAGCTCCGCCACGCTGCCCGACATGACGGCCCGGACGTGCCGGGTCAGGTGCTCGGCCGGCCAGTCCCACCAGGCCAGTTCGAGGAGGCGGGCGATGTCCTCGTCGCCGAAGCGGCGGCGGATCAGCTTGGCCGGGTTGCCGCCGACGATGCCGTAGTCCGGCACGTCGTCGACGACCACCGAGCCCGACGCGATGACCGCGCCGTGCCCGATCCTGACGCCCGGCATGACGGTGGAGCGGTAGCCGAACCACACGTCGTGGCCGACGACCGTGTCACCGCGCCCCGGCAACCCGCTGATCAGGTCGAAGTGGTCGCTCCAGGAACCGCCCATGATCGGGAACGGGAACGTGGAGGGCCCGTCCATCCGGTGGTTGGCGCCGTTCATGATGAACCGCACGCCCTCGCCGAGCGCGCAGAACTTGCCGATGACCAGCCGCTCGGGACCGTAGTGGTAGAGGACGTTGCGGGTCTCGAAGGCGGTCGGGTCGTCGGGGTCGTCGTAGTACGTGAAGTCGCCGACCTCGATCAGCGGCGACGTCACGAGCGGTTTGAGCAGCACCACGCGCTCCTGGCCGGGCATGGGGTGCAGCACGTTCGGATCGGCGGGGACCAGCGGTGCGCCGGAGTCGGAGGTCATGAAGCCATGATCCACGTCAGCCGAAAAGCACCAACTCCTTTTCCCGGGCGCCCGCCAGCTCGTACCGCGTCCCCGTCAGCGGCCGTCCCGCGCAGAGCCGGACGAGGGTCGGCGCGTCCCCGATGTAGCGGGCCGGGGGCCGGCGCCCGTCCGTGGCGCCGAGGACCAGCGGCTCGTCCCGCCCGTCCACGTCCGCGTGGACCGCGAGCCCCGGCGCCGCCGTGCTGTACGCGCCCCTGCTGTGCAGTTCGAGGAGCGGCAGCGCGTCGGCGAGGCCGTCCCCGCCGTACGCCCCCGGCTCGCCCCACGCCTCCCGGATGTCCCCGGCGTGCACCCACTCGCCGAGCGCGATGCCGTCCAGGATTCCCTTGGCGGCGGCCATGACGTTCCCGGCCTCGGTCATGCCGCGCTCCAGCTCGTCCACGAGGCGGGAGGGCGACCAGTCGGCGCGCTCGGCGATGTCCCGTTCATTGCTCTCGGCGCTGAAGACGCCTTCCTCGAAGCGGTTCTCCACGACCCGCATCAGCGCGGAGCCGCAGTGTGCGATCACATGGCGTACGGTCCAGCCGGGGCAGCAGGTGCGCAGCGCGAACGCCTCGTCGGGCGCGGACCTCAACAGCGGGATCAGGGCGTCGCGTTCGGTGCGGAGCAGCCGTCCGGCGCGCTCGGGCTCGTAACTCTCTTCGGGTGCGGTCGTCGTCATGACGGCAGCCAATCGCCCCCGGCCGCCCAGGGTCAATATACCCCCGAGGGGTACATGCGGGTTACGCTCCACCTCATGGCCGACGACGACAACCACGACCTGCGCGAACGCCACGACGCCCTGCGGCAGCGCTGGCTCACGACGCTGCTGCGCGCACGGGACACCGACGAGTGCGTCTATGACCCGTACCGGTTCGCCGACAACCTCCTCGTCCGCTGGGCCGAGCCGCAGCGGCGCTACCACACCGTCGACCACCTGACGGCGGTGCTCGACCACATCGACGTACTGGAGGACCACGCCGACGGCCCCGAGCTGGTGCGGCTCGCGGCCTGGTTCCACGACGCGGTGTACGCGCCGGACCGCTCCGAGAACGAGGAGCGCTCGGCCCGGCTGGCCGAACGCGCCCTCCCGGAGGCGGGGCTGTCGCCCGACCAGGTCGCGGAGGTGGCCCGTCTCGTCCGCCTCACCGTCACCCACGACCCCGCCGAGGGCGACCGCAACGGCGAGGTGCTGTGCGACGCCGACCTCGCGATCCTCGCGGCGGCCCCGGACGCGTACGCCGCCTACGCCGCCGCGGTCCGCGCGGAGTACGCCTTCGTGCCGGACGAGGCGTTCCGCACGGGCCGCGCGGCCGTCCTGCGGCAACTCCTGGGCCTGCCGCACCTGTTCAGGACGCCGTACGGCGCGGCCGAGTGGGAGACGGCGGCCCGCGAGAACCTCATGACGGAACTGGCGCTGCTGGACGCCTGAAGAACTGCCACGCGAAAACTGCCGCGCGCCGGCCTCGAACACTCCGTACGCTCCTCCCCATGCTTCTCATGGGTGGGGACAGGGTCGAGGAGGCCGTCGCGCACGCGGCCCGGGTGCTGCGCGCGGCGGCCGGCCGGGACTGGGGCGTGGCGGCGGGCGGGCTCGACTGGAGCTGTTTGCAGACAGCGGAGCACATCGCCGGTGATCTCGTGGCGTACGCCGGGCAGTTGACGGGCCGGGCCACCGGCGCCTACGTCCCCTTCGACATCACGCTCGACGAGGGCACGGACCCCGAGGGCGCGATCCGGGTGATCGAGGCGACCGGGGGCATCCTCGCGTCGGTGGTCCGCACGACACCGCCGGGCGTCCGCGCCTACCACCCCTACCCCCACGGCAGCGCGGACGCGGCGGGCTTCGCCGCGATGGGCGTCGCCGAAGTCCTGCTGCACACGTACGACATCGCGCGGGCGCTCGCGTCGACGCGGAGCCGCCCGAGGTGCTGTGCGCGGCGGTGCTCGGCCACCTCTTCCCGCACGTCCCGCCCGCGGGCGGCCCGCCGTGGCGGGTCCTGCTCTGGGCCACGGGCCGCGGCGACCTGCCGGGCCGCGCGCCGCTTCACGCACCGCTGGCACAACTCCCTGTCCCTGCCCGCGGGCCCGGTGTCGTTGTGCGAGGTGTCCCCCGCGGCCGCCGCCGATCTCGCGGCGGGCGGCACGGGCGGGCTGACCTGGATCGAGGGCGGCCCCTTCCCCGGCACGCGGGGCGCGGCCGGGCGGGTGGCGAAGGCGTACGCCGACGGGACGCACCGGCCCGAGTGGGGCCTGTACGCGCTGGTCCGCGCCGAGGACGGCCTCGCGGTCGGCGGCATGGGCTTCCACGGCCCGCCGGACGAGGAGGGCTGCCTGGAGGTCGGCTATGACCTGGCGGAGGCGGCGCGGGGCCACGGGCACGCCACGGCGGCGCTGCGGGCCCTGTCCGAGTGGGCGCTGGCCCGGCCCGGGGTCACGTCCCTGCTGGCCCTCGTCGACCCGGAGAACACGGCGTCCCAGGGGGTGCTGACGCGCGCGGGGTACGCGCGCCTGGCCGACCGCGACGCCACGTGGGCGTACGGGATGCGCCGCGCCTGAGCCCCGCGTGCGCTCACCGGACGGCGGCAGCCCCGCCCAGCGCCAGGCGTACGGGGTCCCGGGTCCCCGCCCCTTCCGCGTACGCGGCGGCGTAGGCCTCCTCGCCGAGGCGGTCGCGCAGGAGGTGTTCGGCCTCGATGTGGGCGTCGTGGAGCGGCTTGAGCCCGGTCAGCGCGACGCCGGTCGCGCGCAGCAGCCGGGCCGCCGCCCCCATCAGCCGGGCCGCCCGGCCGTGGTCACCGGTCGCGGCGGCGGCCCAGGCCAGCGCCTCCACGCCCCAGACGGGCCCCCAGCGGTCCCCGATGCCCCACTGGCGGCGCAGCGAGTCGCGGAACAGGCCGAGGGAGCGGTGGGCGTCGCCGTGCCGCAGCTCCGCGAGGCCCATGCCCCACAGCCCCCAGGAGTGCGCCCAGCCCGCGCGGTGGGCCTCGGCCTCGGCGGCGTACTCCCGCCCGGCCGCGAGGGCGGCCTCCCGCTCGCCGAGGAACGCCGCGGCCATGGCCCACATCATGGTCGCCATGTGGGCGTCGCCCGTCTGGCCGCAGGCCCGGAAGTGCTCCCGCGCGCGGGCGAGGAGCGCGACGGAGTCCGCCTCACCGCGGACGAGGAAGGCGAAGGCGCCCTCCATATACGCAAGGACGGCCGGGGTCACGCCGTCCTCCACCGCCCCGCCGAGCCGCACCGCGCGGGCCAGGAAGCGTTCGGCGGCGGGCTGGTCCCCCTGGCAGAGCGCGATCCAGGCGCGAGGGCGAGACCGCAGGTGCGCAGCGGGACGGGGGGCGCCGGGGGTGAGGTCCAGGGTGCGGGTCAGCCAGTGCCGGCCCTCGCCGAGCGAGCTGCTGAAGAACCAGTACCGGGTGCGGGTGAGGTTGGCGGCGATCTCCAGGCCGGCCGTGGCGTCGCCCGCGTCCGAGACGCTGAAGTCGAGGGCGGCCCGCAGGTTCGGCGACTCCCGCCGCAGCCGCGACAGCCAGTCCACCTCGCCGGGCCCGAACCACTGCGCGGCGGCGCAGCGCGGACACCGCCCCGTAGTAGGCGCAGTGCCGCCGCCGCAACGACCGCTCCCGCCCCGTCTCCGCGAGCCGCCCCTGGCCGTACTGCCGCAGGGTCTCCAGCATCCGGTACCGGGCGGGCGAGCCGGTGGTGTCCACGGTGAGCACCGACTTCTGGATGAGGGCGGCCAGCACGTCCACGACGTCCTCCCGCGCGGCCCGCGGCGGCCGCCTGCGGCGTCGGCCCACGAGGCGCCCGCGCAGGAGGCGTCCGCGGGCCCGAAGTCCGCGCAGGACACGGTCTCGTCGCCCGGCTCGTCGGGACACACCGCCTCCGCCGCCGCCAGGTCGAAGCCGCCGGAGAAGACCGAGACGCCTGCCCACAGGCGCCGTTCGCGCTCGTCGCACAGGTCGTGGCTCCAGTCGACGACGCCCCGCAGGGTGCGCTGGTGGTGGGGGCCCGTGGTGGAGAGGAGGCGGAAGCGGTCGCCGAGCCGGTCGAGGATCTCCTCGGCGGAGAGCGTGCCGAGGCGGACGGCGGCCAGTTCGATGGCCAGGGGGATGCCGTCCAGGCGGCGGCAGAGCCGCCCCACCGCCTCCTGGTTGCCCGCGGTGATCCGGAAGTGCGGGGCGCACGCCTCGGCGCGGTCGGCGAGCAGCCGCACGGCCTCGCACCGCGTCAGCGAGGGCGCCGCGCCCCGCTGCCGGGGGACGCCAAGCGGCGGCACGGGCAGCAGGTATTCCCCGGGGGCCCGCAGCCCCTGGCGGCTCGTGGCGAGCACGCGCAGCCCGGGCGCCGCGCCCAGCAGCGTGCCGCAGCTCGGCGCGGCTCGGCGACGTGCTCGCAGTTGTCGAGGACCAGCAGCAGCCGCCGTTCCCGCAGGTGCTCGACGAGGACCTCCGTGCCGGGCCGCAGGGACTGGTCGGGGATGCGCAGCGCCTCGCGACCGCGCGGTCCAGCTGGCGGGGTTCGGTGAGCGGCGCGAGGTCGGCGAGCCAGGCCCCGTGCGGGTACGCCCACGCGGCCTCGGCGGCGGCGCGCAGGGCGAGGCGGGTCTTGCCGACGCCGCCGGGTCCGGTGAGCGTGACGAGCCGGGCGCTGTCCAGGAGCTTGCGGGTCCTGCTCAGCAGGGCTTCGCGCCCGACGAACGTCGTCGTCTCGGCGGGGAGGTTCCCCTTGGCGCGGGGTCCACGTGGTGACGGCGGCGCGTTCAGCGCGGGGTCGCCGGTGAGGATGCGCTGGTGCAGCCGCCACAGCTCGGCGCCCGGGTCGACGCCCAGTTCGTCGCCGAGCAGCGCGCTGACGGCGCGGTAGCAGTCGAGGGCCTCGCTCTGGCGGCCCGAGCGGTAGAGGGCCAGCATCCGCTGGGCCCAGAAGCGCTCCCGGAGCGGGTGGGCGGCGGTGAGTTCCCGCAGCCGGGGCAGTACGTCGGCGTGCCGCCCGAGCAGGAAGTCGGCTTCCGTGCGCGACTCCAGGGCGCTCAGGCGCCGTTCGTCCAGCGCGGGGACGACCTCCAGGGCCAGCCGCTCCGACGGTACGTCCGCGAGCGGCTCCCCGCGCCACAGGGCCAGCGCCTCGCCGAGCAGCGCGGCGGCCCGCTCGGGCGCGTGCGCCGCCGCGGCGGCCCGGGCCCGGTCGGCCAGGGCGTCGAAGCGGTGCAGGTCGAGGGCGCCTTCCGGTACGTCGATGACGTACGCGGCGCGGGCAGGTGCGGATCGGTCCCGCGCCCCGGGTGGACCCGAGGGTGCGCCGCAGCCGCAGCACGTAGTTCTGGAGGGCGTTGCGGGCGCCCTCCGGCGGCTCGTCCCACAGGCGGGCGATGAGGGTGTCCGTGGGGACGACGCTGCCCGCGTCCACGAGCAGGGAGACGAGCAGGGCCCGCTGTTTCGCGGCCGGGACCGGCACGGGTCTGCCGTCGGCGAGCACTTCCAGAGGTCCCAGAATCCGGTACTCCAGCGCCGTGTTCCCCGGCTCCGCGTTCTCCACCCCAGCTGTCACGTTCCGTCATGATTCCAGCACGTCGCGTGAGTGTCGAGTGACCGCCGAGTGACCGCCGTGACAGGGCCCGCCGCGACCATCGGAGTCATGAAGAAGCGGCAGCGGCCCGCGTTCATGCGCGCCGCGCCTGCCATCCAGAAGGAGGACGGGACATGACCCAGTCTCGCCGTTTCACCCCCCTCGCCCTCAAGCTCGCGGCCGTGGCGGTCGCGACGCTGCCGGTCCTGGCCGCCGTCACGCCGGGCGCGGCGGCGGCTCCGGCGATCCGTGCCAAGGCCCCGGCCGCGGAGAAGATCCTCACGTGCGGCACGAGTTCGGACGGCTGGACCGGGCACGCGCGCTGCCAGAACAACACCAACGTGGTGCGGGCCTTCCGCGCCTCGGTGGTGTGCGGCATGTGGCCGGACGCCAAGGGCGCCTGGAAGACCGTGCACCCGGGCGGCTCCGACGTGTCGAGCGCCCGCTGCTTCGGCGGCACCGGCGTCGGCAGCGTGGGCTGGGACGAGGGCTGACCCGCGCTTAGCGGGTCCTGAGCGGAGGGGTGCCGTCACCACGGGGGTGCGGCCGGTACGGAGGGCGCGGTCGGAGCGCGCGAGACGTACGGGACGCGGAGGTGACGGCGCCCCTCTACCCGTGCCCAGGAATGCACGTGAGCCAGGACGTGCCCCCGGAATGCCGGCACCCCCCAGCGGTGTTGGACCTGTTCATGCCGACCTCTGACCCGACAGCGCAGCCGGACGCCGGCGCTCCCCCCGCACCCACCCGCACGCCCGCACCCACCAGCACACCCACGGCCACCAGCAAGCGCACACCCACCCGCATGCCCATGGCCGTCTACATGCTCGGCCTCGCCGTCTTCGCCCTCGGCACGAGCGAGTTCATGCTCTCCGGGCTGCTGCCGCCCATCGCCGACGACATGAACGTCTCGATCCCGCGCGCGGGCCTGCTCATATCCGCCTTCGCGATCGGCATGGTCATCGGCGCCCCGCTGCTCGCCGTGGCGACGCTGCGTCTGCCCCGGCGCACCACCCTCATCGCGCTCATCACGGTCTTCGGCCTGGGCCAGGTCGCCGGCGCCCTCGCCCCTTCGTACGAGATCCTCTTCGCGTCCCGCGTGGTCAGCGCCCTGGCCTGTGCCGGGTTCTGGGCGGTCGGCGCGGCCGTGGCGATCGCGATGGTCGACTTCGGGCAGCGCGCCCGCGCCATGGCGGTGATGATCGGCGGCCTGTCCATCGCTAACGTCCTCGGCGTCCCGGCCGGCGCCTTCCTCGGCGAGCACTTCGGCTGGCGCTCCGCGTTCTGGGCGGTCGGCGCGGCCTCCGCGGTCGCGCTCGTCGGCGTCCTCACGCTGATCCCGCGCATCCCGCTGCCCGCCGAGAAGCCGCGCCTCAAGAAGGAGGTCGCGATCTACGCCGACCGCCAGGTCTGGCTCTCGGTCACGATCACCGCGCTCGCGGCGGGCGGCGTCTTCTGCGCCTTCTCCTACCTCTCCCCGCTCCTGACGGACGTGGCGGGCCTGGCCGAGGGCTGGGTCCCCTCCGTCCTCGGCCTCTTCGGCCTCGGCGCCCTGGTCGGCACGGCGATCGGCGGCCGGGTCGCGGACGCGCACCTCTTCGGGGTGCTGCTCAGCGGTATCGCCGCGTCGACGGTCTTCCTCGGCGCGCTGGCGCTGTTCGCGTCGGCCCCGGCGGCGGCGATCACGCTGTCGTTCCTGCTGGGGGTCAGCGCGTTCTACACGGCCCCGGCCCTGAACGCCCGCATGTTCAACGTCGCGGGCGCCGCCCCCACCCTGGCGGGCGCGACGACGACGCGGCGTTCAACCTCGGCAACACCGGCGGCCCCTGGCTCGGCGGCACCGTCATCGACCTGGACTTCGGCTACGCGGCCACGGCGTGGGCGGGCGCGGCCATGACGGCGACGGCGATCGCGGCGGTGGCGGTCTCGCTGCGCCTGCACCGCAAGACTCCCGGCCGCGTAGTGACGTCGTCGACCCCGGCCTCCGCCCCCACCCCGGCCACGTCATCCGCCCCGTAGGCCACCGGCGTCACACCGACCGCCCCTTGGGCCTGCGCAGCCCCGCCGCCGTCAGCCTGCGCACCAGCTCCTTCGAGCCGACCTCGACGGCGCCCGCCCGCACGGCGTCGTCGTACCGGTCCGAGGGGATGTCGTAGTGGTCGTCGTCGAAGGCGCGCGGGGGCGCGCCGATGGCGGCGGCGAAGGCGTGCAGTTCGTCGTACGAGACGTCGCTGACCAGGTGGGACCACATGCGGCCGTGGCCGGGCCAGGTCGGCGGGTCGATGTAGAGGGTCATGTCAGCCGGCCCACGGGTGCCACGACGACGCCCGCCTTGCCGCACACCCAGTGCGGGTCGGGCCCCAGCTCCGGTTCGACGTCGAGGGCGTGCGGGTCGCCCGAGCCGCACACCGGGCACAGCGGCCAGCGGCCGTGGCGTTCGAGCAGGGCGTCCTGTACGTCCTGGGCGACGAGCCCGGCGACGTAGCCGATGCCCTCGGGCCACTGCTCGACCCACCAGCGGCGGTGCGCCACCGCCTCCTCGACGAGCGAGACGACCTCGGCCTCGGCGACCTCACGCTCGACGAGGTCGGCGAGGACGAGCGCGCGGGCGGCGTGCAACGCCTGCTCCAGGGGGTCGATCGTGTCCATGGAGCCATTGTCACCCGATGCGGGCGTCACGGAGTCTTGACCGCCTCCGCCCGTGAAAATACCTTTCAGACGTGACCCATGAAGTGAAGGAAATTTTCGCGGGCGCCGCTCCCCCGGCCCCCGCCGCCCTCGCGGCCAAGGTCCGGACCCTCGCGCCGTCGATGACCCGCTCCATGCAGCGCGTCGCCGAGGCCGTCGCCGCCGACCCCGCGGGATGCGCCGCCCTCACGGTCACCGGCCTCGCCGAGCTGACCGGCACCAGCGAGGCCACGGTGGTCCGCACCGCCCGCCTCCTCGGCTACCCCGGCTACCGCGACCTGCGCCTGGCGCTCGCGGGCCTCGCCGCCCAGCAGCAGTCGGGCCGGGCACCCGCCGTCACCGCGGACATCGCCGTCGACGACCCCCTGGCGGACGTCGTCGCGAAGCTCGCCTACGACGAGCAGCAGACCCTGGCCGACACCGCCGCCGCGCTCGACATGGTGCAGCTCGGCGCCGCCGTCGCCGCCCTCGCGACCGCGCCCCGCGTGGAGATCTACGGCGTCGCGGCCTCGGGCCTGGTCGCCCAGGACCTGGCCCAGAAGCTCCTGCGCATCGGCCACATCGCGCACGCCCACTCCGACCCGCACCTGGCCGTCACCAACGCCGTGACGCTGCGCGCCAAGGACGTGGCCATCGCGATCACCCACTCGGGTTCCACGGGCGACGTCATCGAGCCGCTGCGGGTCGCCTTCGAACACGGCGCGACCACGGTCGCGATCACCGGCCGCCCCGACGGCGCCGTCTCGCAGTACGCCGACCACGTCCTGACCACCTCGACGGCGCGCGAGAGCGAGCTGAGGCCGGCCGCCATGTCGTCCCGCACGAGCCAGCTCCTCGTCGTGGACTGCCTGTTCGTCGGCGTCGCCCAGCGGACGTACGAGACGGCGGCGCCCGCGCTCGCCGCCTCCTACGAAGCGCTCGCCCACCGCCACAGCCCTGCGCGGGCGGCAGCAGCAGCCGCCGCAGAACCGTTCCGCCCCGCCAACCCCCCACCGGACACGAAAGAGCCGCCACCACCATGACCTCGACCGAAGACCACGAAGATCTCCGCGCCCAGCTCGGCCACCCTCACCACCGAGGCGTTCCGGCCCGAGCTGTCCGAGATCGACCGGCTGGACACCCTGGAGATCGCGCGGATCATGAACGCCGAGGACGCGACCGTCCCGGCGGCCGTGGCCGAGCGGCTGCCCGCCATCGCCGCCGCGATCGACGCCACCGCCGAGCGCCTGGCGGGCGGCGGCCGTCTGGTCTACGCGGGCGCGGGCACGGCGGGCCGCCTCGGCGTGCTCGACGCCTCGGAGTGCCGCCCACGTTCAACACCGACCCGAGCCGGGTCGTCGGCCTCATCGCGGGCGGCCCCGGCGCGATGGTCGAGGCGGTGGAGGGCGCGGAGGAGAGCAAGGAACTCGCCGCCGCCGACCTGGACGGCCTGCGGCTCACGGCGGCCGACGTGGTGGTCGGCGTCTCGGCGTCGGGCCGCACCCCGTACGCGGTCGGCGCGGTCGAACACGCCCGCGCCCGCCACGGCGCCCTCACCATCGGCCTGTCCTGCAACGCGGACAGCGCGCTCGCGCCGCCGCCGACCACGGCATCGAGATCGTCGTCGGCCCCGAACTCCTCACCGGCTCCACCCGGTTGAAGGCGGGCACGGCCCAGAAGCTCGTCCTCAACATGATCTCGACGATCACGATGATCCGCCTCGGCAAGACCTACGGGAACCTCATGGTGGACGTCCGCGCGTCGAACGAGAAGCTGCGCGCCCGCTCCCACCGCATCGTCGCCCTCGCCACGGGCGCCCCCGACGAGGAGATCGAGGCCGCCCTCGCCGCGACGGACGGCGAGGTGAAGAACGCGATCCTGACGATCCTCGGCGGAGTCGACGCCGCCACGGCGGCAGACCTCCTCACCACCTCGAAGGGCCACCTGCGCGCGGCGCTGGACCACTCCCGCACCGCTTAGCCGGGGAAGGCCGCCGTGTCGACCGTCGCCGCGAACGGCGCCGGCAGCTTCAGGATCTCCCCGAACGGCACCCGCTCGGCGTGCTTGTACGCCCCGTTCCGAGGGCCGGTGAAGAGGGTGGCGGTCGGGCCGTGCTCGTCGAACCGGTCCACGAGCAGGTAGACAGGCACCGGGGCGTGTCCGTAGGCCCACAGCTTCTTGACGCGGTCGTCCTTGGCGTTGCTCTGCGAGGTGATCTCGACGACGAGCAGCGCCTCCGACGCGTCCAGCGGATCGTTGCTGTCGGGGTCGGCGGCGTCGACGATCTCGCGGGGCGCGAGCACCAGGTCGGGGACGTACAGCTTGCCCAAGGGGGCGATGTGGAGACCGAGGGTCTGGTAGACCTCCAGCTCCTCGGGGATCACCCCGTAAAGCGCCCGGTGCAGCATGGCTGCGATTCCGTTGTGATGCCTGTGCGGCGGCGGTACCAAGGCGATCTGCCCTTCATCGATCTCGGCGTGCCAGCCTTCCGGCACATCCAGCTCACGCCATGCCTGGAGCAGGAGGTCCCATGACCGGTGCTCAGGAGCCGTGTCGTGCTCGACCTGTGCTGCGGTCATCGCGGGTCCCTTCTCTTGTGGTGGCCTGCGGCGCGTGAACGTGGATCGACGAGTCGGCGATCGTCGACCGCCTGCCTCCAGCGTCCCACGGACCAGCGTCCCCGGCGGCGATCCGCTCATCGCGGCCGCGCCTGCGCACGCCGGTTCAGTTCCCGCACCTTGGCCCGGAGCACGTCCTCCGGGGGCGCGTCACCCACCGACCCCGGCGGGCAGTCCCACTCCCGGCCGCCGCCCAGCGGCCGCAGCTGCACGAGGCCGCCCTCGCAGCCCATCACCTGCCCGACGCTGCCGTCCCGGAAGTCCACGGCGTACGTCCCCGCCTCCGGCACGTTCGGATCACTCACCGCCCCGCCCCTCCAGTACGCAGGCCAGCCGCAGCGCGGTGTCCATGTTGCAGCGCCCCAGCTCCACGAGGGGCAGGGATTCGTTCGCCACGCTCAACGGGTCCACCCGCAGCGACGGCAGCGTGACCCCCGCCCGCGCCAGGCCCGCCTTCAACTGCCGCACGGCCTCCTCCGCCGCCCGCAACCGTTCCTCCGCCGTCAGCGCCATGGGCTCCGCCTTTCCACCGAGTGTCGTCGTTACGTCACCTAGCGTGTCCGGTCCTGCGTAGGCTGAAAAGCGCAGCCGACTCAACAGAAACCATTGCGTGGTGGAGGAGTTGCCCATGACCCGCCCCAAGGACCTCGACCCTTCCTCCAACCCACGGGCGTTCCTCGGCGCCGAACTGCGCCACGCCCGCGAACGGGCCGGCCTCAGCCAGGACGCCCTGGGCTCACCGCTGTTCGTGAGCGGCACGTTCATCGGCCAACTGGAGGCCGGTACGCGCCGGATGCAGCTGGAGTATGCGCACCACTTCGACGAAGTCCTCGGCACGGACGACTTCTTCACCCGCAACTGCGGGGCGCTGGCGAAGTCGAAGTATCCGGATCACTTCACGGAGGCGGCGGAAGCGGAGGCGGTCGCGACCTCCATCAGGCAGTACGCACCGCTGCTGATGCCTGGGCTGTTGCAGACAAGGGGTTACGCACATGCGGTGTTCCGCGCGTATCAGCCGACAGCGACAGAGGAAGACATCGAGGAGCTAGTGGCCGACCGGCTGGAACGAGCGCGCCTGCTGGATGACCCAACAACCCCGTTGTTCTGGACCGTGCTTGACGAAGCCGTCCTGCGCCGGAAGGTCGGCGGCGCAGCCGTGATGGCAGAGGCGTTGCTTCACGTAGCAACACTTGCGCGGAGCTGCCGGATCATCGTGCAGGTACTGCCGTTCGCGGCAGGCGCGCACATGTCGCTGGGCGGCACGCTCAGGCTGATGAAGTTCGCCGACGCGCCCCCGCTTGCCTTCGTGGATGGGCTCGGCATCGGACGGCTGGAAGACGATCCGGCCACAGTGGCCCGGCACGAACTGACCTACGCTTTGGTAGGGGCCAGCGCACTGTCTCCACAAGAATCCCTGGCCCTGATCCAATCAGTGGCAGAGGATTACGCCCATGAGGACCATCCCTGAGCACGACCTGACTACGGCAACCTGGCACAAGTCCAGCTACAGCGCGGGCGACGGCGGCGAATGCCTGGAGATCGCCCGCTGGCGCAAGTCCACGCACAGCGGCGGTAGTGGCAGCGACTGCCTCGAAGTAGTCGACGGACACCCCACCGTCGTCCCCGTCCGTGACTCCAAGAACCCCGCAGGCCCGAAGCTCGTGTTCCGCGCCGCGAGCTGGTCCA
>RBWT01000161.1 GCA_004010275.1 Streptomyces huasconensis
CCGGCGGCTCCGCCGACGCCCATCGACGACGCCTCCCTACGCGTCCACGTCCACGCCCCCGCAGGCCAACCCTCCGTGATGGTCACCGTGCGGCCGCCCACCGTGCTGCGTCGCGCTGACGGACCGCGCTCAGGCGCTGATGTCCGTGCCGTACCAGCGGCCCTTCGCCCACCTCAAGCTGCTGGGCGGCTTCGCCCAGGCCCGGTACGGCGAGCTGGCGCGGCGCGCGGGCTTCGACGACGCGCTGCTCACCGGCCCCGGCGGGGAGATCAGCGAGGGCGCCGTCACGAACATCGCCTTCTACGACAACACGCGGGACGGCCCGCGGATCGTGTGGCCGAACGCGCCCCACCTGGCGGGCGTCACGATGCGGCTGCTCGAGTCGCGCCTGCCCGCCGCCGGGCTCCCCACCCGGCACGCGCCCGTCACCCTCGCGGACCTGCCGTCGTACGCGGGGGCGTTCGTCACGAACGCGTGGGGGGTCAGTCCGGTGCGGCGCATCGACTCGGTCGCGTACGAGATCGACGAGAAGGTGATGGCGAGGGTCGCCGCGGTCTACGAGGACGTTCCCTGGGACACGGTCTGAGCCGGTCGGCGCACCGGGTCACCCATTCACAGGCGCCGAGCACGTTCTTCGGAATCCCGCCACCGAAACGCCGGTGACCTGCTGGAACTCTCCCGCCGACGGTCCGGAGTTCCCCCATACGGCGGCTTCTGCGACGCCTTCCTGATGTCACATCAGGAGGCGTGTCCCGCCGAGTGCCACTTACCTCGGTACAGCGGGGCTCGACCGACGCAGCGGCACTTGGGGGTGCCGCGGGGCGCGTCCCGCGAAGGCCTCGGAGGAACGAGCACCATGCGCAACGCCCGCCTGCTGTCCGGTACCGCGCTCGCCGTAGCGGCGGCGGGCGCCCTGGCCGCCCCCGGCGACAGCCGTCACCCGCGCCCGCCGCCCCCACATCTGCCCCTAACGTCTCGGTCGCCCCCGGCGTCCCCGGCGTCTCCGCCGTCCCCGTCGGCGGCCTGAAGATCCAGCCCGCCACCGTCACCCCCGGTTCGGCCGTCACCGTGCGCGACCACCGCCTGCGGCACCGGCGGGACCGCCGCGGGGGACGCCAGCGCGGTCGGGGCGGGCACCTTCACCCTGGCGCCGGGCAAGCGTCCCGAGGACGCGGTCGGTCGGTTCGAGGTGCCGCCGTCCGCGCAGCCGGGTACGTACGAGATCGTCGCGAAGTGCTCCGGTGCCGGAGGCGCCGCCGTGAAGAACAAGCAGTCGCGGCGACCTGGTGGTGACGATCACCTCCACCGCGGCCGCCGCGGAGCAGCCGCGGCCGCTCCCGAGGGGACATGTGAAGACGGGGGTCGGCGGCGCGCTCGGTCCCGACCCCGTGCAGACCGCGGCGGGAGTGGCGGCCCTGGCCGTCGCCGCCGCGGGCGGTACCTGGCTCCTGCATCGCCGGGCGAGAGGCGACAGGATCTGACGGACACCCTCCGCTGTCCACCGGTACCGCCGCCCCCGCCCCCTCCCGGCCCGTGTCCCCTCGTGGGCGGGGAGGGGGACGAGGCCTTGGCCCGACCGACCCCGAGGGGGACCGCCGTATGCGCGACAGGACCGGCAACACCGTCATAACGACCGTCAGCCTCGTGGCACTGTGCTCCGGCGCCTGGCTGCTGAGCAGCGGCACCGCCTCGCACCCGCCGCCCCAGCCCTCCCCCGCGCAGGCCGCCCCGAGCCTGGCCCGGCCACCACCGCCCCGAGCCGGGCACCGCGGCGCTGCCGCCGTCACCGCCCGACCGCGTGCGGATTCCGGCGATCGGCGTCGACGCGCCCCTGATGGGACTCGGGCTGACCCCTACGGGCAGCCTCGACGTGCCGCCGTCCGAGCGGAAGAACCTGGCCGGCTGGTACGAGGCGGGCACCACACCCGGCGAGCGGGGCACCGCCATCGTGGCGGGCCACGTCGACAACAAGGAGGGCCCGGCGGTCTTCTACGCGCTGGGCGCGCTCGACAGGGGCCGCACCATCGAGATCGAGCGCAGGGACGGCAGCGTGGCCGTCTTCACCGTCCACGCGATCGAGGTGTACGACGCGAAGGACTTCCCCGACGAGAAGGTGTACGGCGCCGCCGCGCGCCCCGAGCTGCGCGTCATCACCTGCGGCGGCAAGTACTCGAAGCAGACCGGCTACCAGGGCAACGTCGTCGTCTTCGCGCACCTGACGGCGGTGCGCTGAGCCGGGGGGGCGGGTCCGCGTCTCACGCCACCCACTGCTCGTACGCCATCTTCACCACGAGCCCGAAGACCGTGGTCAGCAGCACGATCCGGACGAAACCGCTGCCCTTCTTCAGCGCCGTGCGCGCGCCGAACATGCCGCCCGCGAGGTTGAAGAGGGCCATCAGCGCGGCCAGTCGCCACAGGACGGCGTCCTGCCAGGCGAACATCGCGAGGGCACCGGCGTTGGTGCAGCAGTTGACGATCTTCGCGGTGGCGGAGGCGGCGACCAGGTCGAGGTGGAGGACGGCGGTCAGGGCGAGCACGAGGAAGGTGCCCGTGCCGGGTCCGATCAGGCCGTCGTAGAAGCCGATGCCGAGGCCCGCGAGGCCGATCGCGGCGAGAATCCGCTTCGGTGAGGCGGGCTCCGCGGCGGGCGCGGTGCCGAAGGCGGGCCGCAGGATCACGAAGGTGCCGACGGCGACCAGCACCACCATGATGACGGGCTTCAGCACCTCGGTGCTCATGCCCGCCGCGAAGAAGGCGCCGCCCATCGACCCGGCGAGGGCGGCGAGGCCGATGCGTACGGCGGTGGGCACGTCGACGGGCGTCTTCTTGACGTAGGTCAGCGCGGCGCCGGTCGTGCCGACGATCGCCACGGCCTTGTTGGTGCCGAGGGCGTGCGCGGCCGGGGTACCGCCCGGCAGGCCGAGCAGGAGGGCGGGGAGCAGCAGCAGTCCGCCGCCGCCGACCACGGCGTCGATCCAGCCGGCCGCGAGGGCGGCGAGGCAGAGCACGACGACCGTGGTCATGGATATGTCAGGCATGATCGCGACCCTACGGAGGCGGTGCGGCCGTCGTCCACGACGGCCAGGGAGAGTTGAGGCTCTTCTGAGGTTGTGCGCGCCGCGCCTCACACCCGCCGCCCGCGGCCGCTGAGGGCACCGTTCCCCGAGAGAAACAACCCGGCCCCGGCCGGGAAACACCCGCCCCGCAGGCTGCTGAGCATGACATCCACGGCAGTGGTGATCGGCGCGGGCCTGGCCGGCGCCCGCGTAGCGCAGCGCCTCGGCGCCGAGGGCCCCGAAGGCACCCAGGGCGCCCACGGCCTCGACACCGTACTCATCGGCGAGGAGGAGCACGCCCCGTACAACCGCGTCCTCCTCGCGGAGGTCCTCGCGGGCCGGTACGGCGCGGACGTGATCGCCCTGCCGAAGCCGCCCGGCACCACCACCCTGCGCGCCCGCGCGGTCCGCATCGACCGCGCGGAACGGCGGGTGCACTGCGACGACGGCACCGTCGTCCCCTACGGCACCCTGATCCTCGCCACCGGCTCCAACCCGGTGCTGCCGCCCCTGCGCGGCCTGTTCGCGCCCGGCGCCCGTGAGCTGCCGGGCGGGGTGCACGCCTTCCGGACGATGGACGACTGCCTGGCCCTGTCCGAGGCCGTGTCCCCCGGCACCCGCGTCGTCGTCATCGGCGGCGGTCTCCTCGGCGTCTCGGCGGCCCGCGCGCTGGCCGGGCGGGGCGCGCAGGTCGTCCTGACGCAGCAGGCCGAGCGGCTCATGGAGCGCCAGCTGGACCCGGCCTCCTCGGAGCTGGTGCGGGCGCACCTGACCGGCCTCGGCGTCGAGGTGCACACCGAGTGCCGGGTGCGCGGTGTCGGCGTCACCGGCGGGGCCGTGCGCAGTGTGGAGCTGGCGGACGGCTACTCGCTGGACACCGATCTGACGGTCCTCGCCTGCGGCGTGCGCCCCCGTACGGGTCTGGCGCTGGCCGCCGGGCTCGACGTACGCAAGGGCATCGTCGTGGACGACCGGCTGCGTACCTGTGACCCGCACATCCGGGCGATCGGTGACTGCGCGGAGCACGCGGGGCGCGTCTACGGCCTGGCGACGCCCGCCCTCGAACAGGCCGACGCGCTCGCCGATGACCTCCTGGGCCGCGCCGCCGCCCCCTACACCGGCAGCCGCATGCTCACCCGCCTCACCCTCACCGGGCCGGGAGCGGGACCGGGATCAGGACCGGGACCGGGATCGGGATCGGGGCCCGGGCCGCTGGACCTGGCGGCGTTCGGCGACCCGGAGCCGCACCCCGACGACGACGTCATCCAGCTCGCCGACGCCACCCGCGGCACCTACCGCAAGGTCGTCGTCCGCGGCGACCGCCTGTCGGCGGCGTCCTGCTCGGCGACCTCGCCTCGGTGGGCGCGCTCGCCCGCGCCTGGGAGGCGGACGACCCGCTGCCGACGACGACAGCCCCCTGCTCCACCTGCTCGCCTACGACGGAGGCCGCTGACATGCCGAACCCGGACCACGCACAGACCCCGCGGGCCCCACACCACCGCCCCACCATCGTGCTCGTCGGCCACGGCATGGTCGGCCAGCGCTTCCTGGAGGCCGCCGTCGAGCGCGGTCTCGCGGCGAGCCACCGGATCGTGGTGCTCTGCGAGGAGCCGCGCCCCGCCTACGACCGCGTGCAGCTGACCTCGTACTTCTCCGGCCGCACACCCGACGAACTCTCCCTGACCGACCGGGGGTTCCTCGACGCGCACGGCATCGAGCTGTACGTCGACGAGCCCGCCGAGAGCTTCGACCGCGCGGCGAAGACGGTCACGGCCCGCTCCGGGCGGGTCTTCCCGTACGACACGCTGGTCCTCGCCACCGGTTCGTACCCCTTCGTGCCGCCCGTGCCGGGCAAGGACGCGGCGGGCTGCTTCGTCTACCGCACCATTGAGGACCTCCTCGCCATCGAGGAGTACGCGAAGAAGCGCGCGACGACCGGCGCGGTGGTCGGCGGTGGCCTGCTCGGCCTGGAGGCGCGGCGGGCGCGCTGCGCGGCCTCGGACTGACCACGCACGTCGTGGAGTTCGCGCCGCGGCTGATGCCCGTGCAGGTCGACGAGGGCGGTGGCGCGGCGCTCCTGCGCACCATCACCGGCATGGGCCTGACCGTGCACACCGGCACCGGCACGCAGGAGATCGTGACCGGCGAGGACGGCGCGGTCAGCGCCATGAAGCTCTCCGACGGCAGCGAACTCGCCACCGATCTGGTCGTGTTCTCCGCGGGTGTCCGCCCGCGCGACCAGCTCGCCCGCGACCACGGCCTGACGGTCGGCGAGCGCGGCGGCATCACCGTCGACGAGCAGTGCCGCACCAGCGACCCGGACGTGTACGCGATCGGCGAGTGCGCGCAGGCCGTGGACGGCCGCGTCTACGGCCTGGTCGCGCCCGGCTACGAGATGGCGCAGACGGCCGCCGCCGCCATGGCCGCCGACCGCGAGGCGCGCTTCACGGGCGCCGACCTGTCGACCAAGCTGAAGCTCCTCGGTGTCGACGTCGCCTCCTTCGGCGACGCGCACGGGACGGCCGAGGGCTGCCTGAACGTCGTCTACTCCGACTCGCGTTCGGGCACGTACAAGAAGCTGGTGATGGGCGCGGGCGGCGAGCTGCTGGGCGGCGTCCTCGTCGGCGACGCGGAGGCGTACGGTCTGCTGCGCCCCCTCACCGGGACCGTGCCGCCGCTGCCGCCCGAGCAGCTGGTGCTGCCCGCGGGCGCGGGCGCCCCCGTCGCGCTCGGCCCGGAGTCGCTGCCGGCCTCGGCGGTGATCTGCAGCTGCCACAACGTCACCAAGGACGCCATCCAGGCCTGCGCCACCCTGCCCGAGGTCAAGAAGTGCACCAAGGCCGGTACGGGCTGCGGCAGTTGCGTGAAGGTCATCGGACAGCTGCTCCCGCACTCCGGTGACAAGGGGCTGTGCGACTGCTTCGGACAGACCCGCCAGGAGCTGTACGAGATCGTCCGCGTCCTGCGGATCACGTCGTTCCGCGCGCTGCTCGACGGGCACGGGCGGGAGGCGGCGCGCGGCGGCGAGGGCTGCGAGGTGTGCAAGCCGGCGGTCGGTTCGATCATCGCCTCGCTGGCCCCGACGATCGGCGCCGAGGGCCACGTCCTGGACGGCGAGCAGGCCGCGCTCCAGGACACCAACGACCACTTCCTCGCCAACCTCCAGAAGAACGGCTCGTACTCGGTGGTCCCCCGCATCCCCGGCGGCGAGATCACCCCGGAGAAACTCATCGTCATCGGCGAGGTGGCGCGGGACTTCGGCCTCTACACGAAGATCACCGGCGGCCAGCGCATCGACCTCTTCGGCGCCCGCGTCGAGCAGCTGCCGATGATCTGGACCCGGCTGGTGGACGCCGGCTTCGAGTCCGGGCACGCGTACGGCAAGGCGCTGCGCACGGTGAAGTCCTGCGTCGGGCAGACCTGGTGCCGCTACGGCGTGCAGGACTCCGTGCGCATGGCCATCGACCTGGAGCTGCGCTACCGCGGCCTGCGGGCGCCCCACAAGCTGAAGTCGGCGGTGTCCGGGTGCGCCCGCGAGTGCGCCGAGGCCCAGTCGAAGGACTTCGGCGTGATCGCCACGGCGAGCGGCTGGAACCTGTACGTGGGCGGCAACGGCGGCGCCACCCCGCGCCACGCCGACCTGCTCGCGCAGGACCTCGACGACGCGGAGCTGGTGCGCCTGATCGACCGGTTCCTGATGTTCTACATCCGCACCGCCGACCGCCTGGAGCGCACCGCGGCCTGGCTGGAGCGGATCGACGGCGGCCTGGACCACGTACGCGATGTGGTCGTCCACGACTCGCTGGGCATCTGCGCCGAGCTGGAGGCGCTGATGGCGGACCACGTCACGCACTACCGCGACGAGTGGGCCGCGACCCTGGACGACCCGGAGCGTTCGCGCGCTTCGTGTCCTTCGTGAACGCGCCGGGCGTGCCGGACCCGACGGTCGGCTTCGTCCCGGAGCGGGACCAGATCAAGCCGGACCTGCCCCTGCTCTCCCTCAGCCCCCGGCCCCTGGAAGGAGCCTCCCGATGACCACCGCCACCCGTGCGGCACGCGTCCAACTCCGCCTGAACGACGACTGGTTCGAGATCTGCGAGCGTGCCCGGCTGACCCCGGGCCGGGGCATCGCGGCCCTGCTGCCCGACGGCCGCCAGGCGGCGCTCTTCCTCGACCGCGAGGGGCGCGCGTACGCGATCGACAACCGCGATCCGTTCACGGGCGCCGCGGTGCTCTCGCGGGGCCTGCTCGGCTCCCGGGGCGGGCGGCCGTTCGTCGCATCGCCGCTCCTCAAGCAGCGGTTCGACCTTGAGACGGGGCGATGCCTGGACGACGACGAGGTGGCGGTGACCGTGCACCCCGTACGCATCGCCTGACCGCCCGCCCCCACAACCGTCTTGACCGATCGTTCCAGACAGCCCTACTGTCTCGACGTGGCCAGGACCAAGGAATTCGATCCGGACGCCGCGCTCCAGTCGGCCCTAGAGCTGTTCTGGCGGCGCGGCTACGAGGCGACGTCCATGGCGGACCTCGTCGAGGCGCTCGGCATCGGGCGCGCCAGCATCTACGCGACCTTCGGCAACAAGCACGACCTGTACCTGAAGGCCCTGGAGCGGTACGCGAGCAGCAACGGCCCCTCCTGCTCGCCGAGCTGGCGCAGCCCGGCCCGGCGCTGCCCGCCGTACGCGCGGCGGTGCGGCGCTTCGGCGCGGAGGCCACGGCCGAGCGGCGCCGCCTGACCGGGTGTTTCGTCACCAACACGGCGGCCGAGCTGGCCCCGCACGACGCGACGGCCGCCCGGGCCGTCGAGCGCAACTGGGACACATCGAGACGCTGCTGCACTCCGCGCTCGTCCGCGCCCAGGCGCAGGGCGAGCTGCCCGCCGACCGCGATCCGCTGACGCTGGCCCGCATGCTGCTCGTCCTGTTGCAGGGCCTGCGCGTGGTCGGCAAGGCGTCGGCGGACCCGGCGCGGGTGCGGGACGCGGTGGAGCAGGCGCTGACCCTCCTGGACTGAGCCCCCGCCCGATGGCCCCCGCGTCTCGGCCACGCTTCGGCCAACACTTCGGCCAACTCTTCGGCCCACGCTTCTCATGCCCCGATATTGAACCGATCGGTCAAGAAAAGAGCTGTCATGACGTCCACGTCTGTCACCCGTTCCCGCTTCACCGGCCGCACCGCCCTCGTCACCGGCGCCGTTCCGGCCTCGGCCGCGCCATGGCCCGGGCGTTCGCCGCCGAGGGCGCGACGTCGTCGTGGCCGGGCGCACCGAGGCGTCCCTGAGGGAGACCGTCGCCCTTATCGAGGCCGCCGGCGGCACGGCGCTCGCGGCCACCGCCGACGTGTCCCGCTCGGCGGACATGACCGCCCTGGTCGCCGCGGCCGTGGACCGCTTCGGCTCCCTGGACGTGGCCGTCAACAACGCGGGCATCGCGCGCGCCGGGCAGCCGGTCACCGAACTGTCCGAGAAGGACTGGCGCGCCATGCTCGACATCAACGTCACCGGCGTCCTGCTCGCCCTCCAGGCCGAGGTCAGGCAGATGCGCGCCCAGGCCACGGGCGGCACGATCGTCAACATCGGCTCGAACCTCGGCGCCCACCACAGCCTGCCCGGCACGGCGGCCTACGGCGCGACCAAGGCGGCGGTCTCCGCGCTGAGCCGCGCGGCCGCGCCGAGCACATCCGCGACGGGGTCCGCATCAACACCGTCAGCCCGGGGGGCCGCCGACACCACCATGTCGCTGCGCCCCGGCGAGAGCGAGGCCGACCGCGCGGCGCGCATGAAGGAGGAGTCACCGCTGGGCCGGGTCTCGACGACCGAGGAGGTCGCGCGGGCGAGCTGTACCTGGCGTCGGACGAGTCCGCCTCCGTGGTCGGCGCGGACCTGGTCATCGACGGCGGGGCGGCGGCCTGAGCGGCCGTATTGCCTGGGCTGTGCGGGCTGAGCCGTACTGTTTGAGCCGTGCGCGCTGAGCCGGTGCGTGCTGTGCCGCCGGTGCACATCTCCACAGCCACAGCCACAGCCACCGGCCCGCGCGATCAGCCTGCTCAGCTCGGTGTAGCCAGTCCTGAGCAGTCCCGCCTCCCGCGCGGCGCGAGCGCCCCGGTCCAGCCTGGTGCAGCAGCAGCGGATCGGCGAGGAGGACGCGTGGGTCCAGCTCGACGCGGTTGCCGAGCGAGTCGTACAGGACCAGCCGCGCCGCCACGCCGTCGCTGTACCGCACGGCGGTCAGCAGGCCGGTGCAGACGTGCCGGCGGCGGCCGAGCCCCCGCACGGCGAGCCAGCCGGGGCCCGCCGTCACCCGCGCGGGGTGCAGCACCCCGTACAGCAGCGCGGCGAGCCCCCACCACAGGGCGAGCCGGGGCGCGGCGAACGTGCCGTTGGCCACGTCCAGGAAGACCACGAGCCCGAGGAGCCCCAGCGCGCACAGGGCGGCGGAGCGCACCTCGGCCGTCCAGTTCCGGTCAGTCACCGTGTCCGCCGCGCCGCCCGCGGTCCGGTGTCCGCCGTGCCGCGCCGTACCGCGCCGGGTGGCGCCCCGGATCGTCCTGTCGTGTCCCATGTGCGGCACGGTAGGCCGCGCCGGACGGCCGCCGCGCTGTTCTTGACGCCGCGCATACACCGGCGGCGGACACCTTGACGGAGCGCTGACGCCTGACGGAGCGGAGCGCCGACGCGCCGCCCGCCCGGAGGGTGACACTCGGCCGCAACCCCTCTGTCGTAATCACCGCGCATGGTTGATCGTTGGGCCGACACGTACAGGCACTCCGGCATAGGTACAGCACTCCGACATCACGCAGGGGGACGAGGCATGACCATCAGCCGCAGGACACTGCTCGGGACCGGCGCGGCACTCGGGCTGCTCACCGCGTGCGGGTCCAACACGGGGCGGGACGGCGGGGGTTCGGGCGGCAAGGGCCCGCGGCTCGCGCAGTGGTACCACCAGTACGGCGAGGCGGGCGCCGAGCAGGCCGTGAAACGGTACGCCGCCGCGTACGACAAGGCCGACGTCCAGGTGCAGTGGCGGCCCGGCAACTACGACGAGCAGACCGCCGCGGCCCTGCTCACCGACTCCGGGCCCGACGTCTTCGAGGTCAACGGCCCTTCCCTGGACCAGATCCGCAAGGGGCAGGTCGTCGACCTCACCGACCTCTTCGACGGGGTGAAGGACGACTTCAACCGTGGTGCTCGCCCCGAAGACGTACGACGGGCGGATCTGGGCGATCCCCCAGGTCGTCGACATGCACCTGCTCTACTACCGCAAGAGCCTGCTCGACGACGCGGGGGTCGAGCCGCCCCGCAGCCTGGAGGCGCTGGTCGACGCGGCGAAGGCGCTGACGACGGAGAAGGTGAAGGGTCTCTTCCTCGGCAACGACGGCGGGGCGGGCGCCCTCGGCGTCACTCCGCTGTACGCGGCCGGCCTCACCTCCGTCACGGAGGACGGCGAGGTCGGCTTCGACGACCCGGCCGCCGCCCGCGCCCTCGGCAGACTGCGCCAGCTGTACGCCGACAAGTCGCTGCTGCTCGGGGCGCCCTCCGACTGGCCGGACCCGTCGGCGTTCACGCAGGAGCTGACCGCCATGCAGTGGTGCGGCCTGTGGGCGCTGCCCGCCGTACGCGAGGCGCTGGGCGACGACTTCGGCGTCCTCGCCCTGCCCGCCGAGGGCGCGGACGGCAGGCCGGCGCTGCCCGTGGGCGCGTACGGCGCGGCGGTGAGCGCCCGCAGCGACCACGAGAAGGAGGCGAAGGACTTCGTGAAGTGGCTGTGGATCGACAAGACGGAGTACCAGCAGGACTTCGCGCTCTCCTACGGCTTCCACATCCCGGCCCGGCTCTCCCTCGTGAAGCAGGCCGCCAAGCTGAAGGAGGGCCCGGCGGCGGACGCCGTGCGCTACTCCACCGCGTACGGCTACGCCGACCCGCTGCTGTGGACTCCGGCGAGCCGCACCGCGTACCAGGACGCGCTGAGCCGGATCATCAAGTCCGGCGCGAACCCGGAGAGCGAGCTGAAGTCCGTCGTGCGCGAGGTGCGGGCGGAGCTGGACCGGGCCAGGAAGAAGCCGTGAGGCGGGCGTCGGAACCCGGGAAGGTGCCCATGAAGGCGCACGGGAAGCCGCTCGGGAAGGCGCTCGGGAAGCCGCTCGGGAAGCCGCTCGGGACGCAGAACCGCACGCTGTGGTTCTGGGTCTTCGTGGGCCCGTTCTTCCTCGGCCTGGTCCTCTTCACGTACGTACCGCTCGCCTGGAGCGTCTATCTCAGCTTCTTCGACGCCCACAACACGGTCTCGCCGACGGACTTCGTCGGCCTCGACAACTACGCGTCGATGCTGCGGAACGAGGCGTTCACCGACAGCCTCGTCACCTTCGCGGTCTTCTCGGCGTTCATCGTGCCCACCACCTTCGTCCTGTCCCTCGCGCTCGCCCTCATGGTCAACCGCGTGCGGCGGGCGCAGGCGTTCTTCCGGTCGGTCTTCTTCCTGCCCGCCGCGTGCAGTTACGTCGTGGCGGCGCTGATCTGGAAGCTGTCGATCTTCAACGGCGTGCGGTTCGGGCTCGCCAACACCGTCCTCGGCTGGTTCGGCGCGGAGCAGATCGCGTGGCTGTCGACGACGCAGCCGCCCTGGTACTGGCTGGTCATCGTCACCGTGCGGCTCTGGCTCCAGGCGGGCTTCTACATGATCCTCTTTCTCGCGGGCCTCCAGCGGATCTCCCCCACCCTGTACGAGGCGGCGGCGGTGGACGGGGCGCGGCCCGGCTGGCAGGTCCTGCGCCACATCACGCTCCCGCAGCTGCGCGCCACCTCGGTCGCGGTGACGCTGCTGCTGGTGATCAACGCCTTCCAGGCCTTCGACGAGTTCTACGCCCTGCTCTCGGACTCCCAGGGCTATCCGCCCTACGCCCGCCCGCCGCTCGTCTACCTCTACTACACGGCGCTCGGGCAGGAGCAGAACCTCGGCTTCGGCAGCGCGGGCGCGGTGATCCTCGCGCTGATCATCGCGGTGGTGACGGTCGGCCAGGCACGCTGGTTCGGCCTCGGCGGAAAGGAGGACTGAGCACGATGGACGACGCCCTGGTCCGGGCGGGCCGCGCGCTGCGGGTGGTCCTGCTGATCGCGCTGGCCCTGCTGTTCCTGATCCCCTTCTACCTCCTCGTCCGCAACGGCCTGGCGTCGGAGCGGGACATCACCTCCCCCGACTGGACGTTCTTCCCGTCCACCCTGCGCTGGTCGAACCTCACGGAGCTCTTCGAGGACCCGACGGTGCCGATGGCGCGCGCCCTGCTCAACTCGTCGCTGATCGCGGTCGCGACGACCCTCGGCACGGTCGTCCTCGCCTCACTCGCCGGGTACGGCCTGGCGCGCATCCCCTACCGCCACGCCGACCGCGTGTTCTACGCGATCCTCGGCACGATGATGGTCCCGGCGGCCGTCACCTTCGTGCCGAGCTTCGTCCTGGTCTCCTCCCTGGGCTGGGTGTCGACCCTGCGCGGCCTGATCGTCCCCACCCTCTTCTCGGCCTTCGCGTGCTTCATCTTCCGGCAGTACTTCCTCGGCTTCCCCCGGGAACTGGAGGACGCGGCCCGGGTGGACGGCCTCGGCCACTGGCGTACGTACTGGCGCGTGGTCGTCCCGAACTCCCGGCCCGTCTTCGCGGCCGTCGGCACGATCGTGTTCATCGGCGCGTGGAACTCCTTCCTGTGGCCGCTGGTGATCGGCCAGGACCGGGACGCGTGGACGGTCCAGGTGGCGCTGGCCACCTTCACGACGTCCCAGGTCATCCGCCTGCCCGAACTGTTCGTCGCGGCAGCGGTCTCGATCGTGCCGCTGCTGGTGGTCTTCTTGTTCTTCCAGCGGTGGATCGTGGCGGGGGTGGAGAGGTCGGGGATCGACGACTGAGTTCGCCCGCGACCGCCGCCCCACGCACCGGGCCGGCGGCAGTTCCTACGCCCCGCTCACCGCCGTCAACAACGCCAGTGGTGCCGCCGCCGACTTTGATTCCAGGGCGCACGCGTGCGGGTACGGGACCGGCACCGGGTACGCCCCCTTGTCGTAGCCCGCGAGGACCTCCGGGAGGCGGCCGTCTGTCGTGGTGGCCGCCGCGACCAGGCCGCGGGCCACCGTGCGGGCCTCGTCGTGGAGGCCGTAGCGCGCGAGGCCCAGCGCGATCAGGGCGTTGTCGTGCGGCCACACCGAACCGCGGTGGTAGGAGAGCGGATGGAACGCGGGCTGCCCGGCCGCGACCGTCCGTACGCCCCAGCCCGAGAAGAAGTCCGGCTCCAGGAGCCGTCGGCCCACCGCCTCGCCGTACTCCTTGTCGAGCAGCCCCGACCACAGCAGGTGCCCGGCGTCCGAGGCGAGCGCGTCGACCTGGTGGCCCTCGCCGTCCAGCGCGAGCGCCGGGAAGTTCTGCCCCGGCATCCAGAAGTCCCGCTGGAAGCGGTCCCGCAGATCGGCCGCCGCCTGCGCGAGCAGATCCGCGTACACGGGGTCGTCCCAGACGGTCCGCGCCAGCCAGGCGGTGCGGCACAGGGCGTCGTACGCGTACCCCTGCGCGCCCGCGGCCATGACCGGCCCGCTCGCCTCGCTGCCGTCGGCGGAGCAGATCGCGCCGGGCGAGTCCTTCCAGTTCTGGTGGGCGAGGCCGCCCCGGTCCGCGCGGTAGACGAGGTAGCCGCGCGAGGTGAGCCCGCCGTGGTCCAGCACCCAGCCGACGGCGGCGCGCGCGGCCGGTTCGAGGCGGCGGGCGAGCGCGGTGTCCCCCGCCTGCTCGGTGTACGCGCCGAGCAGCACCAGGAACAGCGGCGTCGCGTCCACCGAGCCGTAGTAGCGGCCGAACGGCACCTGCCCGAAGTGGGCGAGTTCCCCGTGCCGCACCTCGTGGACGATCTTGCCGGGCTGGGCGACCGCGCCCCGCACGGCCTGCGTGGCCTGCGTCGCGGCGAGCGCGGGCAGGGTCGCCGCCGCCAGACGCGGCACATAGGGCAGGGCGAAGAGCGAGGTCAGCGCGGCGTCGCGGCCCCGCAGGGTCAGGAACCAGGGCACGCCCGCGCCCGGCACGCTCAACGCCTCGCCGTCCGGGTCCCGTCGCCGGGACCCTCAGCACCGCGAGGTCGGCGATGCCGCGCGCGCAGACGTCGGCGAGAGCAGGCCAGCTGCTGATCAGCGTGAAGCCGGACCACACGTCCTCCCGCAGCGCGTCGAGTTGGCGTACCGCCTCGGCGGGCGAGTCGGGCGGGCGGGACTCCGCCTCCCCGTGCGGAGACGCGGCGGCACGGAGTGCCACCTCGACCGTGTCGTGCGCGTCGAGCTCCAGCGTCCATACGAGGCGCCGCGCGCCGCCGCCGGTCTCCTCGACGCGTCCGCGCGGGGTCGGCGGTCACCGTCGTGCGGGCCCGCCACTCGCCGCGCCGGTATCCGAACTCGACGCCCCGCACACCGTCCTCGCCGTCCAGCGCCCGCCGGGTCCTGACGGCGCCCGGTTTGGCGTACGTACGGTGGTCGGCGCGCAGTTCGAACTGGTCGGTGAAGTCGGCGTCCACGGTCAGCGCGATCCGCACCCGGGTCGCCACCGGGCGGTTGCTCACGATCCGCAGGGATTCCACGAACGCGCCGTCGGCCACGGCCTGTTCGCGCAGGAGGGTGTACGCGGGCGGCTCCTGGCGGCCCCCGCGCGGCACGAGCACGCAGCGCGCCGTGTCGCTGGCGGCCGCGGACGTCCCGACCGGCGCGAGGAGCTCGGGCACGGCTCCGTCGACGGTCAGCTGCCAGCGGCTCAGGTGCCGCGCATCCCGTACGAACAGACCGTCGGGACCCGTGCCACCGCCGCGCGCGCCGCCCACCCCGCTGATGTCGCCGCCCGCGCCGACGGCCACGAAGGTCCGTCCCCGGACCAGCAGCCGATGCCGGTCCACTCATGCCCCCACCCCTTCTCCGCGGACTCTTCCGCGAACTCCTCTTGCGGGCGCCGCCTGGCCGCCCCTCGGCCCCTTCGAAGAGCCCGTCCCGCCCCGCGTACAGCAGGTCCAGCGTGAGCGCCTCCGTCAGCCGAAGCCGCGCGCGCCGCAGCCCTCGCCCGTGTACGGATGCACGTACTCGGCGAAGCCGGACGTGTCCGCCGCGTCGAGCATGGCCGCGCGCAGGCCGTCCGCGAGGGCCCGCTCGCCGTGCAGCCGAAGCCCCTTCGCCAACAGCCAGTTGGTGTTGAACCACGCCGGGCCGCGCCAGTAGCGGCGCGGGTCGAAGGCGGCCGAGGTCAGGTCGTGGCTCGGCACGAGCCGCGCCGTGCCGCCGAGTCCGAAGTGCGGGCCACGGGCGGTGCGCACCAGGGCGGCGGCGACACCGGGCGGCAGCGCGGGCAGCACCAGGGGGATCAGTCCGGTCACGCCGCGTTCGCCGATGAGTTCCCCGGAGCGCAGGTCGCGGCAGAGGAACAGCTCCCGGGCCGGGTCCCACAGGCGTGCCACGAGGGTTCTCGTGAGGGTCCGGGCGCGGACTCGGTGCGCGTGCGACCGGGCCGCCGCCGCCCGGCCGCCCAACTCGGCCTCGATCAGGGCGAGTGCATGCTCCGAGGCGATCAGCAGCGCGTTGAAGGCGGGGTCCTCGACGCGGAAGGCGCCCGCCGCGGCGCCCGGGCCGGTCGCCTCGGGTCCCGTCACGTCCGCGTACCCCCGGTCGAGGTAGTCCGCCGCGAGCCGCACATACCGTCCGTAGTCCGCGTCGGTCGGCCGGTCCTCGGGCGCCCCGTGGGCCAGGTCCGCACGGCGGTAGGCGCCCGGCTCGGCCGGGTCCACGCGGCTCAACGGGCCGTCCCAGCAGGGGCTGTTGTCCATGCCCTGCTCCCACGGGTGCAGCACGGCGGCCAGCCCCGCCCCGCCCGCGTCCCTGCTCTCCAGCAGATAGCGGTGCCAGGCGGCGAGGCGCGGCCGGAGGCGGGCGAGGAAGGCGCGGGCGCGGGAGAGACCGGGGTCGGCGCGGTGCACGAGCCAGGCGGCGAGCGCGTGCACCGGCGGCTGCACGATGCCGGAGGTCTGCACGTCGGCGGGGGCGCCGGCCGCCCGGCCCGCGGTGGTCGAGCGCCAGAAGTCGGGGCTCGAGAAGTTGGCGCCGAGGGGGACGGCGTCGTTGAACACGATGTGCGGGACGCGGCCGTCGCCCCACTGGGCGGCCAGCAGCGTCTCCAGCTCCAACTGGGCGCGCAGCGGCGACAGATGGCGCAACCCGATCGCGATGAAGGCGGAGTCCCAGGACCACTGGTGCGGGTAGAGCGCCCGGGACGGCACGGTCGAGGTCCCCGTCCAGTTCGCCCACAGCACCTCGGCGGCACGCTCCCGCAGCGGCTCCCGCGACGGCTCCGGCAGCGGCTCCCGCGACGGCGACGGCGACGGCGACGTGGCGGTGGCACGCCGGGCGGCGCGGTGCGCGAGGTGCTGGGTGGTCGTGCTGCGGTCCACGCGGATCTCCCGGAGGCTTTCGACGTCCCGTCGGTTCGGTGGCGGTCACCCTAGGGTTACGTCTACTTCACACGCAAAACCCAATATGTAACGCTGAGTTGACGAGCACAAGGGTGCGTGTCGGGCCCGTACGGATACGTCACGCGGGCCGCGCGCGGCGCGTACGTGAGCGCCGACGAAGGCACGTTCGAACGGGGAGGGACCCATGGGCTCGGCAGGCCGCAGCACCACCACGGAAGGCCCCGCGGCCCCGAGGCGAGGGGCCCCCGGGACGGGCGACGGCACCGCGCCCTCCGCGCGCCCCCTCCCGCGCGTCCGCGCCGCCGCGGGTCAGCCCGGCGCCCGGCGAACTGCTGCACTCTCGTGCGCAGCGGCCGGGCCACCACGCGCGGCGCCCTTCAGGAGGTCACCGGCCTGTCGCGGGCCACGGTGGGGCAGCGGCTCGGGCGGCTGTTCCGGGCCGGGTGGCTGCGGGAGGAGGCCGGGCCCCCGGCGGACTCGCCGCTCGGCGGGCGGCCCGCGCTGCGCCTGGAGTTCGACGAGACGCACGCCGTGGTGCTCGCCGCCGCGCTGGAGACCCGGCACGCCCACACCGCCCTGCTCACCCTCGGCGGCGAGATCATCGCCGAGGACGCCGGGCCCCTCACCGTCGAGGACGGCCCCGAAGCGGTCCTCGGTGACCTGGGGGCCCGCTTCGGCGAGCTGCTGCGCGCGACCGGGCGGCCCGCCGCGTCGGTCTGCGGCATCGGGCTCGCGGTGCCGGGCCCGGTGGACACCGCGACGGGCCGCGTCGACCAGCCGCGATGATGCCGGGCTGGGACGGCCACGACATACGGGCCCGCCTGCGCCGGGCCCTGTCCGCCGCCGAGCGAGGCCTCGCGGTGATCCCGCTCTCCCGCACCAAGC
>RBWT01000162.1 GCA_004010275.1 Streptomyces huasconensis
CCGCACGAGCAGCCCCCCGCAGCCCCTCGTGCTGGTCGCCTGCTCCGGCGGCGCCGACTCCATGGCGCTCGCCTCCGCCCTCGCCTTCGAAGCGCCCAAGCTCGGCATCCGCGCCGGCGGCATCACCGTGGACCACGGACTGCAGCCCGGCTCCGACCTGCGCGCCGCCGAGGTCGTCGTCCGCCTGACCGCCCTCGGCCTCGACCCCGTCGAGTCCGTCACCGTCCAGGTCGGCCGGTCCGGCGGCCCCGAGGCCGCCGCCCGCGACGCTCGCTACGCAGCCCTGGACGCCGCCGCCGAACGGCACGCGGCGGCCGCCGTCCTGCTCGGCCACACCCGCGACGACCAGGCGGAAACCGTCCTGCTCGGCCTCGCCCGCGGCTCGGGAATCCGCTCCCTGTCCGGCATGGCCGCGACCTCGGGGGTCGCCGGCCGTTACCGCCGCCCGTTCCTGCACATCGACCGCCAGACCGCCCGCAAGGCGTGCATGGTCCAGTCACTGCCCGTCTGGGACGACCCGCACAACGCCGACCCCGCCTACACCCGCTCCCGGCTGCGCCACGAGGGCCTGCCCGCCCTGGAGAAAGCCCTCGGCAAGGGCGTCGTCGAAGCCCTCGCCCGTACGGCCCAGCTCTCCCGCGACGACGCGACGCCCTCGACACCTGGGCCGCCGAGGCCGAGGCGACCGTCCGGGACGCCGCGGGCCTCCTGGAGTGCGCCAAGCTCTACGCCCTGCCGCCCGCCGTACGCCGCCGCATCGTGCGCAGGGCCGTCATCGAGGCCGGGGCGCCCGCCGGTTCGCTCTTCGCCCGGCACATCGAAGAGGTCGACCGTCTGATCACCGGCTGGCGCGCCAGGGAGCCATCAATCTCCCCGGCAAAGTCGTGGCCCAGCGCCAGGGTGGCAGACTGGTGATCCGGCAAGGCTGACCAGAGGCCCGTGCTCCTCGCGGGCCGGTCGGCCGGTGGGACGACCGAAAGTGATGCGGGTGGACGCGAAAGACATGGGCACCGACCTCAAGTCGGTGCTCATCACCAAGGAAGAGATCGACGCGAAGCTGGCCGAGCTGGCAGCGAAGGTCGACGCGGAGTACGCGGGCAAGGACCTGCTGATCGTCGGTGTCCTCAAGGGCGCCGTGATGGTCATGGCGGACCTGGCGCGGGCGCTGTCCACCCCCGTCACGATGGACTGGATGGCCGTGTCGTCGTACGGCGCGGGCACCCAGTCCTCCGGCGTGGTCCGCATCCTCAAGGACCTGGACACCGACATCAAGGGCAAGCACGTCCTGATCGTCGAGGACATCATCGACTCCGGGCTGACGCTGTCCTGGCTGCTGTCCAACCTCGGCTCCCGCGAGCCCGCCTCCCTCGAGGTGTGCACGCTGCTGCGCAAGCCCGAGGCGGCGAAGGTCGCGATCGACGTGAAGTGGATCGGCTTCGACATCCCCAACGAGTTCGTCGTGGGCTACGGCCTGGACTTCGCGGAGAAGTACCGCAACCTCCCCTTCGTCGGAACGCTGGCCCCGCACGTCTACGGCGGCTGACGCCCAAAAGGCCTGACGCCGCACGACTGCGTACGGCGGCGGGGAACCCTCACCCGTTTCCCGCCGTTGAACCCTGCGAAGACGGGTTTGCCAGCCGTCCCGTGCGGCTTCGGGTCACAATGCTGGGGTACCGTCCGAAGAACAGTCTTTATCAAACTCACTATGGCAGGAGGGACGGGGCGTCATCGCTCCGTATGGATGGACGTGAAGCGATACTTCCGTGGGCCAGTCATGTGGATCGTGCTGGCCGTCCTTGCCGTGGTCGTGTTGATGCAGGTCGTCGGCTCGTCCGGTGGCTACAAGACGGTTGACACCGGTCAGGTCGTTCAGGCGATCAACGACGACAAGGTCGAGTCCGCCAAGCTCACCACCGGTGACGAGCAGATCATCAAGGTCGAGCTCAAGGACGGCCAGAAGGTCAAGGGCAGCAGCAAGATCCAGGCGAGTTACATCGGCGACCAGGGCGTCGCCCTCGCCAATTCGCTGCAGACCAAGTACGAGAGCAAGGACATCCCGGACGGTTACACCGTCTCCCCGTCGAAGCAGAACCCCTTCGTCGGCATCCTGCTCTCCCTCCTCCCCTTCGTCCTCATCGTCGTCGTCTTCCTGTTCCTGATGAACCAGATGCAGGGCGGCGGCTCCCGGGTCATGAACTTCGGGAAGTCCAAGGCCAAGCTCATCACCAAGGACACCCCGAAGACGACCTTCTCCGATGTGGCGGGTTCGGACGAAGCCGTCGAGGAGCTCCACGAGATCAAGGAGTTCCTCCAGGAGCCGGCGAAGTTCCAGGCCGTCGGCGCCAAGATCCCCAAGGGCGTCCTCCTCTACGGCCCGCCCGGTACCGGCAAGACGCTCCTCGCGCGCGCCGTCGCCGGTGAGGCCGGGGTGCCGTTCTACTCGATCTCCGGCTCCGACTTCGTCGAGATGTTCGTCGGTGTCGGTGCCTCCCGTGTGCGCGACCTCTTCGAGCAGGCCAAGGCGAACGCCCCGGCGATCGTCTTCGTCGACGAGATCGACGCGGTCGGCCGCCACCGCGGCGCCGGCCTCGGCGGCGGCCACGACGAGCGCGAGCAGACGCTGAACCAGCTGCTCGTCGAGATGGACGGCTTCGACGTGAAGGGCGGCGTCATCCTGATCGCCGCCACGAACCGGCCCGACATCCTCGACCCGGCGCTCCTGCGCCCGGGCCGCTTCGACCGGCAGATCGCCGTCGACCGCCCCGACATGCAGGGCCGTCTGGAGATCCTCAAGGTCCACCAGAAGGGCAAGCCGGTCGCCCCGGACGTCGACCTGGGCGCGGTGGCCCGCCGGACCCCCGGCTTCACCGGCGCCGACCTGTCGAACGTGCTGAACGAAGCGGCGCTCCTGACGGCGCGCGGCGACAAGAAGCTCATCGACAACCACGCGCTGGACGAGGCGATCGACCGTGTCGTGGCGGGCCCGCAGAAGCGGACCCGGATCATGTCCGACAAGGAGAAGAAGATCACCGCGTACCACGAGGGCGGACACGCCCTGGTCGCGGCGGCCTCGCCGAACTCCGACCCGGTCCACAAGATCACGATCCTGTCCCGCGGCCGGGCCCTGGGTTACACCATGGTCCTGCCCGAAGAGGACAAGTACTCCACGACGCGCAACGAAATGCTCGACCAGCTGGCGTACATGCTGGGCGGCCGCGCGGCCGAGGAGCTCGTCTTCCACGACCCGACGACGGGCGCGGCGAACGACATCGAGAAGGCCACGGCCACCGCCCGCGCGATGGTCACGCAGTACGGCATGACCGAGCGTCTCGGCGCGATCAAGTTCGGCGGCGACAACACCGAGCCGTTCCTCGGGCGCGAGATGGCGCACCAGCGGGACTACTCGGAAGAGGTCGCCGCGCTGGTCGACGAAGAGGTCAAGAAGCTCATCGAGACCGCGCACAACGAAGCGTGGGAGATCCTCGTCGAGAACCGCGACATCCTCGACAACCTGGTGCTCCAGCTGCTGGAGAAGGAGACCCTCGGCAAGGAGCAGATCGCCGAGATCTTCGCCGGGATCGTGAAGCGCCCGGCCCGCCCGGCGTGGACCGGCTCCTCGCGCCGCACCCCCTCGACCCGCCCGCCGGTGCTCTCCCCCAAGGAGCTGTCGCTGACGAACGGGGCGAACGGCACCACCCCCGCGGTGACCGCCGGCGGCACGGAGCAGCCCATCGAGGTGGCCCCGGAGGACCGCCCCGAGAGCTGATCCCGCGCGCCCTCGACAGGCCCGGAATGATTGCCGCGCCCCCCTGGTTTTAGCCTGGGGGGCGCGGCACTTTCGTACGCCCGCGTGAAACGCACAGGAACGAGGCACAAGATGACCGACCCGGTGACCCTGGACGGCGAGGGCTCGATCGGCGAGTTCGACGAGAAGCGGGCCGAGAACGCCGTGCGTGAACTGCTGATCGCCGTGGGCGAGGACCCCGACCGGGAGGGCCTCCTGGAGACCCCGGCGCGCGTGGCGCGGGCGTACCGGGAGATATTCTCCGGGCTGCGGCAGCGGGCGGAGGACGTCCTGACGACGACGTTCGACCTCGGACACGACGAGATGGTCCTGGTGAAGGACATCGAAGTCATGAGTTCCTGTGAACATCATTTGGTCCCGTTCGTCGGCGTCGCCCACGTCGGGTACATCCCGTCCACCGACGGCAAGATCACCGGTCTGTCGAAGCTGGCCAGGCTCGTGGACGTGTACGCACGCCGGCCGCAGGTGCAGGAGCGGCTGACCACGCAGATCGCCGACTCCCTGATGCAGATACTGGAGCCGCGCGGTGTGATCGTGGTCGTCGAGTGCGAGCACATGTGCATGACGATGCGCGGGGTGCGCAAGCCCGGCGCCAAGACGATCACCTCCGCGGTCCGCGGCCAGCTCAGGGACCCCGCCACCCGCAATGAGGCGATGAGTCTGATCATGGCCCGCTGAACCGGCCGAAATTCGGCTGATCCTCTCAACTTCCCCCGGGCAGCCAGGGGTTGTCCGGCGTTCCCCGGACGCCCGTCGGCGCTTGCCGAAAGACTGTGCGCATGACGCATACGAACACACAGTCGCCCACCGCTGAGCCGTCGCCGTCCGCCCTGCCCACCCGCAGCCTCGGCGGGCTCGAGGTGTCGGCGCTCGGTTACGGCGCCATGGTGCTCTCCCCGGGGGTGTACGGCGAGGTCGACGACGAGCGCGGTGAGCGGGCCTTGCGCGCGGCCGTCGACGCGGGCGCCACCATCATCGACACCTCCGACGGCTATGGCGCCGACGGGCACAACGAACGTCTCATCGGCCGGGCCCTGAGAGGCCGCCGCGAGCAGGTCGCGATAGCCACCAAGTTCGGTTTCCGGCTGCCCGAGGGCGTCGAACCGCATCCCTTCCCGACCGGGTACGCCTTCGGGGAGCTGGCGGTCAACGGCGACCCCAGGCATGTGCGTGGCTACGCCGAGGCGAGCCTGCGCGGCCTGGAGACCGACTACATCGACCTGTACTACCCGCACTTCCCGGACCCGCAGGTGCCCTTCGAGGAGACCGTGGGGGCGGTCGCCGAGCTGATCGAGGCGGGGCTGGTGCGCCACCTCGGGCTCTCCAACGTCACGACGGACCAGCTGCGGGCCGCGCACGCCGTGCACCCGGTGGCCGCGGTGCAGATCGAGTGGTCGATGTGGAAGCCCGCCGACCCGCAGATGCTCGCGACGGCGCGCGAGCTGGGCGTCGGCCTTGTGCCGTGGTCGCCGCTGGGCGCCGGGTTCCTGACGGGCACGGTCGGCCAGGTCGGGGAGGGTGACTTCCGGCAGAACGCGCCGCGCTTCGACGCGGCGAACCTGAAGGCGAACAACGACCGCTTCGCGCCGGTGCGGGGCATCGCGCAGGAGCTGGGGATCACCCCGGCGCAGCTGGCCCTGGCCTGGCTGCTGCACCAGGACCCGCACGTCGTGCCGATCCCCGGCAGCCGCACGCCGAAGCACATCGAGGAGAACCTCGCGGCGGCACACGTGAAGCTCGACGCCGACGTGCTGGCGCGTCTGGAACGAATCCTCGGCGAGACCGAGGTGGAGGGCGGCACTCTGCTGTAGGGGGCGGCGCGCCACCCGGAGACCCCTGGGCGGCCCGCCGTCCGTGGTTAGGGCTCAGATCGCCGGGGCCGCCCGGCCGTCCTCGTCGTCGTCCTCGGGGAGCTTGCAGACGCGCTCCAGGAACAGGGCCGCCGCTATCACCGCGATGCCCGTCAGGACGGAGAGCCCGGCGTAGATCGCCTGGTCGCGGCGGGGCGGGATGTCGAGGAACTCCAGCAGGAAGGCGCCCACGCCGCCGTACATCCCCGCGACGAGCGCCGCGACCAGGGCGCTGGCCTGGCCGAAGACGACGGCGCGGGCGGCCATCAGCGGCTCGACGCCCTTCGCGCCCGGGCGGCGCTCCCGCTGCTCGCGCAGACGCGAGCGCAGCGAGAGCGCGTCGACAGGAGGACCACGGCGATCACCGCGAGCACGATGGGCGCGGCCAGCGGGACCCGGGGCAAGGTGCCGACGGAGTCCCACAGCCGGGCGGCCGACCAGGACAGCACCGCGGCCACGACGAAGAGGCCGGCGAGCGTCCTGATGCGCAGCTGCTTCACGAGTGCCCCTTCATCGCCTGCATCGTCTCATCGCCATCGCCTTCGTCGTCGTACGGATCTTGTAGAGCCTAACGACTATTCGGGCAGCCGGAGTTCCAGATCGGCGCGGGGCGTGACGCCCTCACGGGTGACGGCGGCGAGCAGCTCGGCCACCGCGCCGCGGCCGGTCAGCTGGGCCTCGGGGTCGATGTCGTGCCAGGGGGCGAGGACGAACGCGCGTCCGTGCGCGCGGGGGTGGGGCAGGGTGAGCGCCGGGTCGTCGGAGACCACGTCGGCGTAGGCCACGATGTCGACGTCGAGGGTGCGCGGGCCCCACCGCTCGTCGCGGACACGGTGGAAGGCCTCCTCGACGGCCTGCGCGCGCTCCAGGAGCGAGGCGGGCGGCAGGGTGGTCTTCACCACGACGACGGCGTTGAAGTACGAGGGCTGGGTGCCGGGGTCGACGCCCCAGGGCTCCGTCTCGTACACCGGAGAGACCGCCTTGACCCGCAGGCCCGGCGTGTCCTCCAGGGCGTCGACGGCGCCCTGGAGGGTCTCCAGACGGTTGCCGAGGTTGCTGCCGAGGGAGATCACGGCACGCTTGGGGTTGGACAGGGTGCTGTCCGCGGCGTCCACCTGCTCGACCACGGAGGTGGGCACCGGCTGGACGGTCGGGTCGCTCTGACCCGCTTTGAAGGGCGCAGTCATACTCGGCTCCGGGTGATGGTGACGGTCACGTCGTCGAAGGGCACGGTGATCGGGGCGTCCGGCTTGTGGACGCACACCTCGACCTCCAGGACGCCTTCGTGCTTCAGACACGTCTGGGCGATGCGCTCGGCCAGGGTCTCGATGAGGTCGACGGGCTCGCCCTCGACGGCGGCCACGACCTCCTCGGCCACGATGCCGTAGTGCACGGTCTTCGCCAGGTCGTCGTCGGCCGCGGCCGCTCGCGTGTCCAGGCCGAGAACGAGGTCCACGATGAAGGTCTGGCCCTCTTCGCGCTCCCGCGGATAGACACCGTGGTGCCCGCGGGCCTTGAGGCCGCGCAGCGCGACACGATCCACGCGAATCACTCCTGCAATCGTCGGTATCGGCAGGCCTGCACCGAGTGCGGTCGGCGCACCAGCCTCGATCGAATCTACCTGCGAGCACCGACAGTGCTCGCCCGCGGGGCCTTCCGAGGGGGCCGGAAGGCGCCGCGGTCCCGCTTGATCCCGCTCTTCTTCGGGCCCCTACCCACTCAGGAGGGAGTCTCGTCACCCTCGTCGTCGGTTTCGGCCAGGACGGGCGAGGCGTGGTGGGACCACAGCTTCCAGCCCTCGGGTGTGCGGCGGAACACATTCGTGGCGACCACGAGCTGGCCCACGAGCGGGCCCAGCTCCCCGCCGCCCTCGGGGGGCGGCCCGCCGCTGAGGATGTTCTCGGTGCACGTCACCAGGGCGGTGTCCCCGGCCACACCGACCTTCACGTCGGTCAGGAAGAACTGGATGTACTCCGTGTTCGCCATGATCAGCGCGTACGACCTGAGAACCTCGCCGCGGCCGGTCAGGACGGGCCAGCCGGGGTGGACGCAGGAGATCGCGTCTCCGTCGGCGGTCCCGTCGACGCTCTCGTCCGTGCGGTCGTCGTCGTCACCGGTGACCTCGTCGGCCTCGGAGTCCAGCCACAGCTCGGAGACCTTGTCGAAGTCGCCGCGCTCCAGTGCTTCGTAGAAGGCCGTGTTGGCCAGGGCCACCTGCTCGACGTCGGTACGGGCGGCCCCGGTCACCGGTGGCCGCCCGCGGCGTCCGTCACGGCCTGGGCGACGCGCACGGCGTCGGCCGTGGCCCGCACCTCGTGCACGCGGACCGCCCAGGCGCCCTGGTGGGCGGCGATGGCGGAGACCGCGGCGGTGGCGGCGTCGCGCTCGCGGGCCGGCGGTGGGGCGCCCTCGGGGCCCGCGAGGACGCGGCCGAGGAACCGCTTGCGGGAGGCGGCGACCAGCACGGGGTGGCCCAGTTCGCGCAGCCGGTCCAGGCGGGCCAGGAGCGCCAGGTCGTGCTCGGCCTCCTTGGAGAAGCCGAGGCCGGGGTCGACGACGATGCGCTCGGGGGCGATGCCGCCCTCGATGGCGGCCTGCACGCGCGCGTGCAGCTCGGCGACGAGCTTCGCAGACCACGTCCTCGTAGACGGGCTTGGCGTGGATGTCGGTGAGGAAGCCCCGCCAGTGCATGACGACGAAGGGGGCGCCGGCGGCGGCGACGGCGGGGACCATGCGCGGGTCGGCGAGGCCGCCGCTGACATCGTTGACGAGGACGGCGCCCGCGGCGAGCGCCTGTTCGGCGACGGCGGCGCGCATGGTGTCCACGGAGACGGTGACGCCCTCGGCGGCCAGGCCCCGCACCACGGGGACGACGCGCTTGAGCTCCTCGTCCTCGTCACGCTCGTGCGCCGGGGCGGGTCGACTCGCCGCCGACGTCCACCAGGTCGGCGCCCTGGGCGACCAGGTCGATGCCGTGCTTCACGGCGGCCGTGGTGTCGAACCAGCGGCCACCGTCGGAGAAGGAGTCGGGCGTGACGTTCACGACACCCATGACCGCGCAGCGGTCCCACTCCGGCAGCCCCTGGACCGATCCCCGCCCGCTCAACGTACTCATGGCTCCAGCGTAGGCCCGTACGGGGGCGGGTTACGCCGCCTGCATCTCGCGTTCCGCGCTCTGGTGCGGGCAGGGGCGGCGCTGCGCGGTGCTCCGGCGCAGGAAGCGGGGCAGCGCGAAGGTCACGAAGCCCTCGGCCTGCATGGCGGCGAAGCCGATGCGGGGCAGGTCCTTGCTGGAGCGGTAGACGACGAAGCGGGGCTCCCAGCGGGGGCGGAACTTCGCGTTGAACTTGTACAGCGACTCGATCTGGAACCAGCGGGAGAGGAAGACCAGCAGACCCCGCCAGGCGCGCAGGACCGGGCCCGCGCCGAGCTTCTCGCCGCGTGCGAGGGCCGCGCGGAACATCGCGAAGTTCAGGGACATGCGTGTGATGCCGAGCTTCGGCGCGGCCTGGAGGGCGGCGACGATGAGCAGTTCGTTCATGCCGGGGTCGGCGGCGCGGTCGCGGCGCATGAGGTCCAGGGAGACGCCGTCCTTGCCCCACGGCACGAAGTGGAGGACGGCCTTGAGGTCTCCGTAGGGGCCCGCTTCCTCGTCGGCCTTGTGGGCGGTGGCGATCAGACAGTCGCCGTCGTTCGGGTCGCCGATGCGGCCGAGCGCCATGGAGAAGCCGCGCTCGGTGTCGGTGCCGCGCCAGTCGTCGGCGGCACGCTGGATCTTGGCGAGTTCCTGCTCCCCGAGGTCACGGATGCGCCGTACGCGCGTCTCGTAGCCATTGCGCTCGATCCGCTTGACCATCTGGCGTACGTTGCGCATCGCACGCCCGGACAGGGAGAAATCCGCGACGTCCACCACCGCCTCGTCGCCGAGCTCGAGGGCGTCCAGGCCGGTCTCGCGGGTCCACACCTCGCCGCCCGTCTCGGAGCAGCCCATGACGGCGGGCGTCCAGGAGTGGGCCTTCGCCTCGTCCATGAAGCGCTCGATGGCGCCGGGCCAGGCCTCGACGTCGCCGATCGGGTCGCCGCTGGCGAGCATCACTCCGGAGACGACGCGGTAGGTGACGGCGGCCTTGCCGCTGGGGGAGAAGACGACGCCCTTGTCGCGGCGGAGCGCGAAGTGGCCGAGCGAGTCGCGGCCGCCGTGCTTGTCGAGCAGCGCCCGCAGCCGCGTCTCGTCGTCCTCGGTGAGCCGCGCGGCCGGGTGCTCGGGGCGGAAGGCGAGGTAGATGGTGGTGAGGGCGGTGAGCATGCCGAGGGCGCCGAGGGAGAAGCCGACGGTCCAGGAGGTGTTCCCGGAGTAGGCGACGGGGCCCTCGAAGCCGAACAGGCCGTAGAGGACGTGCTCCAGGCGCTCCGTGATGCTGGGGTCCCCGATGACCTTGCCGGGGTGGACGCTGACGATCACCAGGCCCAGCAGAATCGATCCGGCACCGAGGAGGACGAAGTTGGCCAGCGCCCGCCAGCGGCTGCGTGGATCGGGCAGGGCCGTGAACTCACTACGATGACGCAGCAGCAGCGCGAGGAGCGCGAGCGAGATCAGGACACCGATCACCGAGTGACGGTACGCGAACTGCGCCACGGCGCCCGCGGGCAGCAGGACCACGGCGGCCCGCCAGGCACGCCGCTTGTGGCGCCGCAGACCGTGCGCGAGCAGGAGCAGGAGGATGCCGGAGCTGAGCGCGAGCGCGGCCGCGAAGGGGCCGAGCGCGCCGGGCAGCACCTCGGCGATGGCGTGCATGCGGCTGTACCGGAAGCGGGGGAAGACACCCGCGGCGACGTTCAGCAGACCTACGAGCGTGCAGGCTCTGGCGACGAGGACCGGCACGGCCTCGGGGCGCGGGCCGCGCAGTATCCGGCGGAGGCGGCTGTCGCGGTGGCGCTCCTCACTCCCCGGAACCCCACCCGACATTTCCCCATCTATCCTGACAGACATCGCATCCCGTAGTTCTGCGAGAGAGCTTGAATCCGGTGCCAAAGCGGCATCCGGCACCATTGCGCCCTCTAGGACGGTCCCTCGGGGAAACGGGTTCATTCCCGACCGGAAACCGCTGGAAAAGCGCAGGCAAGGCTTTCGGCAAGGGCCCGGCAGGGCCAGAGCCCTGATCCGGTCCCGCCGCGGCAAGCCCGAGACAACGGTAGTAGAAAGCGCAGGCAGGAAAACCCCATGGGTCTCACGAGCAACAAGGTCCTTGCCCTTGCGGTCTTGCTGGCCGTACTGCTCTTCTTCGGCACCATCTGGCTCTGGCCGCGGCTGGCCCGCCGCTCCTGGAAGGCGATCACGGGCCGCGTCGGCCTGCTCCTCGCCACTCAGGTGACGATCTTCGCATCAGTGGGACTCGCGGCCAACCAGGCCTTCGGCTTCTACGCCACCTGGGCCGACCTCTTCGGCCAGGAGACGACGCCCGGCATCGTGGTAGACCACGATCCGGCCAAAGGAGCAGGGCCCGTCAAGGTCCTCGACACCAAGTCCGTGAACGTGCCCGGTGGCGGGCGCCCGCCACCGGCGGCCAGATCCAGAAGATCGAGATCGGCGGGAAGGAGTCCCGGATAGGCTCCCCCGCCTACGTCTACCTGCCGCCCGAGTACTTCCAGTCGTTCTACCGCAACCGCACCTTCCCGGCGGCCGTGGTCCTCACCGGCTACCCGGGCACCGCCGAGGCGCTCATCAAAGGGCTGCACTATCCGCAGACCGCCCACCGGCTCTCCGCCGAGGGCAAGATGCAGCCGATGATCCTGATCATGCTGCGGCCCACCGTGGCGCCGCCGCGCGACACCGAGTGCGTGGACATCCCCGACGGCCCGCAGACGGAGACGTTCTTCGCCAAGGACCTACCCGGCGCCATCGCGCAGCAGTACAGGGTGGGCACCAAGGCCCGGAACTGGGGCGTCATCGGCGACTCCACGGGCGGCTACTGCGCCCTGAAGTTCGCCCTGCACCACCCCGGCCAGTACGGTGCCGCGGCGGGCCTGTCGGCGTACTACAAGGCGCCCATCGACGTCACCACCGGCGACCTCTTCCACGGCGACGAGCAGCTGGAGCGGGACGCGGACCTGATGTGGTACCTCGACCACAGGCCGCGCCCAGGACCTCGCTCCTGGTCACCACCAGCAAGAAGGGCGAGGACAACTACCGGGACACCCTGAAGTTCATCGACAAGGTGAAGGAGCCCACGCGCGTGTCGTCGATCACACTCGAAAGCGGCGGGCACAACTTCAACACCTGGCGCAGGGAGATCCCCGCCACCCTTCAGTGGATGAGCGGGCGGCTCGACGACAACTGAGCCGCTCTTGCGAGTCGCTGTTTTGGGCCTCTTTGGGCCGCTTTTTTTTCGGCGGATTCGGCCGGTGGTCAGTCCGGTTCTCCGGCGGATTCGGCCGGTCATCAGTCCGGGCCGATGGCCGCGATCGTCTCCAGTTCGACCTCCGCCCGCGCGATGTCCCGCGCGTCCGCCGCCGTCGAGCGGCGCAGCGCCTCGTGCAGCCGGGCCGGTGTCAGCACCCCCAGGAAGCGCCCTTCGCTGTCCTTGTCGATGACCGCGATCCAGCCCGCGTCGTGCTGGAGCATCGTCGCGAACGCCTGCTTCAGGCTCGCCCCGACCGGGAGCCAGGCCTCCATCCGGCGGGCGTGTTCGCGGACCGTGCCGTCGCCCACGCGCGCGTGCTCTGCGGAGATCCAGCCGTGCAGGTTGTTCTCGCCGTCCAGGACGACGGCCCAGCGGGCGTCGAGCTCCCTGGGCAGCGGGTCGTCGAGGTGCACCACGGGCGGCTGTTCGAGGTCGCCCTCCTCGATCGGGGTCACCGAGAGCCGCTTCAGGCCGCGGTCCGCACCGACGAAGTCGGCCACGTACGCGGTCGCGGGGGCACCGAGGACCGTCGAGGGGGTGTCGAACTGCTCGATGCGGCCCTGGCCGTAGACGGCGATGCGATCGCCCAGGCGGACCGCCTCCTCGATGTCGTGCGTGACGAAGAGCACGGTCTTGCGCACGGCCTGCTGAAGGCGCAGGAACTCGTTCTGGAGGTGCTCGCGCACCACGGGGTCGACCGCGCCGAACGGCTCGTCCATGAGGAGCACCGGCGGATCGGCCGCCAGGGCGCGCGCCACGCCGACTCGCTGGCGCTGGCCTCCCGAGAGCTGCTCGGGGTAGCGGTCGCCGAAGACGGACGGGTCGAGGCCGACCAGGTCGAGGAGTTCGGCGGCGCGCTCACGGGCCTTGCCGCGCTTGACGCCGAGGAGGTGCGGGACGGTCGCCGTGTTCTCCAGGACGGTCTTGTGCGGGAAGAGGCCGACCTGCTGGATGACGTAGCCGATGCGGCGCCGCAGTTGGACCGGGTCGATGGCGGATATGTCGTCGCCGTCCACGAAGATCCGGCCCTCGCTCGGCTCGATGAGCCGGTTCACCATCTTCATCGTGGTCGTCTTGCCGCATCCCGAGGGGCCGACGAGGGTGACCAGTTCACCCTCGGCGACCTCGAAGGACAGGTCATCGACGGCCGTGGTGCCGTCCGCGTAGCGCTTGGTGACGTGCTCGAACCGGATCATGCTTCCCCATTGTGACGGATGGCGGCGGGCGGCGGCGGGCGGCGGCGCGCTTCGGGGGGCTGCGGCGGGCGGCGCGTGAAGGCCGTGTTGCGGCCGCGCGAGGACTCTCGGCGATTGTCAGTGCCGCGCGTTAGGGTCGCCAGACACGGGGGGACGTGTGTGCGGCATACGTCCGTGATTTCGGGGGAGGTGTGGGCGCGTGGCCGAGCAGAACTGTCTGGTGACGAACGACTGGATCTGCGGGGAGTACCTCCGCACCCGCAGCCAGGAGTTGACCGACGCGACCTTCCAGCACATCGGGATCACCCTCGCCTCGGTGGCGATAGGCCTCGCCGTCTCCCTGCCGCTGGCGCTCCTCGCGCGGCGGTGGCGCTTCCTGGCGGGACCGATCCTCGGCGTGACGACCGTGCTGTACTCGGTCCCCTCGCTCGCGATGTTCTCGCTGCTCCTGCCCTTCTTCGGGCTCTCCGCCTCCCTGGTCGTCACCGGCCTGGTGCTGTACTCCCTCACGGTCCTCGTGCGGAACATCCTGGCCGGCCTCCAGGCCGTCCCCGAAGAGGCCCGGGACGCCGCCAAGGGGATGGGGTACGGCCCGCTGCGGCTCCTGTGGGAGGTGGAACTGCCGCTCGCGCTGCCCGCCTTGCTGGCCGGCGTCCGCATCACCACGGTCTCCACGGTCGCCTTGACGACGGTCGGCGCCATCGTGGACTACGGCGGCCTCGGCACCCTGATCCTCGACGGCCTCGACACGACCTTCAAGGCCCAGGTGCTCACGGCGTCCGCGCTGTGCGTCCTGCTCGCCGTCGTCGCCGACCTGCTGCTGCTCGCCCTCCAGAGGTGGCTGACGCCCTGGACGCGCGTGCATCGAATACGGACGAGCCGCGACGCGCGCAAGGCGACCGTGGCCAAGGTGGCTGAACCGGCATGAACGCGATCACTGGTGCGTACGACTGGCTGACCACCGGCGCCAACTGGCAGGGCGAGAAGGGGGTGTGGCACCGCCTCGCCGAGCACCTGTACTTCAGCGGGGTCTGCCTCGCCGTCGCCTGCCTGATCGCGCTGCCTCTCGCGCTCTGGCTCGGCCACATCGGCAAGGGCGGCGCGCTCGCGGTCAACATCTCCAACGTCGGCCGGGCGGTGCCCACGCTGGCCCTGCTCATCCTGCTCACGCTCACCCCGCTCGGTGAGCATGGCGACGCCCCGACGCTGATCGCGCTGGTCCTCTTCGCCGTGCCGCCGCTGCTGACCAACGCCTACCTCGGGATGCGCGAGGTGGACCGGGCGGTGGTGGAGGCCGCGCGCGGGATGGGCATGAACGGCGGCCAGGTGTTCGCGCGGGTCGAGCTGCCCCTCGCGTACCCGCTGATCATGACCGGCGTCCGGTCCGCCGGGGTGCAGGTCGTCGCGACGGCCACGCTCGCCGCGATGGCGGGTGAGGGCGGTCTCGGCCGGATCATCACCGCCGGCTTCAACCTCCAGAACACCCCGCAGGTGGTGGCGGGCGCCGTCCTGGTGGCGCTGCTCGCTCTGCTGGTGGAGGGGGTCCTGGTGGTGGCGGGGCGCGTCTTCGATCCGATGCGGCGGTCGGGCGGGGCTGCACGGTGAGTCCTGCTGGTAGGTCAGGCGTGCGGCCGGGCCAGTGAGTTGTTTTCTCCTTCCCTTTCGAAATGGTGGTTCACCGATGAAGAGCACAACGCGTCGCGCGCGACGGATGGCAGGGGCGGCCGCGGCCGTCGTGGCGCTGACCGCGGGACTCGCCGCGTGCGGCGGGGACAGCCTGGAGGACGAGGGCAAGGGCTCGGACAAGGCGGGCGACGGCAAGAAGGGCTCGCTCGTGGTGGGTTCGGCGCGCTTCACCGAGCAGAAGGTCCTCGCCGAGCTCTACGCGGGCGTCCTTGCGGAAGCCGGATATGACACGCAGGTCAAGACCGTGCAGAACCGCGAGATCTACAAGCCGGAACTGAAGAAGGGCTCGATCGACGTCGCGCCCGAATACGCAGCGACCCTCGCCGAATTCCTCAACCTGGAGAAGAACGGCCCGAAGGCCGAGGCCGTCGCCTCCAGTGATCTCGACGCGACGGTGAGCGCCCTGGAGAAGCTCGCGAAGCCGCAGGGCCTGAAGGTGCTTCCGGCGGGCGAGGCAGTCGACCAGAACGCGTTCGCGGTCTCCAAGGAATACGCCCAGAAGCACAAGCTCAAGACACTCTCGGATCTCGGCAGGTCGGGCGAGAAGGTCAGGATCGCGGCGGGCGACGAATGCGAGTCGCGGCCCTTCTGCGCGCCGGGTCTGAAGAAGAAGTACGGGATCGATGTCGCCGGAATCGATCCCAAGGGTGTCGGCACCACGCAGTCCAAGCAGGCCGTGAAGAACGGCACGGACCAGCTGGTGCTGACCACGACGACCGACGCGACGCTGAAGAACTACGACCTCGTGATCCTGGAGGACGACAAGAAGCTCCAGAACGCGGACAACATCCTTCCGGTGGTCAACGCCGAGGAGGCGGGCGGCAAGGAGATAGCCGACGCCCTCGCGAAGCTGACCAAGACGCTCACCACGGAAGACCTCATCGAACTCAACCGGAAGGTCGATGAGGAGCGTCAGAAGGAAGCGGATGTCGCGAAGGACTATCTGAAGTCGAAGGGCCTCATCGAAAGTTGATCAAGGAATCGGCCGGGCTGCTCCTGGGCTGAAGCGGAAGCGGACCGCAGGAGCAAAGCGGAGGAGAGAGCGAGGAGGGGCGGGGAGTTGTGGTGAGTTACCGATGTGGCACCTGCTTTTTGGCGGGCCGGGGCGCATACTTCGCCTACGCGCGGTAAGTTTCTGGCCATGCCACGTGGACGTCACCGCCATTCCCCACCCCTGCACAGGCTGCTTCCTCCTTCGACGGTCGCAGGCGTCTCCGTTCTCTGCGCCGGCGGCGCCTGGATGTTCGCGGAACCGGTCGTGCTCCGCGGGCTCGTCGACGGCCGCGGCCGCCGCTGCCGTCGTCGGTTCGGTCGTCATGCGCCGCTGGGACCAGGCGGCGGGCAAGCGCGTCGCCGAACTCACGCGCGCGCGAGCGACCGACGAGTGGCGTTACGAGGAACGGATAGCCGAGGCCGAGTCCGACCTCGAGGAGTCCCGCGAGCTGCGGGCCAAGCTGGAGAACAAACTCCGCGCCAAGCGGGCCGAGCTGGCGGCGCTGCGCAACGAACACGCCGCGCTCCTGCGGCGGTACGCGAACGCCGAGACGGAGCGGGCCAGCGCCCTGGAGGGGCAGCGGCTGCTGGCCATAGAGACGTCGTCCACGGCGCCGGTGCCGGCGCTGCGGGCTTCGGAGACGGGTGCTGGTACCGGTACTGGTGCTGGTTCGGGTGGCGGTAGTGGCGCCGCGGATCTGGTGCCCGCCGTGCGGGCGGGGGCGCCGGTGCGGGCGGGAGGTCCTGCCGGGGGCGGAGCTGCCGCTTCGGGGACGAGTGACGTGCGGCTGCCGGTGTGAGCGCGGGTGCGGGTGCGGCTTCGGCTTCGGCGGGCGCGGTTGCGCCGCCGTCGCTCTTCGCCCTGGCCAACGCGGCGCTCGACCGCATGGTGTCCCGTACCGCGCCCAAGGCTCAGGCGGAGGTGGCCCGGGAAGCGGCCCCGCAGGCCGCGCCGGACGCGGAGGACGAGTCGCGGGGGAAGCCCGGGGCGGCCGACGGACTCGGCGGGCACGAGCACGCGGTCGCCGTCGCGCCGCCGCGCAGACCCGGCGCCAGGCGCCCCAGGGCGGTTTCGACTTCTTCGGCACGAAGGGCGCGGCTCCCGCCGCGCTGGAGTCCGTGCAGAACGAGGACCTCGCCGATGTGGTGGGCGAGGAGGCCCTCGCGGTCCACAAGGCGGAGACCGAGGCGGAGTTCAAGGACGCGCCCGAGGGGGACGCGGCGGGCGCGGGCCAGGTCATCGACCTGACGGCGCATGACGAGACGGAGCAGATCGACGTGGGGGTGCTGCGGACTGCCCTCCGGGCGTAGCGCTGTGCGGGTTGGGCGGGGTGTGTTCTGCGGGGCGGGGGCTGTGGCTGGGCGGTGGGTGGGGTTTCGGCTGCGGGTTCGTTGTGGCTGGTCGCGCAGTTCCCCGCGCTTACGGGGCTCCTCCCCGCGTCCCTGCTCAGGGGCGCGGGGTTTCCCATGTCCG
>RBWT01000163.1 GCA_004010275.1 Streptomyces huasconensis
GCACCTGGCCTGCGATGTCGACGAAGCGGACACCCGTCTCACCGAGAGCGCCACCTTGCGGGGCGCGGCCGTCGGTGCGGGGCGCGCTGCGTCTGAGTGGTCAGTGGCGCAGACTTATCCGGTTTGACCTGGCCGTGGCCACGAGTTCGGCCACCGTGGACAGTTTGACGCGGGGGCGGCCCGTCGCCTTGCCTTGAGTGCGTTCGGCTCGGTCGATCGCGGCCAGGCCTCGGGCGTCGATCACGTGGCGGTTGCGGCGGCGGGCCAGGCGGCGGAAGGACCGGGGGGTGTGCTGCGGGGCGGGGAGCGCTCCGGCGATAGCGTCGGCCAGGAGGGTCGTGACCGTCTCGGCGGCGCAGGTGCGGTTGGCGCCGATGCCGCCGGTGGGGCCGCGCTTGATCCAGCCCACGACGTAGGTGCCCGGGTGTCCGGTGACCCGGCCGGCCTCGTGCGGCACGGTTCCGCTGTTCTCGTCGAAGGGCAGGCCCGTCACCGGTACGCCGCGGTAGCCGATCGCGCGCAGCACCATGCCCGCGCGCACGGTCCGCTCCCCCGTGTCCGAGGCGACGCGTACGGCCTCCACGCGGCCTTCGCCGAGCACTTCGCGGGGTGTGCAGTGGAAGCACAGCACGATGCGCCGCCCGGGTGCCGGCGGCTCGTCCCAGTCCGGCCGGCGGTGCGCGACGCCGCGCAGGGCGGCGGCCTTGCCGTGCGGGTCCGCCGCGTCGAGGGCCGCGGCGGTCCGGCGAGGTCGTGGTCGTCGACGACCAGTTCGACGCCGGGCACGTGCTTGAGGGCGAGCAGTTCGGAGGTGGTGTAGGCGGCGTGTTCGGGTCCGCGGCGCGCGAGCAGGACGACCTCGCGGACCTTGCTGCCCCGCAGCGCCGCCAGGGCGTGGTCGGCGAGGTCGGTGCGGGCCAGGGTGTCCGGGTCGGCGAGCAGGATGCGGGCCACATCGAGGGCGACGTTGCCGTTGCCGACCACGACGACGCGCTCCGCCGACAGGTCGACGGCGTCCGGCGCCGCGTCCGGGTGGGCGTTGTACCAGGCGACGAAGGCGCTCGCGGAGAGGCTGCCGGGCAACTCCTCGCCCGGGATGGACAGGCGGCGGTCGGCGGACGCGCCGACGGCGTAGATCACCGCGTCGTGGTGGGCGGCTATCTCCTCCGGGGTGACGTCGTACGACGTCGAGCCCGAGGAGCATCCGCACCCTGGGGTGCGCGTGGAAGCGGGCGAAGGTGTCGCCGACCTTCTTGGTCGCGGGGTGGTCGGGCGCCACGCCGTACCGCACGAGGCCGCCCGCCACCGGCAGCCGGTCGATCAGGGTCACCTCGGCGCTGGTGTGCAGCAGCAGGTCCTGCGCGGCGTACATGCCGGCCGGGCCGGTGCCGACGACGGCGACCTTCAGCGGGGCGAAGTCCGCGGGCAGGACACGTGGGAACTCCGGCTCGCCCCAGGCGTGGAAGTTCGGCCCGTCGGGCTCCGGTCGGGCCGCCTCGGCCTCTTCGTAGTACGCGGCGTTGATCGCGGCGTACTCCTTCTGCGCGGCGGGCAGCCGGTCCACCGGGAAGATCGCGTCGACGGGGCAGGCGTCGGCGCAGGCGCCGCAGGCGATGCAGGTCGCGGGGTCGATGTGCAGCATCTCCGTGCTGCCGAACGCCCGCTCCTGCGGCGTGGGATGGATGCAGTTGACCGGGCACACGGCGACGCAGGTGGCATCGCTGCAACAGGTCTGGGTGATGGCGTACGTCATGTTCGTGGACTCAGCTCGGGTCAGATGAGGTGGGCGCGCTTGTAGAAGACCAGCGCCAGCCTGGTGAGCAGGCGGCACGAGGCGAGGAACTCCATGAGGCCGGCGCAGCTGGAACGCATCATGGACTTGTGGTGCTCGTTGGCCTTCGCCTCGGCGAGCGCGCGCTCCTCGTCGAGCCCCGCGTTCGCGTACACCCTGCGGTTGACCATGCTGGTGACGATGACGTACGACGCGATGGCGATGACCAGGGCGTTGATCTGGCGGCGCACGCGGCCCGCGCCCGCGAGGCGCTTGCGCGTCTGGTCGCGGGCGAACTTCATGTGCCGCGACTCCTCGACGACATGGATGTTGTTGATGGTGCGGACGAACGGCACGACCCGCTCGTCCCGCATCCAGTCGCGCTGCATGACGTCGAGGACCTCTTCGGCGACGAGGATCGCGGCGTAGGCCGCCTCGCCGAAGGCGACCGACTTGAAGACCCTGCCCAGTTCGACGGCGAGGCGGTGCGGCCGGTAGGCGGGCGCGCCGAGCTTCTGCGCGCCGCGGGCGAACATGATGGAGTGCCGGCACTCCTCGGCTATCTCCGTGAGCGCCCACTGCACCTCGGCGCTGGTCGGGTCCTTCGCGTAGACGTCGCGCAGCACCATCTGCTGGAGGATCATCTCGAACCATATGCCGGTGCTGGCCACCGAGGCGGCTTCCTGGCGGGTCAGCTCCTTGCGCTGCTCGTCGGTCAACTCCTGCCAGTACGCAGTGCCGTAGAGGGTGCTCCACTCCGGGCTCGCGCCGTGGCAGTTCCGGTCGAGCGGGGTCTCCCAGTCGACCTCGGTGGCGGGGTCGTACGCCAGGACGGCGGCCGAGTCGAGCAGCCGCCGGGCGATGTCGCCCTCCGGGGAGTGGTCCTGTGTGCTCGGCCGAACAGTGCTGCTTGCCATGGAGCGGCTCCTTGACTCGGACGTCAGGGCAGGGCCCGCGGCAACGCCACGCGGCACGCCACGACCCCCTTGTTAGACAGACCGTATAACAAGGGGGTCGGATAGGCCTACCCCCCGGTAAACATGACCAGGGGCGCGGGTGGTGGGCCATGTGGTGCGTGGCGAGCGGGGCGTTACGAGCGGGCGTTACGAGCGGCTCAACTCCTCGGCGGTGGGCGTCCACCGAATCCGCGTACTGCACACGGCGACGACGAGCGCCGAGGCGGCGACGGCGGCGAAGCCCCACACCAGGCTGCTCGCGTGGGCGATGAAGCCGATCAGCGGCGGCCCGCCAGCAGGCCCGTCGTCCCCATGGCGGCGACGAGCGTCAGCGAGTCCGAGCCCTGCCCCGCCGCCGCCACGTACACGCACGGGGTGACGGCCGCGATGCCGAGGCCGACGCAGGCGAAGCCGAGCAGGGCCGATACCAGGCCGCCGCCGAGCAGGGCGAGGATCAGGCCCGCGCCCGCCAGCACGCTTCCGGTCAGCACGACGCGGCCGTCGCCCCAGCGACTGCGCCAGCCGTCGGCGAAGAGGCGGGCGACGACCATCATCCCGGAGACGACGGCGATGCCGAGGGGCGCCAGCTCCGCGGAGGCCTCGGCGACGTCTTCCAGGTAGAGGGCCGACCAGTCGTTCATGGCACCCTCGGTCACGGTGCCGAACGCCATGGCAGCGCACATCCACAGCGTCGTACGGGAGGGGATGGACCACTTCCCTGCGCGTTTCTTATTTTCCTTCTGGGCTTCCTGCCCCGGGAGTTGATCCTCCGTCAGCAGCCCTGTGCGGGCGTATGCCACGAGGAGGAGCAGGGCCGCCGCGGCCACCCCGAAGTGCGCGGTGACCGACGTCGTCACCATGGTCATGCCGGAGGCGAGCAGTGCGGCGAGCAGGGAGCCGCCGCTGAAGGTCGCGTGCAGCCGGGCCATGGCGTTGCGCGCGAACGTCGTCTCCAGCGCGGCGCCTTGGGCGTTCATGGCGACGTTGAGGCAGCCCACGAGGACGCCGTCGACGCACAGGACCAGCAGCGCGACGGGGTAGTTCGGGGCGGCGGCCAGCGCCGGGAGCACCAGGGCCAGACAGAGCGCCGACCAGAGCGCGAGACGCTGCGATCCGAGGCGCCGCATCAGCGCGGCCACCACGGGGAACGACACGGCGGCGCCGACGCCCGCGGCCATCAGCAGGACGCCGACCTCCGCCGCGCTCAGGCCGAGTTCGTCCTTGAGGGCGGGTATCCGTGCCGCCCAGGTGGCGTACTGGAAGCCGAGCGAGCAGAACAGGGCCGCGATCGCCAACTGGCTCCGATGGAAAGGATCACGCACGTGCGGCACCCGCCTCAGCCCACTTCTCTGTCTCTTCGCGCGGGACCGGCCGGGCCGGCACCGCCTGGTACATGTACACGGCGGTCGGGCCGTAGCCGGTCGGGGTCACGGGGCTCGCGGTGAACCCGCGGGCCGCCCAGAACGTCTCGCTGCCGCCGACGGCCACCAGGGAGATCTGCTCGTACCCAGCCGTGCGGGCGGTCGCCGTGAGGTGGTTGAGCAGGTGCCGGGCGAGGCCGCGGTGCCGCAGGTCCTCCGCGATGACGATGTCGTGCAGATGCAGATTGCGCGACGGGGACGTGGACTTCTCCTCGGTCCCCCGCAGGTCCGGGTAGGCGGACTCCGGGTAGGGCAGGGCCAGCAGGTAGCCCGCCAGCCGGCCGCCCGCCTCCAGCGCGAAGCACGTGGCGGGCGACGCATGCGCCTTGGACTCCAGCGCGGCCCGGCCCTCCGTCAGGCCGAGGCGGCTGTAGGCGTGGGACTCCAGGGCCACGATGGCGTCCCAGTCCCCGTCGGCGACGTGACGTATCCGTATCTCGTGGTTCACGTGTCCCCGCCGTCCGTCCAGGTGTACGGAAGGGGGCTGAAGCCGTTGAAGCCCTGCGTCATGTAGCTCGTCGCGTACGCGCCGCAGGACATGACCCAGACGGGGTCGCCGGAAGCCAGTGCCTTGGGGACCGGGACGAGGCCGTGCTCGTGGGAGAAGGCGTCGTCGCTGTCGCAGGTGGGGCCCGCCACCACGGCCGGGACGGACTCGGCGTCGCGGTGCGAGGGGAAGACGAGGCGGTACTGCACCTCGTCCATCTCGTACAGGCCGTTGAACTTGCCGCAGCTCAGGTAGAGCCAGTACTGGCGCTCGCCGTCCGGTCCGCGTCGCGCGGACAGCCGGGAGACGTGGGCACGGATCGCGCCCTGGTCCGCGATGAGGTAGCGCCCCGGTTCGACGACGAAGCCGAGCCGGTGGCCCGGGATCTCGCGCAGGCGTGCCATGCCTTCGCGGATCACCGTGAAGATCTTGTCCATCGGTGGATCGAGCGCTCTGCCGTGCTTGTCGCGGTAGCCGAGCGCGGGCAGGCCGCCGCCCAGGTTGACGTGGTCGAGGTGGATGCCGCGCCGGTGGAGGGCTTCGAGCGTGTCGGCGATGCCGTCGAAGGCACCGCGCCAGGCGTCGGCCGTCATCTGCTGGGAGCCGACGTGCACGGACAGACCCGCGGGGGTCAGGCCGAGGTCACGGGCTCTTTCCAGGATGGCGACGGCGTCGGCGGGCGGGCATCCGTACTTGTTGCTCAGTCCCCACAGGGCACCCTCCCCGGTGGTCGCGAGGCGGCAGAACACCCGTGCGCCGGGGGCGTGTTCGGCGATCGCGGTCACGTCCTCCAGGCTGTCGGTCGCGAAGTCCGTGATGCCGAGGCGGTGCGCGGCGGCGATGTTCTCGTCGGACTTGACGGTGTTGCCGTAGTGCATCGCGGTGACGGGGAAGCCGGCGCCCAGGGCCTGCTCCACCTCGCGGGGGCTCGCCGCGTCGGCGCCGCAGCCGCGTGCGGCCAGGCGGGCCAGCACCTCGTCGACCGGGCATGCCTTCATCGCGAACCGGACGGCCACGCCCGGGCAGTTCGCGGCGCAGCGTGTCGTAGCGCTCCTCGATGCCGGGGAGGTCGAAGACGATCTGGTCCTCGGTGGCGGCCGCCAGGGCGGCGAGGAGGCGCCCGGATTCCTGGGTGAGTCCGCGTGCTTGGCGGGCCGCGGGTTGTGGCAGGCGTACGGCCTCGTGGGTCAGCGCGGCGTTCACGTCGGCCGTCCCGCCGACAGGAGCGGTCCGGCTTCGCGGCTCGCCCGCACCAGGGACTCCCAGGCCTCGGTCAGCAGCGCGAAGTCCTCGATGTCGCTGCGCGCCTCGTCCAGGAGGCGCTCGCGGCGCGTGGCGAGGATGTCGGCGAACCGGGCGTATCTGCCGCCGAGTCTGCGGTAGGCGGCGTCGACGCGGTCCAGGCGCCGGACGTTCTCGGCACGTCGAGCGTGACGCTCTCCCTGGCGAGCGCGCTGATGACGGAGGCCCGGACGTGGCCCTGGCCGTCCAGGAGCGTCTCCCCGGCGGCGGCCATCCGCTCGTAGACGTGGTGGAAGTAGAGCATCGACAGGAAGAACTTGACGAAGCGGGTCTGGTACGCGATGAAGCCGGCGTCGGTCCTGCGTTCCGCGGTGTAGTAGTTGACGATGTCGCGGTTGTGCAGGACGCCGGGCAGCGCGGCGTCGTGGACCAGGTGGATGAGGAAGTAGTCGCTGCCGGTGGTGTCGGTGGCGGGCGGCAGCGGCACATGTTCGTGCACGCCGTGGAAGCTGATGTTGCACATGTCGACGCGCATGGGATCGACCAGGGTCAGCGTCGCGCGGTCGCCGGTGAACGGTTCCGTACCGGCTCCGCGGAAGGAGTCGTCGACGAGTTCCCGCTTCTGCTCGTCGGACCAGTGGTCCGGCGCCCAGAGGCTGACGACGTCGTAGTAGACCTCGGGGTCGAGCCCGCGTATCTCGCCGATGTCCACGGACAGCTCCCCCACGAACGAACTGCCCACCATCGCGACGCGCTTGGCGGCGTGGCGTTCGTCGAGGACCGTCTCGACGGGGCCGCGCGCCGCGTCGGCCGCGCGCTTGCCGAGCGACATCAGCTCGTGGTGGATGGGGTGGGCGGGCTCGCCGTCGAGGGTCTGGTACCGGCTGTCGGAGTCCCTGCGGTGCACGGACTCGCAGCCGAGCGCGGCGGCGATGAGGAAGGCGCGGTTGGTGCACGCGCCGTAGGAGAGCCCGGCCGGGAGCATCAGCTCCAGCATCAGTTCGGGCTTGGCGACCTCGGCCCGGCCGATCACGTGGCGCAGGAAGTCCCGCTGCTGCGGCTCACCGAGGTGGTGCGTGACGACGTGCGGCACCTCGCCGAGGGCGCGCACGGCGTCCGCGTGGGCGGCGAAGGTGTCCGGGTCGGAGGAGTCGAGGATCAGCAGGTGCACCTCGACGTCGAAGTGCGCGGCGGCGTAGGCCGCTTCGCCGCCGATCGCGGCGATCGTCGCGGGCAGGCCCGGTTGGTGGGAAGGGTCAGGCAGATGCGGCGCATGCGGCGTCCCCGATCGGCTGGTCGAAGTCCTGGCCGGTCCACGAGGTGAGACCGAGCAGCTTCTCGCCCAGGTCGTTCAGCGTGGCGGTGCCGTAGCGCAGGGACTCGTGCTTGTCGCGGTCACCCAGGAGCGTGGCGTTCCAGTCGGGCGTGGCGAGGGTGCGCCAGGACTCGACCCGGGAGCGGCGCAGCTTTTCGTGGGTCTCCAGGGCGGGCATCATCGACAGGTACTGGACGGCGCGGACACCGCTCGCGGAGGTGTTGGGCGCCACGCCGTGGGCGAGCAGGCCGTTCCAGATCAGCAGGTCACCGGCTTCCAGCTCGGGCCGTACGACCGGCATCTCGTCCCGGTCGATCGCGGGGCGGATCGGGTCGCGGTCGTCCGGCTGGCGCGCCTTCCACCGGTCGAAGCGGCGGAACAGCTCCGGGCAGCACTGGAAGCCGCCGTGCTCGTCGCGGGTGTCGTCCAGGGCGATGATCCCCTGCACCCGCTGGGGCAGCACGCCGAGGGTGGTGTCGACGTCCCAGTGGAGGTTGATGTCGAAGCCGCGCTCGGTGGGGGCGATCAGGGAGCGGGAGCGGTTCTTGACGTTGGGGGGATTCAGGTTGAGCCGGTCCAGGGTCACCCAGAGCTCTTCGCAGTCCCATACGTCGGTGAAGGCGTCGTAGACCCGCCGCGTCTGGCGGCTGTCCCAGATGAGCTGGTGGTGGTAGGCCTCGACGAAGCCGTAGACGTGCAGCTCACGGTCGAGGTCCGAGCGGAACTCCCGCTCCTCGTACCAGGTCTCCGGGCGCCCCCGGTCGAGCCCCTGGAACTCCCAGGCGAAGTCCAGCAGGTTCTTGGCCGCCTCGGCGGGGATCGCCTGCTTGACGACGACGTAGCCGTACGTCTGCCAGAAGGCGAAGTCCTCCTCGGACAGGACCTTCAGCGGCCGGGTCTTCTTCAGGTCCCGCAGCTGGGTCTGCGCCAGGTACGTGTCTCCGTCGGAGCTGAAGTACGGGACGGCACTGGCGGCTCGGTGGAGGTAGCGGTCGGAGGCTGGCATGGCGTGCTCCAAGGTTGGTCTGTTTCGGGGCGGCACGGCGGCGGAGGCATGCGTCCCCCGGGAAACTCCGCGCCGGACCGGCGGGGCCGCTTCAGGTCGGCCGGGGCGGCGGGTGTCACATCCGCCCCACGTCGAACTTGCGTACCATCAAAATGGACTAGACCAACGACCGCTGTCAACAATTGACTTGGGCGTCTTGTCGACCAAAACGCGGATATTTGCCCCCGGTTCACGTGCGCGTCACGCCGGGGCGACGGGAAAATTTGCTCTTCAACCGCCGCACGGGGCAGGCGAGTTGACCGCCCAGAACTGGCACTCACGTGCATTGACGCCGTGCCGCCCCCGGTTCAGGGTGTTGCCCACACCGAAGCCACACGCAACGCCACCCTCCCGAGGAAAGGCCTCTCATGCGAAGACGCGTCTTTGTCCGTGGACTCGCCACCACCGGAGCGGGACTGGCCCTGCCCGCCGCCCTGGCCGGCACGGCCGCGGCCGCGCCGCGCCCCGCGTCGGCCGCCGCGTCCTGGCGGGAAGTCCCCGCCCCAGGCGGGCAACCGGCCTCGCGCCTTTACGGTCGTGGCCGCGCACGACCTGGATCTGGCCTGGGCCGTCGGCACCCAGGGCCTCGACAGCACCAGTGACGGCACCGCCATCGCCCTGAGCTGGGACGGCACCGCCTGGTCTGCGACCGATCTGTCCCACCTGACCTACGCCACCCTGCGGTCCGTCGCCGTCAGCCCCTCGGGCGGGGCGGCCTGGGCCGTCGGCACCGACACCGCGGGCCACGACCAGCTCCTCACCTGGGACGGCACGACCTGGCGCGAGGCCTCGTTTCCCGGGCGCGGGGAGGCCGGGACGCAGGTGACGGATGTGGCGGCCGGGCCGGACGGCCGGTTCTGGGCGTCGGGGCGGCACGGCGGCCGGGCGGGGCTGCTGCGCGGCGCCGACAAGACGTGGCGCTGGTGCCGGCCGCTGCCGGACGAGGCCGCGCCCACGCCGAGCGGCGTGCATGTGACGCCCGGTGGCGAGGTGTGGGTCTTCGGCGACGTCATCGCCCGCTGGGACGGCGCGTGGACGGTGATCCCCCGCCTGCTCGGCATCCGCGCCTCGGTCTCCGGCCTGCTGCCCGTCGCCCACGACGACATCTGGCTGACCGGATGGGGCTACGGGATCGGCGGACCGGCGGACAAGCCGCCGTCGGTCCGCCTCGAACACTGGGACGGCACGAAGTGGAACGGCGTGAAGGGGCCGTTCGGCGTCGGCATGCTGACCTCGATCGTCGGCGACGCGGACGGCAGGCCCGACCGGATCTCGGGCTGGGACTTCTGGGACCAGAAGCGCGCCCACTACCTGCGCTGGGACGGCACGGCCTGGGTGAGCGAGCGGGGCCCGGAGACGCCTTCCGTGGCCCTGCCCGTGGCGCTCGCGCGGATTCCCGGCACGGACGGCGGCCTCTGGTCGGTGGGCACGACCTCCTTCTATCCGTACCCGCCGGCCCGGAACCGCGTCGAACGCCTCGGCTGAGGCCCCGGTCCCAAGCTGCCCCGCAGAGGGCCGTCAGCCGCGCGGGACGATCCCGTAGTCGAACGCGACCGTGCCCGGGTCGACGGCCGTCACCCCGCCGTCCACGGTCAGCGCCGCGCCGTTGACGAATGACGCGGCGGGCGAGAGCAGCCAGGTGATCGCCTCGGCCACCTCCTCCGGCCGGCCCGGCCGGCCGGAGGGGATCAGCCGGGTCGCCTCCTCGTACGCCGCTTCGGCCCCCCGGTCCCCCAGTCCGGCTTCTTCGGCGAACCGCGTCATCCGCCGGTCGGCCATGTCGGTCCGCGACCCAGCTGGGGCAGACGTGTTGGCGCGCAGCCCGTCCCGGCCGTAGTCGACGGCCAGCGAGCGGCACAGCTGGAGGAGCGCCGCCTTCGACGTCGCGTACGCGGCATTCGCCACGCCGTTGCGCAGCGCGGCGACCGACGCGAAACGACGACGAGCCGCGCGCGGCCAGCAGATGCGGGAGGGGCGGCGCGCATCAGGAGGAAGGGGCCGGTGAGGTTGGTGCGCAGCACCGTCTCCCAGTCCTCGTCGGACAGGTCGCCGACCGCACCGCCGCGCCCGAGCCCGGCGTTGAGCACGAGCCCGTCGACGCGGCCGTACGCCGCCACGGCCGCGTGACCAGACCGGCGTCGGCGTCGCGGTCGCCCGTGTCGGCGGGGTGGGCCAGCGCCCCGGTCTCCTCCGCGACGCGGCGCAGCGGTTCGGCGCGGCGGCCCGAGACCACCACGCGGTGGCCCTCGGCCCGCAGTCGCCGCGCGGTGCCGGCCCCGATGCCGGTCCCGCCACCGGTGATGATGACAACGCGGCTCTCTGTCATGCCTGTTCAGCCTCCGGACGCAGTCGTGAGCACGTGGCGTGATTCCCCGTGATGATACGGAGACGCCCGCTCACGACCGCGCCCGGACGGCACGGTCCAGCCATCCGGCCCGGCGGGGCCGGATGAAGGGTCAGGCAGGGCCGGACGAAGGGTCAGGCGACGCCTGATGCAGGGTCAGGCGCCGCTCACTCGTCGATCGCCGCGCCGAACGCCGCGCCCGTGCCCGGCGCGCCCAGCGACGACGCGCCGTACGTCCAGGAGCCCGACGCGACGACGCCGCCCGAACCGGCCGACAGGACCCACACCACGCCGTCCCCGGCGTTCTCGCCCGGCGCGGCCGCGAGGAGGCCGAAGCGGCCGTCCTTGTTCGGGTCGGTGAGCCGCACCTGAGCACCCCACTTGTCGCCCTTCTCGGGCACGCCCGGGATGTCCGCGGAGTCCTGGTCGAACGACTTGGCGCCGGTCGCCGTCATCCCGTTCTCCGAGCCGCGCAGCACCCACACCGCGCCCGCGTCGGCGACGGTGCCGATGTCCTCGCCGGGCGCGCCGATCGCCACGTCCGCGTAGCCGTCGCCGTCGGTGTCCGCGACGGTCAGGTCGGCGCCCCAGCCGTCCCCGCGCTCGGGGTTGCCGGGCACGCCCGCGGAGCCCTGCGTCCACCACTTGGCCTCGGTGCCGAGGCCGTCCGCGGTGCCGTAGCGCACGCCGACCAGGCCGCCGGTCATCGTCTCGCCGCCGTCGTCCGGCGAGGCCGGCTCACCGGTCACCAGGTCGTCGTAGCCGTCGTTGTTGATGTCACCGGAGGCCGCCGCCGGTCCGCCGCGCAGCTCGCCCTTGTACGTAAGGGCGTCGGCGCTCCCGGCGAAGTGCAGGGACCAGCCGTGCCCCGGCTCCTCCGGGCCCGCGGTCACTCCGGAGACGACGAGGTCGGCGTCGCCGTTGTCGTCGTAGTCGCCGGTGGTGAGGGACTTCGGCTCGATGGGGCGCTGCTCGGCGGCCGCGGCGAGCCGCTGGGTGTCCTTGCGGCGCAGCGGGGCCTCGCCGGGCTGCGGGGAGGCGTCGTACACGAACAGCTGCAGTCCGGCGCGGTCGAGTACGGCGAGCACGTCGCCCGGCGTGTCGCCGGTGAGGTGGGCTGCGGCGAGACCGAGGCCGAACTGGGCACCCTTGGTGGGGTCCTCGGTCTGGAGCCAGTCGCTGGCCGCCCCGGTGAGCCCGTCCTTCGAGCCCCACAGGACCGCGACGCCACCGGCGTCCGCCTGGTCGCCGAGGTCCTCGCCGGGGATGCCGACGATCGCGTCGTCGTAGCCGTCTGCGTCCAGGTCACCCGTGGCGAGGGCCTTGCCGAAGGCGTCGCCCGCCTCGGCGGCGCCCGCCATGCCGGCCGTCGCCTGGCTGAACCGGTCGACGTTCGTGGTGCCGATGCCTCTGGTCGAGCCGTACTGGACCGTGACGAGCCCCGCGCCCTTGTGGCCGCTGACCGTGGCGCCCGGGGCGCCGACGAGGACGTCCTCGTATCCGTCGCCGTTGAAGTCGCTGTTGCGGTCGCCGGCGTGCGTACCCCCAGGGGTGCCGGCGAAGGCGGCGGGGGCGGCGGCGATACCGGCCCCGGTCAGCAGAAGGAACGAGGCCGCGGCGAGGGCGGCCGAACGGTTCTTGCGCACGAGCGGCTCCTGTGAAAGAGGTGGCCGGGCTGGCGCGGGGGTGTCCGGAAAGGGCCCGTTCCTTGTCCGGCGCCCTGTTCGACACGGCATGCGCGCAAAGGGTTGTACGGGGTCCTGCAACCCCGTTGCAACGTGCCGACGGGAAGCATCGCCCCATGGACCGCCATGAGAGCCACGAAAGCCATGAGGGGCACGAGGGGCACGAGAGCCACGTGGGTCCTGACGGGCTCCCCCGTGTGGAGCTGACACCCGCCGCGGCCGACCTGCTTCGGGTGCTGCGGGGCAGGCACGGGCCGCTGATGTTCCATCAGTCCGGTGGCTGCTGCGACGGCAGCGCGCCGATGTGTTACCCGGACGGGGAGTTCCGCACCGGCGATTCGGACGTACTCCTCGCGTCGCTCACCGTGCCAGGTGTGGCCGAGCCCATACCCTTCTGGATGTCGAAGATCCAGTACGAAGCGTGGCACCACACCCGGCTGATCGTGGACGTGGTGCCCGGGCGCGGCGGCGGTTTCTCGCTGGAGGCTCCGGAAGGCGTACGTTTCCTGATCCGTTCCCGGGTGGTCGGTGCCTGGCCACCGACCCCTGGTGAACTCCGTTGACCGCTGGGAGAGTTGGGGCCCGGCCGACCCCAGGGGGGAATCTGTGACACGGCAGAAGCGGCACAGTTTGCAGACACAACAGACACAACAGACACGGCAGGCACGGCAGGCACGGCAGGCACGGCAGGCACCGCAGACCCGGCACGGCAGACGGCGCAGAACGGTCCTCGCCCTCATCTCGACGCTCGGCACGCTGGCCGGTGCGGCTCTCACGGGAGCGGCACCGGCCAGTGGCGTCGACGGGGACACCCGGCGGGCGGCGGCCACCCGCCTCGCGCCGGGGGTGCAGTACCGGTACTTCGACGTGCCGGCCTCGCGCGGCACGCCCGCGCCCATGTGCTCGACGTCGACCTGCGCGATCCGCGCACCACCGTCGGCCTGCTGTACCCGGGCAAGGTCGCCGCGCGCTCGCCCGTCTCCGCCCTCGCGGACGGGGTCGGCGCGGTCGGCGGCATCAACGGCGACTTCTTCAACATCACCGAGACCCAGCACCCCGGCGTCGAGCGACCGGCGCGCCCGTCGGCCCGGCGATCGCCAACGGCCGCGCGCTGAAGTCCGCCGTACCGGACGGGCAGCGCTTTGGGCCCGCCATGCCGCCGGGCGTCACCACCGAGGCCGTCCTCGGGGTGGGCGTGGACCGCAGGGCCCGGCTGGACAAGCTGACGCTCGACGGTGAGGTGCGCACCCGGGACGCGCGGCTGCCGCTGGGCGGACTCAACCAGTACGCGCTCCCGGTGGGCTCCGTGGGCGCCTTCACCGGCGACTGGGGGGCCGCCTCGCGGGTGCGCGCCACGTGCGGCACGGACACGAGCCGTGGCGCGCCGTGCAGTACGGACACCCATGAGGTGACGGTCCGGCACGGGCGTGTCGTGGCCTCGGCCGACACGCCGGGCAGCGGTCGATCGCCGACGACAGCACGGTCCTGGTCGGCCGTGAGGCGGGCGCCCAGCAGCTGCGGAAGCTGTCGGCGGGCGACCGTGTGCGGGTCAGGCACCGCCTGGTGGCCGCCGAGTCCCGCATGCCGCTGCGCTTCGCGCTCGGCGGCTACCCCGTGCTGCGGGACGGCGCGCCGCTGCCCGGCCTGGATGCCACCACCTCGGCGGTGCGGACGGCCGCCGGGATCGCCGACGGCGCCGACGCCTGCTGCTGCTCTCCCTGGACGGCTCCCCGGAGTTCCGTACGGGCCTGACGATCGCGGAAGTGGCACGGACGCTGCGCGGCATGGGTGCCGAGGACGGTTTCAGCCTGGACGGCGGGGGCTCCTCCACGCTGGTCTCGTCCACGTCCACGCTGGTGGCGCGGGCGCCGGGCGCCGATGCCGTGACGGTGCGCAACAACCCCAGCGGCGGGGTGGAGCGCCCGGTGCCCAACGGCATCGGCGTGTTCTCCCGGACGTGAGCGGCGCGCCCCGGCGGTTCACTCCGTGTCCCGCACCGCCACCAGGCCGTTGAAGACACCCACGTACGCCGTGCCGTCGGGGCCGAGCGTGACGGGCGCCCAGTTGTTGTCGTACGCGATGCCCGTGCCGGCGAGCCGCTTCCACCGGGTCTCGCCGGTGCGGAAGTCGACGGCGGTGAGGTACCAGGCGTCGATGCCGAGGCTGTTGGGCTCCTTCGTGTAGAAGTACAGCAGGCCGTTGGCGGTGGAGAGTTTGGGCACGGTGGAGGGGGCGCGCACGTCGCTCTCCCATGCCGTGTCGCAGCCGCTGCCGTCCTCGCGCACGTCGATCCTGGTGACGCCGCCGACGACGCTGCGGCCGAGGGTGAGCGAGGTGATGTTCTCGTAGCCGTAGTTGTTCTCGACGATCAGGCTGTCGCCCCAGGTGATCAGTGAGTTGTCGGTGGTGGACGCGCCGGAGCGGAAGACGGGGATCTCGCAGACGAGCCGCCGGCCGTCGGGCACGTCCGCGCCGCGCCAGTAGACGAGGACGTTCATGCGGTCGTCGGCGTTGTCGGTGATCGCCACGTAGTCGTCGTGGGCGCCGAAGAGGTCGGGGGTGGTGCCCGAGCCCTGGTTCACCGAGCCGGGTTTGGTGCCGGTGCCGCGGTCGTACGTCTCGCGCCAGACGATCCGGGGTGTGCCGTCCGGAGCGGCCCGGAAGCTGTAGAGGACGTGGTCGGAGACGATGGAGACGCCGTCCTCGGCGACGGAGAAGGAGTTCTGGATCTCCTCGCCGTCGAGCCGGATGGAGCGGATGGCGCCGGTCCCCGGGTCGACGGTGCCGACGCGGCCCTGCCGCGTCACCCACCAGATGCGCCCGTCCCAGTCCGGCATCACGGACGTGACCGGGTCACATTCGCCACTCGGGTAGAGATGTGACCAGGTCACGCAGTCGTGCGGGACGTGCGCCGTCAGGTCCCAGTCCTTGTCGACGACGAAGCGCCACCCGCCGTCCGCCGTCCGTTCGTGGGCGAGCCGGATGACGTGCTGCCGGGAGTCGGCGAGGACGAGCCGGTCCTTGTCGTCGAGGTAGGAGTACGCCCCGCCCGAGGTGTCCTTGAAGATCTTGGAGAAGTCGAGCCGGGTGATGGCCTCGATGGTCGAGGGCCGTTGCGGGAGCTTGTACTCGGCGAGCGTGTCGAGCGTCCTGGGGTCGAGCAGCTTGACCAGGAAGCCGGTGAAGGTGCCGCAGACGGTGACGATCCGTCCGTCGCGGTCGAAGGTGACGGTCGCGCACTCGCCGCCGAGGGCCGCCATCCTCTCGCTGTCGACGTCGGGCCGCTTCCCGAGCGGGCCGCTCCAGGGGCTACGTGCCGCTGCCCGCCGCGTCGGCGTGCATGCCGCTGCGGCCGTTGGCGGCGAGGTGGGGGTGCTGGGGCGGCGGGGTGCCGGGCAGCGGCCGGGCGGTGGCGGGCGCCCCCTCGTAACTCTTGACGAGCGAGTGCCCCGGCGCCTTGGGGATGTCGTCGGCGCGGGCGGGGCCGGGGGCGACAAGGGTGGCCGCGACGGCGGTCGCCGTCACGGCCAGGGCGAGGACACTGCGCGGGATGACGCGGGACATGCGTGGCATGCGCCGAAGCTAGGACCACTGCCTTGAAGTGTCCATGAGGGAGCGTCAGTTGTTCATGGAAGTGGTCGGTTGTTCATGGAGCCGCAAAGAACGCTCACGGCTGGAGCCCGCTGACGATGTGGGCGGTGGCCGTGAGGCCGTCATGGATGGTCGGCGCCATGCTGGAGCCGGCGAGGTAGAACCCGAGCAGGGCACAGACGATGGCGTGGGAGATCTTCAGCGCGCCGTTGCGCAGAAAGACCACCGCCAGGATGAACAGCAACAGCACCACAGAGATCGAGACAGCCATGGAACCTCCTCCGCCACGCGACGCCGCGGCTCTCGGCCGTCAGTGTCGCGTAGCGGAGGGTGCGTCCGGGCCTCTGACCTGTGCTCCGAACGGGTGCTGCTTGTCCGGGCGTTGCTCGCCGGGGTCAGCGGCCGTGCGCGTCGAGGAAGGCTTCGAGCCCCGCGAGGTCGTCGGTGTTGAGGTGATCGACGCCGGCGGCGAGCAGTTCCGCCCAGACCGCGTCGCGCCGCGGGCCCGGCAGGTCGGGCGTCGCCCAGAAGCGGACGCGCTGCCCACGCGCGTGGGCGGCGGAGACGATGCCACGCAGCTTCTCGCGCTCGGCGCGCGGTAGTCCCGCGCCCTGCCAGGTGAAGTTGAGCGACCAGTTGTCGCTGATCAGGGGGATGAGGGAGGCGGGCGCCGGGGTCCCGAGGTCGGCGAGGCGGCCGTCGTAGAAGGCGTACCGGACCCGTTGCGCCTCCATCGGGGCGCGGGCCGCGCGGTGACCGGAGACGACGGCCGTGACCGCGGAGCGGCGGACCTTGCCGTGGGCGTACGAGGTGAACAGGTGGCGGTAGGGCCGCAGATGGCGGTGGAGTTCGGCGTACGTGGCGGCGCCCTCGGTCTTGATGTCGATCAGCAACTGGAAGGGGATGCGGTGATGCCCCCGGTACACGGAGCCGTGGTGGGCGCGGACGCGGGCGGCCAGCGGGTCGAGGTAGAGGGTTTCGAGGGTGCGGGCGGGGTCGAGGTCCTCGGGGTCGTGCGCGACGAGGAGTTGCCCGTCGACGAGGTCGATGTCGGCCTCGACGCTGCCGAAACGGTGGTCGAGGGCGTCGAGGAGGGGCCTGGGGTGCTCATAGTCGTTGTGCGCGTGGGCACGGACAAGGGACCGGGGCCACGGGCGGCGCCCGCGCCCGACCGCATCCGCCTGCCCGGGTATCTCGACGCCGCCGCCGAGGGCGGTACCGAGGGTGGTCAGGGCTCTGCGACGGGTGGTGAGGGCCATGTCTTCCTCCGGGACGGTGGGACCGAAGTGAGCAGTGAATACGAATCCTGCCCCACGAGACGAAACAACAGACGTCCCCGAACTGACGTGACTACACGCCAGCCCGGCGAGGGGGCGAGACGACTGACGTGACTGCACGCCAGCCCCGGCGAGGGGGCGAGACGACTGACGTGACCTCGCCCCGTCAGGGGGTGTGACAACTGCCGCGTGACCTCGCGCCGTCAGGGGGCGAGACGACTGACGTGCCCCCGCCCCGTCAGGCGGGCAGGACAACTGCCGCGTGAC
>RBWT01000164.1 GCA_004010275.1 Streptomyces huasconensis
CCCCGCGCCACTCCCCGCCCCACCGGCCTCCGCCGTGCACGCTCCCGCGCAACTCCCCTCTGCCGTGCTCGACCTCGCGGACGCGAGACCGAAGTTGCCCTGCTGACGGAGACGTTGCGCGGGGCCGTCACCGGAAGCGCGATGGCCGTCGCCACGCTCACCGGGCTCGGCGGCGTCGGCAAGACCGCGCTCGCGGTGCACGTCGCCCACGCCTTACGCGACGACTTCCCCGACGGCCAGCTGTACGTGGACCTCCGCGGCGCCGACCCCGCGCCGGGCGTGGACAGCGGCAGCGCGCTCACCGGCTTCCTGCGCGCCCTCGGCGTGGCCGAGAGCGCCGTACCCGACGGCCTCGACCAGCAGACCGCGCTGTACCGATCGCTGCTGGCCGGGCGCCGCGTGCTCGTCCTCCTCGACAACGTCCGCGACACCGCGCAGGTACGGCCCCTACTGCCCGGCACCCCCGGCTGCGCGGTCCTCGTCACCAGCCGCTCGCGGACCATCACCCTGCCCGGCGCCCGCCTCGTCGACGTCGAGACGATGGACGAGCGGGAAGGCGCTCGGCCTGCTCGCCGCCCCCGATCGGCGCCGACCGCGTGGCCGCCGAACCGGCCGCCGCCCGCGAACTGGTCGCCACTTGCGGCGGACTCCCGCTCGCCGTCCGCATCGCCGCCGCCCGCCTGGCCGCCCGGCCGGCCGCGCCGTCGCCGACCTCGCCGCCCGGCTGCGCGACGAGCACCGCCGGCTGGACGAGCTGCGGGTCGACGACCTCGGCGTCGAGGCCACCTTCCGGCTCGGCTACGAAGCGCTCGACGCGGACCTCGCCCGCGCCTTCCGCATGGTGTCGCTCTGCTACATGCCCTCCTTCTGCCGGGGCGCCGCGGGCGCCCTGCTCGACCTGCCCGACGAGGAGGCCGAGGCGGCGGTGGAACGCCTCGTCGACGCCGGCCTCATGGAGCTGCACGGCGAGGACCGCTACCGCTTCCACGACCTCGTACGGCTCTTCGCGCGCCGCCGGTGCGAACACCGGGAGAGCCCCCGCGAGCGCGCCGACGCCCGCCTCCGCTTCCTCGACTACGTCCTCGCCACCGTCGTCACCGCCGTCCGCCACCTGAAGCCGCACAGCGTGCTGCCCGCCCTGCTGCACCGGCCCGCATCCCCGGGCAAGGACCTGCCGGACGAGGCCGCCGCCCGCGACTGGCTGGTCGTCGCCCACACCCGCCTGTACGCCGCCGCCGAGAACGCCCTGCGGCACATCCCCGACACGGCGGACGACGACGGCGGCGCACCCAGCGGCCTGCGCCCCACCGTCGACCTGCTCGGCCGCCTGGTCCCACCTGCTGGTCGGCACCGCCCGCCACCGCGACCTGGAACCGCTCGCCGAACTCGCCCTGGAGACCGCGCGCCGCCACGGCGACGACCTCGCCGCGGCCCGCGCCCTGCGGCTCCTCGGCGCCCCGCACTACGGCACCGAGACCTACGGCCGCGCCGAGCGGGCCTGCGCGAGAGCCTGCGCCTGGCCGACGGCGGCGGGCGACCCGCTGGTCGGCGCCGAGGGCAGCCACGAACTGGGCATCGTCCTCATGGGCACCGGCCGACCCGAAGCGGCCCTGGAACAACTGCGGCTCGCCTACGCCCGGTTCGGGGCGCTCGGCGGGCACAGCGACCGCGTCCGCGTCCTCTCCCACATGGCACGGGTGCACGTCAGCCTCGGGCGGTGCGCGGAAGCCGACACCGCGCTGACCGAAGCGGTGCGCCAGGCGCGGCAGTCGGGCGGCACCTCCACCCTCGCCCACGTCCTCTACCAGGCGGGCTGCGCCCTGCTGGCCGCGGGCCGCGCCGCCGAGGCCGCCGACCGGCTGCGCGAGCGCGGCGCCTGCACGCCCGCGCGTGCGACCCCCGCTGGGAGGCGCTGTGCTGGGCCCGCCTCGCCGCCTGCGAACTGGAGCTGGGCAGCCCCGGCAAGGCCATGGAGTGCGCGGACGCGGCCCTGGCCGCCGAGGGCGAGCTGGGCGAGCGTTCTGCCACGCCCCTGGCGATGGCCGCGCGGGGCCGGGCACACCTCGCCCTCGGCGACCTCGACCGGGCCAGGGGCGCCCTGCTCATCGCCCACCGCGTCATGGACCGGCGCGGCGCCATGGTGGCCGCCGAGATCGCCGAGCAGCTGCGCCCAGTGGAAGGCGCGGACCGGCGCGCCCCGGCCCCTCCTGCCGGCTCACGGCTGAGCCGCCGCCGGACGGCGCGGCGCACGGCCCGCCGGCCCGTACGGGAGGGCAGTACGGGCTGCCCCTGACGTGGCCCTTTCGTACAAGGAGGGACCCCGTGGCGGGCTCTACCGTGCCCGTATGACGTGGTGGAACTCCCTTGACCCGGCCGCGGTGACCGTTGACCCCGGTGGCCGAGCAACCGTACGGCTTCGCGTACGCAATACGGGAGACACGGTCGAGGAGTACCGGCTCGGGGTGGTCGGCGCCCCGGCGGGCTGGTCCCGCGTCGAACCGGAGGTCCTGCGGCTCTACCCGGGCAGCGAGGGCACCGCCGAGATCTCCTTCGCGCCGCCCCGCTCACCGGACGCGGCGGCGGGCCCGACGCCGTTCGGCATCCGCGTGGAGCCCCGGGAGAACCCGCAGGCCCGCGATGTCGGCGAGGGCCAGGTCACCGACACGCCGTTCTCCGAGATCCGGGCCGAGCTGCTGCCGCCCACCCTCGTCGGACGCTTCCGCGGCCGGGCCTCCGTCGCCGTGGACAACCTCGGCAACACCCCGCTCACCGCGTCCCTGACCGCCCGCGCCGACGCCGACCGGCTGACGTTCGAGATCCTGCCCGCCGCCGTCCAAGTGGCGCCCGGTCGGGCCGCGTTCGTCAAGATGACGGTCCGTCCGCAGCAGGTGCTGTGGACCGGCGGGGCGCAGGCGCACCCGCTCACCGTCTCCGTACGCCGCTCCGGTGACGACACCGCCCACGAGCTGCCCGGCAGCTTCGACCAGCGCTCGGTCCTGCCCCGGTGGCTCCTCGCCTTCGGCAGCGTCCTCGCCGCCCTCGCCATCGCGTTCGTGGTGCTCTGGTTCTCCTTCGCCCCCAAGCTGACCGGCTCCGCCCGCGAGAACCAGGCCGCCCCGGCCCCGGACGCGGTCGTACAGGGCGGCGAGAAGAAGAAGCTCGTGGACGCCCCGGGCCCCCGAAGGACAAGAAGATCAACGACGACGTGCTGGCGGAGGCGGTGGCGGCGGTGGTGGTGGCGCCGAGCTGCCCGGCGGCGGGGACAAGGGCGGCTCCGGCGGCTCCTCCGGCGACTCCTCCGATGGTGGCGGTGGCGGCGGGGGAAGCGGGAGCGGCGCGGAACAGGCCGACAAGCCGCGAGCCCCCCGCGCGGGCGGCGGCACCAAGGCGGGACCGCCCTGGAAGCGCGGCTACAAGGCGGACGTCGTCGTCGAGTACGCCCAGCACCGCCTCGCCGCCCTCGGCTCGAAGAACCCGTGCACGCTGACCGGCCGCGTGACGCCCGGCGTCATCGACGCCAACACCGAGGCCTCGCTGATCTGTTACCAGGAAGCCGTGGTCCGTACCGGCGAGAACAGCGGCAACAACACCGCCCAGATCTTCGCCACCGACGACAAGGGCACGCTCGGCCGGGCCACCCTGACCTCCCTGTGGGCCCAGGGCATCCGCCCCGACGACGTCCGCTCCGGGGCGGACACCTGGGAGGTCGTGCAGTTGCAGGCGGCCTTCTGGTGGGCCTCCCAGGCCGGCATCAGCGACGACGACCTGAACCGCGACCGGGCCTACGCCGAGCACGGCGTCGCCTACTTCGCGAACGGCCGCTCCGCGCCGACCACGGCCAGGTACAGCGGCAACACCGCCGCCCACATCAGGGAGTACCAGGGGGCGGTGGGCCTCCCCAGGACCGGCGTCGCGGACAGCGCGACCCTTCGGGCGATGGTCGGCGGAAGCGTGAAGAATCCCGGCGTGGTAGGGCGATGAGCGACATGTGGACAGCATTGGAACCGACCGCGACGACGGTGGAGCCCGGCTCCACCGCGAAGATGCGGGTACGGGTGCGCAACACGGGTGACACCGTCGAGGAGTACCGCCTCCAGGTGGTCGGGACCGCGGCCGGCTGGGCCCGCGTACAGCCCGACGTCCTGCGGCTGTACCCGGGGGCGGAGGCCACGGCCGAGGTCGAGATCGCGCAGCCCCGCACGTCGGACGCGGTGGCGGGGCCGACGCCGGTCGGCGTGCGGGTGGTGCCGCGCGAGGCGCCGCGGACCGCGGACGTGGTGGAGGGCCAGGTCACCGTCGGCCCCTTCGCCGAACTGCGCACCGAACTCCTGCCGTTGGTCGTACGCGGCCGGTTCAGCGCACGGGCCGCCGTGGCCGTCGACAACCTCGGCAACCAGCAGCTGACCGCCTCCTTCTCCGGCCGGGAGAACGGCGAGGAGCTGGAGGTCGAGTCCGAGCCGGGCTCCGTCCAGGTCGCACCCGGCCGCGCCGGCTTCGCCGACCTGCGGCTGAAGCCGGGCGCGGTGAGCTGGGTCGGCGGCACCAGCAAGCACCCGTTCACCGTCTCGGTGCTGCGGGCCGGGGTGCCCGAGCCCGTGGAGCTGCGCGGTACGTACGTACAGCCGTCGGTGATCCCGCGCTGGGCGATGGCGGTGCTCTCGGTCCTGGTCGCGCTGGCCGTCGCGGCGGCCGTGATGTGGTTCCAGCACAAGCCGGCCATGACCTCCCAGGCCAGGGAGCTGCCCGGCAAACAGCAGCAGCTCCCGCAGGGCGACAAGATGAAGAAGGCGCCGAGCCCCAAGCCGGAACCCAGCGAGGAGAAGAAGGAGAAGCCCGCGCCCCCGCCCGACGCGGGCAAGGAGGAGCCGCCGAAGTCGGAGCCGGGCGGCGGCGGCGAGGAGAAGGCCGACGAGCCCGAGGGCCCCACGACGCACACCATCCGCAGCGCCGAGGGCGGCGGCTGGTACCTGGAGGTCAAGGAAGGCAAGCAGGAGGACGGCACCTACGTGGGCCAGAACCCGTCCCTCACGGACGAGTTCGGCGAGAACCAGAACTGGATTCTGCACCACTACCCGGAGTCGGACACCTACGGCCTGGAGCCCGCCCACGCCCCCGGCACCGTCCTGGAGCAGAAGGCGAACACCAACATCGCCCAGATCCTCCACGCCGAGCCGGGGAACATCAAGTCCGGTCGGCTCGGCGACAACCAGAAGTGGAAGCTGGAGAAGCGCCCGGACGGGCTGACGCGGATCGTCGCCGTCGGCTCGGGAGAGTGCCTCGTCGACATGCAGAACGACCTGAGCGCGGTCACCTGGCAGTGCGACGACAACAACAAGAGCATGGGGTGGACGATCTCCGACTGGCCGGAGCAGTAGCCGGACCGGAGCGGGCCCCTGCCGTCCTCTGTGCCGCTCACTGCCAGGGCAGCGACCCGCCCGGCTCCAGGCGGCCCAACTTGCGGTACTCGCGCCGCGCCCCGGCCCGCACATCCGCGCCCGAGACCGGCCCGCCGCGCCCCGCCGCCAGATAGGCGGCCGTCACCGCGGCCGACCGGATGCCGCCGCCGGCGAGTTCGAACTCCTTGGCGCAGCGGGTGAGTTCGGCCTCCAGGTCGGGCGCGCAGGGGGTGCCGGACAGGCAGGTCCGCCACAGCGTGACGCGCTGGTCGACATCCGGGAACGGGAAGTCGACCACGAGGTCCAGGCGCCGGGTGAACGCGTCGTCGATGTTGGAGCGCAGATTGGTGGTCAGCACCGCGATGCCGTCGAACGCCTCCAGGCGCTGGAGGAGATAGGCGCTCTCCAGGTTGGCGTACCGGTCGTGGGAGCTCTTGACCTCCGAACGCTTGCCGAAGACGGCGTCGGCCTCGTCGAAGAGCAGCACGGCGTCCGTACGGTCCGCCTCGGCGAAGATGCGCTCCAGGTTCTTCTCCGTCTCGCCGATGTACTTGTCGACCACCGCCGACAGGTCCACCACGTAGAGGTCGAGACCGAGTTCACCGGCCACCACCTCCGCCGACAGCGTCTTGCCGGTGCCGGAGTCCCCGGCGAACAGCGCGACGACGCCGCGGCCGCGGCCGCCCCCGGTGCGCAACCGCCACTCGCCGAGCACCTTGTCGCGGTGCCGGGCGCGCTGCGCCAGCTCACGCAGCAGGGCGAGCGGCTCGTCCGGCAGCACGAGGTCGGCGAACCCGACCTGGGGCCGGACGCGCCGGGCGTGCTTGTCCAGGAGCGGCGCGGACTGGAGCCGGGCGCTGCTCTGGACGTGCGCGGCGGTCGGCGCGGTGCCGTCGAACGCGGCGAGGTTCGCGGCGGCGCGGGCCGCCCGGCGGATCTGCGCGGCGCCGAGCCGGTAGGGCGCGACGGCCTCGGCCAGGTCGAAGCGGAGGTCCGGCCCGCCCGGGCCCGTGCCCGCGTGCCGGGCCAGCTCCGTGCGCCACACCGCCGCCGCGTCGATCCCGCCGGGCGGCGGCGCGTCCAGCGCGAGCAGTCCCGCGTCCGGCGCCCACCCGGGGTCGTACGGCTCGCTCCCGACGAACACCACCGTCACGTCCCCGGTCGCCAGGGACCGCACCAGGGGCGCCGGTTCGTCGGGCAGCGGGTCCACGACGATCAGCGGCCCCGCGCAACCGCGCCTCACGCAGCAGGGCGAGGGCGGTCCGGCCGGTGTCGTCCCCCGGCCCGGCTGTCGGCCGGTGGCGCAGCACGGGCAGCCCGGTGGCCCGCAGCGCGTCCGCCACCCGGCTCCGGCGAGCCGTCCCGGTGCTCCCGCAGGTGGACGAGGAGCGCACGGTCGGCGGCGAGGCCCGCGAGGCGCGTGGCGAGCGGATCACCCGGCGCGGAGACATCGCGTGCCGCCGGGGGCAGCAACTCGACACCCCGGCCCACCAGTTCCGTGTCGAGGAGCGCGTCGTCGCCGAGGAGCCGCGCCACCACCCGCTCGGGTACGCGCAGCGCCCGCCCCGGCAGCGGCCGGTCCTCGTCCTCCAGCGCGAAGCGGCCCCCGGCGCGCAGCGGCGCGAGGGGGTGGAAGCGGGCGCGGGCGGCCGGATCGTGCGGGGCGGTGCCCGCGAGGTCGAGGGCGAGCGCGACCGTGGCCCGGCGCCGCCCCACGTCGTCGTTGAGATACCCGTACAGCGGCTCGAAGCGGCGGTCGACGTCCGGTGCGCAGGCGGCCAGCAGGATGCGCTGATCAAGGGGGGACAGCCCGAACGGCCCGGCCAACTCGCCCAGCGATCCGCCGAGTTCGCCAGAACCCATGAGGCCCGCGGCCGGTTGCGGGGCAGCCGTGGCCAGCCGGTGCGCGTGCTCCTGCGTCACGTACAGGCCGCGCAGCGGGTCGGCCGCCGTCGGGTCGCCGGAGCCGCGCCGCTCGACCAGCTCCGCCACGCGCCCGCGCAACGCGTCGAGCAGCGCGAGGAGCGCGCCGGAGGCGGCGCTCACCGGGGTCCCTTCTCTTCGGCCGGCCTGGCCGCGCCACCGGCCCTGGTGCGCAGCATCCGCGGACGCGCGTCGCCCGGCTCGCCGTTGATGCCGCGTACGGACACGACGGCGCCCTCGGTGACCGGCGGCGCCACGTCGTACACCGGGGAGACCGGGAACGGCACCGTGATCACCACGTCAAGGGACGGCTTCAGCTCACCGCCGAGCGCCGACCAGATGTCCGCGATGGACCGGGACTCGGGCGGCGGCACCGCCACGCCGAGCGGCAGCGGCACCCCGAGCGCGGCGAGCGCGTCCGGCAGCGGTCCGGCGGCAGCAGCTCATGCGCGAGCAGCGCGCCGAGGGCCGCCGAGAGGAGCCGGTGCTCGTCCTCCGGGCGGTTGGTCCAGGCGGTGAGCAGGTACGAGAGGCGGAACCAGCGCGGCGGCTGCCGCCTGCGCAGCACCACGCCGTCCGGCCCGCGCTCCGCGTAGGCGCCGCGCTCGCGCCGGGCCACGTCCTCGCGGATGTCGTACAGGTACGAGTTGAGGGTCGGCGCGTTGCGGCGCGCCGCCCAGTCGCGGTTGGGCGCCTCGAAGACGACCTCGCCCGACCCTTCGGGGAGCGCGGCCCGCAACAACCGACGCAGCGCTTCGTCCACTTCGTGGATCACGTGGAGACCCCCGGCCCGGCCGGGCGGAGGCGGTGGATCGGCGGCATCAGATGTATCCCTCCCGCAGCGCGTACGCGACGGCATGCGCGCGGTTCTGGAGCTGCAGGCGCGTCATCAGCGCGTGCAGGACGTTCTTGACGGTGCGTTCGGAGTAGGCGAGCTTCTCCGAGATCTGCTTGGTGTCGAGGCCCTCGGCGATCAGCCGGACCACGTCGACCTCGCGGGGCGCCATGCCCAGCGTCGGCACCAGGGCCCCGGCGGCGGACGGCGGCCCGTCGAGCGCCGAGAGGCGCAGCCGCCCCAGCTGGGTCATGAGCCGGTTGATGAGGTCGGGCGGCAGCTCCCCTTCGCCGCGCGCCGCGCAGCGCACGGCGCGCAGCAGCTCCTGCGGGGTCGCCTGGTGCCGCCAGAGGATGGCGCGTACGCCGCACTCGACGACCGTGAGCAGCTCCGGTTCGCGCAGCTCGCCGGCGATGAGGACGACGCGCTGCTCGGCGGAGCGCGCGAGCCGGCGCAGTTCGGTGCCCGCGAGGTCGTCGAGCCGGTCCACGAGCATGACGGCGACGCGCTCCGGCGCGGGCGCCGTACCGGGCGCGGTCCGAGGTGTCTGCGATGGGTCCTCGGCACGGTCCACCAGCTCGACGCTGGGCTGGTGGCGGAGATGGCTGATCACTCCGGCGCGGCTGAGGGGGTCGGTGGCGTGTACGGCCACCGATATGCGTGTATCCGACACTGGTCTTTCCCTGTCTTCCCCCGAATATCGACGGGCACAGGGTGATCGGAACCGATCAACAAACGATGAGCGACGGATCAACGCGGACGTTTACCGACGTGAGTGGACGTGAGCGGACGTGCGTGGACGTAAGCGGCGGTCCGCCGTCACGAGGCCGGCGGAGGGAAAGGCGCGTCGCGCAGCAGCCGCGCCAAGTGCACGGTGTTCGCCGCGAGCGCCCGGGTCGTGTCGGCGACGGCGTCCGGCGTCTCGTCCAGATCCTGGTAGTCGGTGCCCTGCTGCGCCTCGCCCACCCAGTAGGTGACGGCCCCCGGCGCGAGGCTGAAGCCGATGTCGTTGAGCCCCTGGAAGACGTCGGCGCTCACCTTGTGCGCGCCGTCCTCGTTGCCCACGACCGCCACGGCCGCCACCTTGCCGTGGATCAGCGGGCGCCCCTCGTCGTCGGTCTCCGTCTCGGCGTTCAGCCGTTCGAGGACGCGCTGGCAGACGCTCGACGGGTGGCCGAGCCAGATCGGGGTGGCCACCAGCAGGATGTCGGCCGCGAGCATCTTCTCGCGCAGCGCGGGCCAGGCGTCGCCCTCGCCCAGATCCGTCGAGACGCCCGAGCGCACGTCGTGGTCGGCGATCCGTACGGACTCCACGCTCACGCCCAGCTTCTCCATCTCGGTCAGCACCTGCCCCGCCAGCAGCTCACTGCTGGAAGGCGCGGGGGAGGGGGAGAGGGTGCAGACGAGTGCCAGGGCGCGCACGGGGGACTCCTTCGCGGTACGGATGCGGTACGTGGTGCTGAGGCCTCCAGTGTCCAGATCATCACGCACGAAACATCGCCCCGCACGCCGGGCGGCCCCCCGGAGGGCCCGCCGAGGACGCCGCTCCCGTACCTGGCTGACGAGGGAAAATCCCGGGTGCGCGGGCGACACGCGCTGTACGTTGAGGGGGCGTACCGGGGGCGGGCGCCGTTGCACGGGGGTTGCCGCGGCGCGGCGCACGCACCGCGGCGAGCCCGTACAGAGGGCCGCGATCACGGCCCCGGAGCGCGCATCCACAGCCCTCATCCCGTTTCGAGGCCATCCACCGTGTTCCTGACGATCAGCACCACCGGCACCCCTGAGCGCCCCGCGACCGACCTCGGGTTCCTGCTGCACAAGCATCCCGGCAAGGCGCAGGCGTTCTCCACCTCCTACGGCACCGCGCACGTCCTCTACCCCGAGGCCACCGCGGAGCGCTGCACGGCCGCGCTGCTCCTGGAGGTCGACCCCGTCGCGCTCGTGCGGCGCGGCAAGGGCAAGGGGCGGGGCGGCGTCGCCGACGCGGCACTCGCGCAGTACGTCAACGACCGGCCCTACGCCGCGTCGACGCTGCTCGCGTCGCGATCGGGGCGGTGTTCTCCAGCGCGATGCGCGGGCTGTGCGCGGCACGCCCCGAGCGGGCCGCGCAGCCGCTGCCGCTGCGCGTCGAGGTGCCCGCGCTGCCCGCGCGCGGCGGCGCCGAGCTGGTGCGGGCGCTCTTCACGCCGCTCGGCTGGACGGTGACGGCGACGCCGGTCCCGCTGGACGAGCGGTTCCCGGAGTGGGGCGACTCGCGGTACGTGCGTGCCGTGCTCGACGCGCCCGAGGGGCGGCTGACCCTCGGCGAGGCACTGCGCCACCTGTACGTCCTGCTGCCCGTCCTCGACGACGCCAAGCACTACTGGGTCTCGGCGGACGAGGTCGACAAGCTGCTGCGCGCCGGTGAGGGCTGGCTCGCGGGCCACCCGGAGCAGCAGCTCATCACCAGCCGCTATCTGTCGCGGCGCCGGTCCCTGACCCGCGAGGCGCAGGAGCGGCTCGAACTGGCGCGGCTCGCCGACGCGGACGACACGGACGTCGCCGAGATCGACAACGCCGTCGACGAGGAGAGCGACACGGAGGAGAAGCCGGTGCCGCTCGCCGTGCGGCGCCGCGAGGCGATCCTCGCGGCACTGACCGCGGCGGGTGCCGGGCGCGTGCTCGATCTGGGCTGCGGCCAGGGCCAGTTGGTGCAGGCGCTGCTGCAGGACGCGCGGTTCACCGAGATCGTCGGGGTCGACGTCTCCATGCGCGCGCTGACCGTCGCCTCGCGGCGGCTCAAGCTCGACCGCATGGGCGACCGCAGGGCGGAGCGCGTCACCCTCTTCCAGGGCTCGCTGGCGTACACCGACAAGCGGCTCAAGGGGTACGACGCGGCGGTGCTCAGCGAGGTGATCGAGCACCTCGACATGGAGCGGCTGCCGCCCTGGAGTACGCGGTGTTCGGCTCGGCGCGGCCCCGCACCGTCCTGGTGACGACGCCGAACGTCGAGTACAACGTCCGCTGGGAGACACTCCCGGCCGGCCACGCGCGCCACGGCGACCACCGCTTCGAGTGGACCCGCGAGGAGTTCCGCGCGTGGGCCCGCCGGGTGGCCGAACGGCACGCGTACGAGGTGGAGTTCGTGCCGGTGGGGGACGAGGACCCCGAGGTGGGACCGCCGACCCAGATGGCGGTGTTCCACCAGACGGAGAAGAGCGTGATGGCGGACAGAACCGCGAAGGAGGTGCGAGCAGCATGACCAGCAACAGCAACAGCGAAGACTATGACGGCGCCGGCACCCCTACTGCCGACGTCACGGGCCGCGTGCTCCCCGTCACCGACCTCTCCCTCGTCGTCCTGGTCGGCGCCACCGGCTCCGGCAAGTCCACCTTCGCCCGGCGCCACTTCAAGCCCACCGAGGTCATCGGCAGCGACTTCTGCCGGGGGCTCGTCGCCGACGACGAGAACGACCAGAGCGCCAGCGGCGACGCCTTCGACGTCCTGTACTACATCGCGGGCAAGCGGCTGGCCGCGGGCCGCCGCACCGTCGTCGACGCCACCAACGTGCAGAGCGACAGCCGTAAGCGGCTGATCGAGCTGGCCAGACAGTACGACGTGCTGCCCATCGCCATCGTGCTCGACGTGCCCGAGGACGTCTGTGCCGCGCGCAACGCCACGCGCGCGGACCGGGCCGGCCTGCCGCGCCGCGTCATCCAGCGCCACCAGCGCGAACTACGCCGCTCCCTGCGGCACTTGGAGCGTGAGGGCTTCCGCAAGGTGCACGTCCTGCGCGGCGTCGAGGAGATCGACGGCGCCCGCCTCGTCACCGAGAAGCGCTACAACGACCTCTCCCACCTCACCGGCCCCTTCGACATCATCGGCGACGTCCACGGCTGCGCCTCCGAGCTGGAGACCCTGCTCACCAAGCTCGGTTACGTCGACGGCACGCACCCCGAAGGGCGTACCGCCGTCTTCGTCGGCGACCTCGTCGACCGCGGCCCCGACACCCCCGGAGTGCTGCGCCGCGTGATGTCCATGGTCGGCTCCGGAACGGCCCTCTGCGTGCCCGGCAACCACGAGAACAAGCTCGGCCGCCACCTCAAGGGCCGCAGCGTCCAGCACACCCACGGCCTGGCCGAGACCGTCGAGCAGCTGGCGGCGGAGAGCAAGGAATTCCGGGCACAGGTGCGGGAGTTCGTGGACGGACTCGTGTCCCACTACGTCCTCGACGGCGGCAAGCTCGTCGTCTGCCACGCCGGCCTGCCCGAGAAGTACCACGGGCGCACGTCGGGGCGGGTGCGCTCGCACGCCCTGTACGGCGACACCACCGGCGAGACCGACGAGTTCGGGCTGCCGGTGCGCTACCCGTGGGCGGAGGAGTACCGCGGCAAAGCCGCCGTCGTCTACGGCCACACTCCGGTACCCACCGCGACCTGGCTGAACAACACCATCTGCTTGGACACCGGCGCCGTCTTCGGCGGCAGGCTGACCGCACTGCGCTGGCCGGAGCGCGAGCTGGTCGACGTCCCCGCGGAGCGGGTCTGGTACGAGCCCGCCAAGCCGCTGCGCAGCGAGGCACCCGGCGGCCACGACGGACGCCCCCTCGACCTGACCGACGTGCACGGCCGCCGCGCGGTGGAGACCCGGCACGCCGGCCGCGTCGCCGTGCGCGAGGAGAACGCGGCGGCGGCCCTCGAAGTCATGAGCCGCTTCGCGACCGACCCGCGCCTGCTGCCGTACCTGCCGCCGACGATGGCGCCCACCGCCACGTCACGGCGGGAGGGCTACCTGGAACACCCGGCCGAGGCCTTCGCCTCGTACGCGCAGGACGGTGTCGGCCGTGTCGTGTGCGAGGAGAAGCACATGGGCTCGCGCGCGGTCGCCCTGGTCTGCCGTGACGCGGACGTGGCCCGGGAGCGCTTCGGCGTGGACGGTCCGAGCGGCTCCCTCTACACCCGCACGGGCCGCCCGTTCTTCGCCGACCCGTCCGTCACGGAGGAGCTGCTCGGCCGCGTCCGCGCCGCCGTCTCCGAGGCGGGCCTGTGGGAGGAGCTGGAGACGGACTGGCTGCTGCTCGACGCCGAGCTGATGCCGTGGTCGCTGAAGGCGTCCGGCCTGCTCCGCACGCAGTACGCGGCCGTGGGCGCCGCCGCTGGGGCCGCCTTCCCCGGCGCGCTCGCCGCCCTGGAGGCCGCGACGGCACGCGGCGTCGACGCGGGCGCGCTGCTCGCGCGGCAGCGGGAACGGGCCGCGGACGCCGCCGCGTTCACCGACGCGTACCGCCGCTACTGCTGGCCGACCGACGGCCTGGAGGGTGTGCGCCTCGCGCCGTTCCAGATCCTGGCCGTCCAGGGCCGCAGCCTCGCCGGGCTCCCGCACGACCGGCAACTGGCCCTGATCGACCGCATGGTGGAGCACGACGGCGGTCAGGGCTCCGACCTCCTCCAGACCACCCGCCGCCTCTACGTCGACACCGGCGACGAGGCGTCGGTGCGGGCGGGCGTCGACTGGTGGCTGGAGATGACCGGACGCGGCGGCGAGGGCATGGTCGTCAAGCCGGTCGAGGCCCTGGCCACGAACGGACAGGGGCGGCTGGTGCAGCCCGGCGTCAAGTGCCGGGGCCGCGAGTACCTGCGGATCATCTACGGCCCGGAGTACACGCGGCCGGAGAACCTGGAGAAGCTGCGCGGCCGCACCCTCGGCCACAAGCGTTCGCTCGCCCTGCGCGAGTACGCGCTCGGCCTGGAGGCGCTGGACCGGCTGGCGGGCGGTGAGCCGCTGTGGCGCGTCCACGAGGCGGTGTTCGCGGTGCTCGCCCTGGAGTCGGAGCCGGTGGACCCGCGGCTCTGAGCCGCCGGACGCCGGCGGACTGAGGCGGCATCAGATGATGTTGCCGTGTTGACCGCGCGCGGGCCGCCCGGCCGGGGAAAGATGGACCCATGGGATTCCATGTCGACTCCGAGGCCGGGCGGCTGCGCCGCGTCATACTGCACCGCCCCGATCTGGAGCTCAAGCGGCTGACTCCGAGCAACAAGGACGCCCTGCTCTTCGACGACGTCCTGTGGGTGCGCAGGGCCCGCCAGGAGCACGACGGCTTCGCGGACGTGCTGCGCGACCGGGGCGTGGCGGTGCACCTCTTCGGCGACCTGCTGAAAGAGACCCTGGACGTACCGGAGGCGCGCCTGCTCGTCCTGGACCGCGTCTTCGACGAGAAGGAGTACGGCCCCCTCGCCACCGACCACCTGCGGGTCGCCTTCGAGACGATGCCGTCGGTGGAGCTGGCCGAGGCGCTGGTGGGCGGCATGACCAAGCGGGAGTTCCTGGAGGCCCACCCCGAGCCGACCTCCGTGCGCTTCCACTGCATGGACCTCGACGACTTCCTGCTCCGCCCGCTGCCCAACCACCTCTTCACCCGCGACACATCGGCGTGGATCTACGACGGCGTCTCCATCAACGCGATGCGCTGGCCCGCCCGGCAGCGCGAGACCGTGCACTTCGAGGCCATCTACCGGTACCACCCGCTCTTCCGCGGCGAGCACTTCAACGTCTGGTCACAGGGCCAGGCGGACTACCCCTCGACCATCGAGGGCGGCGACGTCCTGGTCATCGGCAAGGGCGCGGTGCTCATCGGCATGAGCGAGCGCACCACGCCGCAGGCCGTCGAGATGCTCGCGCACAAGCTCTTCGCGGCGGGCTCCGCGCAGACCATCGTGGCGCTCGACATGCCGAAGCGGCGCGCGTTCATGCATCTCGACACGGTCATGACGATGGTCGACGGCGACACCTTCACGCAGTACGCGGGCCTCGGCATGCTCCGCTCCTACACCATCGAACCGGGCGTCGGCGACCGGGAGTTGAAGGTCACCGACCACCCGCCGGAGAACATGCACCGCGCGATCGCCGCCGCCCTCGGACTGGACGCCATCCGGGTGCTCACCGCCACCCAGGACGTGCACGCGGCCGAGCGGGAGCAGTGGGACGACGGCTGCAACGTCCTCGCGGTCGAGCCGGGCGTCGTGGTGGCGTACGAGCGGAACGCGACGACCAACACGTACTTGCGCAAGCAGGGCATCGAGGTCATCGAGATCCTCGGCAGCGAGCTGGGGCGCGGCCGGGGCGGGCCGCGGTGCATGAGCTGCCCGGTGACGCGGGACCCGGTGCCGGGAATGTAGGGACGGCTGTCCTGGGGACGGTTCGGTTCCCCTAGGGGTGGCTCCCCTGGGGACGGCTCCTCTAGGGACGGCTCCTCTAGGGACGGCTCCTCTAGGGACGGCTGGGACGGCTCCCCTGGGGGCGCGTCGGGAGCGTGAACCACACCGCCTTGCCGGACGCGGTGGGGCGGTGACCGCAGGACGAGCTGAGGGTGCGGATCAGGAGCAGGCCACGGCCGTGCTCCTGCCAGGGGTCCGGTTCGCCGGGCGGTTCGGGGGCGGTGAGGTCGCCCGGCGGCAGCGGGCCGGAGTCGTGCACCTCGACCTGGCAGCCGGTCGGCAGCAGCTCGATCACCAGCTCTATGGGTTCCTGCCCCACGGTGTGCTCGACGGCGTTGGCGACCAGCTCCGCGGTGAGCAGTTCGGCGGTGTCCGTGTCGGGGGACGCCTCGATGTCGGTGAGCGCGGTACGGACCAGGGCGCGCGCGACGGGCACGGCTGCCGACGTGTGCGGCAGCGCGATGCGCCAGGAGGCGGGGGAGGGGGGCTCGTGCAAGGCGGGTCCGTTCAGGGCAGCAGGCGGTCCTGCTTTCAACCGTACGAATCCTAAGCGCTATGTCGACAGGGGTGACGGTCGGGCATGCGGAGGACGTATGGCCTGCCCGCTCCCGGAGGCCGGATCACGCCCATATCGCGTACTCATGACGACAGTCACATACCAGTGATAACTTCGGTGGAGCGAACTCAGCGAACTCAGCGCACCCCGCGAACTCAGCCCGCAGGCCGAGGAGGCCGCACCTGATGAGTCCCTTCACCGGCTCCGCTTCCCCCACCCCCGAGTGGCGGCATCTGCGCCTCACCGTCGACGACGGGGTCGCCACGGTCACCCTCGCCCGCCCCGACAAGCTCAACGCCCTCACCTTCGGCGCCTACGCCGACCTGCGCGACCTCCTCGCCGAGCTGTCCCGGGACAGGTCCGTGCGGGCCCTCGTGCTCGGCGGCGAGGGGCGCGGCTTCTGCTCGGGCGGCGACGTCGACGAGATCATCGGCGCGACCCTCGCCATGGACACCGCCCAGCTCCTCGACTTCAACCGCATGACGGGCCAGGTCGTGCGGGCCATCAGGGAGTGCCCCTTCCCGGTGATCGCCGCCGTGCACGGGGTCGCCGCGGGCGCCGGCGCGGTGCTCGCCCTCGCCGCGGACTTCCGCGTCGCGGACCCGAGCGCGCGCTTCTCCTTCCTCTTCACCCGCGTCGGCCTCTCCGCGGCGACATGGGCGCCCGCCTACCTCCTGCCCCCGCGTCGTCGGCCTCGGCCCACGCCACGCGGCTGCTGATGCTCGGCGACGCGGTCCGCGCCCCCCGAGGCCGAGCGGATCGGCCTGATCAGCGAGCTGACGACGAAGGCAAGGCCCCGGAGTCCGCCCGGACCCTGGCCCGCCGCCTCGCCGACGGCCGGCCCTCGCCCACGCCCAGACGAAGGCACTGCTCACCGCCGAGCTGGACATGCCCCTGGCCGCGTCCGTGGAGCTGGACGCGGCGACCCAGGCACTCCTGATGAACGGCGAGGACTACGCCGAGTTCCACGCCTCCTTCACGGAGAAGCGACCCCCGAAGTGGCGGGGCCGGTGACGGCGGGGGAGCGGGGGCGCCGTGGCCGGCCGTCGGAGCCCGGGCCTGCTTCTGTGGCGGACGGTGCTCGTGCGGCGCGGCGGCCCGTGGTCGCCGTCTCGTCGGCGGGAGTGGACCCCGGGGCCGTGACAGAGCCCCTGTCCGCGGCATCAGCCCGCCTCGCCCGGCCTGCTCCTGCGGCGGAGGGCGCTTGTGCGGCGTGGCGGCCCGAAGGCGCCTGGCCGTCGCCGTCCTCGTCGGCA
>RBWT01000165.1 GCA_004010275.1 Streptomyces huasconensis
GGTGTACGCGCGGGTGGGCGGGGAGACGCGGTGAGGCACACCCTTTCGCGCCGAGTGGCAGCAGCTTCCGTCAGGGGCGCGGGGAACTGCGCGCTCAGCCCACGACCGGCCCGCACCGGCCAAGGGCGCGGGTGTGGCAGGTGCGTGTGCCTGGGGCGGTTGTGTGGCGGCTGCGGGTGGTGGTGGGTTGCGCGCGCAGTTCCTCGCGCCCCTAGGCGGCGGCGGGCGGGGGCGGCCCGCAGGCATGCCGTGCGCTACGGACGTACCGTGCGCGGCCCCACGCACTCCGCCCCCGACTCCGCGACCCTGCGGCGCAGTTCCCGGTCGGCCGTGACCACCACGCAGGGGCGGTCCGCCGCCTCGGCGGCCACCTCCACGATGCGGTCGTCGCCGCTGCCGGGCGCGCTGTCGACGCGTACACCGGGCACGGACGCGACACCGCGCGCCGCCCCTTCGACGACCAGGACGATGTCCACCGGTCCCGGATGCCCGGCGATGCCCTCATCGGCGTACGCGACGAGCCGGTCCCGCAGCCGCTCGGCGGCCCCGCGGCGGTCGTGCCACCAGCCGTCGGGCACGGACCCCACGACGTTCGCGGCGTCGACGACGACAAGAGTTCTCATACGGCAAACGTAAACTAATCGGCAGAACACTGTGCGCACGTGAACGTGGAAGGGCTGCCGCCGAGTCATGCCGTCGAGGACGAGGACCCTCAGCACCGGTGCCCCGGACACCGCCCGCTGGCTGCTGCGCGGCAAGGACGGCCGGCTCACCGCGTACGCCCGTGCCGACGGCGGCCTGCTGCGCTGGACGGAGGCGCGGCCCGGCGGCCCCGACTGGACGGGCCCCGACTTCTTCGAGGCGCCCGACCTGACCTGTCTCACGCTGGCGCAGGGCGTCGACGGATACGTCCACTTCATCGGCCGCCGCGAGCGGCGCGATGCCGACGGCAAGGCCGTCGTCGACCTCGTGCACTCCATCCAGTACCAGACGGGGCGCCCGCTCATGGACTGGCGTTCGCTCGGCAACCCGCACACGAAGTCGTGGAGCGCGCGCCGCACCTCGGCGCGCCCGCCGCCGCCGTGGACGCGGCGGGCACGGTGCACGTCTTCGTGCGGGACGCGGTGCACAGCGTACGGATGCGCCGTGAGGGCAAGGGCGGCAAGTGGGAGGGGTGGAAGGACTTCAAGGTCCGCGAGGCCCTGGACGGCATCACCGCCCTCGCCACGGCCACCGGCCGTATCGAAGTCCTCGCGCCGGGCGCAAAGGCGACCCTGCGCTGGGCCCAGGAGAAGCAGGGCGGCGAACTCGTACGCGCGGACGACATCCCGCTCGCCCCCGTCCCCGGCTCCGGCACCGCCCTGGAGACCGCCCCCGACCGCCTCACGTTCTACGCGGCCGACGCGCTCGCAGCGGCATCCTCGCCCGCCGTCCCGCCCTCGGCGGCCCCGTGATCCCCCTCGGCGGGGCCCCGGGGACCGGCCCCGCCGCGGCGCTGCGCATGACCATAGACGGCCACGACTGCACGGTCCTCGCGCACCGCACGGCCGCCGGCCGCCCCGAGCTGGCCGCGTTCCCCACCGAGGACGAGGAAGCGGGCCTGTGGTGGGCCGAGACGGGCGAACCCTGCCTGGGCGCCCCCGGCGTGGCGCTGACGCGCGCGGCCGGGTGGTCATGGCGGCGATCGGCCTGGACGGCACGCTGCGCCTGACCCGCCAGAAGGCGGAGCCGGGTCTGGCACTGGAGGCGTGGGCGAGAGTGTGAGGCGGCGTCCTGGCCGGGCGGCTCAGGATTGCGGCTGTCCTCGGGCCGGTTCGGTGGATTCCCCGGCGACCAATCCTGGTCAGGGCAGCGGGAGTTCACGCGCCCCCGGCCCCCGGCCGCCCCCGGCCGTCCGGCCGGGGATCACGGCCGTCCCTCGGCTCGGTGGCCGGGCCTGAGCGGCCACCTCCGGGCGAGCGGCGCAGCCCTACGCGCCCCCGCCGCCCCGCGCCGGGGACTTCTTCGCCGCCGCGGGGACAGGCTGGTCCGCCTTGAGGGCTCGCCAGAGTTCGTCGGCCTGCGGGTGGGCCGTGACCACTCGGTTCGGGTCCCGACTGTCGTACTCCACCGGCAGCATGACAGTGTCCATGCCGCCCGGGCCGAGCCGGTTCAGGCTCTTGGCGAAGTCCGCCAGGTCGGTGAAGGAGCCGAGCCCGGAATCGGTGGTCAGCGCCTCGGTCGCGGCATTGGCGGTCTTGTACAGCTTGGCGGGGTTGCTCAGGGTCTCCTGGTGCTTGATCTCCGCGAGCGCCGCCAGCAGGAACTTCTGCTGGAGCCCGATGCGTCCGAGGTCGCTGCCGTCCCCGACGCCGTGCCGGGTGCGGACGAACGCCAGCGCCTGCGTGCCGTCGAGCCGGTGCGTGCCCGCCGCCAGCTTCAGACCGCTGTCCCTGTCGTCGATCGCCCTGTCCGTGGTGACCGTCACCCCACCGAGCGCGTCCACCAGCTTCTTGAGACCGGCGAAGTCGATCTCGACGTAGTGGTCCATGCGGATGCCGGTCATGGCCTCGACCGTCTTCACGACACAGGCCGGACCGCCGCTGGTGTACACGGAGTTGAACATCACGCGCCCGGCCTCCGGCAGCTCCTTGCCGCCGGACGTGGTGCACCGCGGCCGGGTCACGAGCGTGTCCCGCGGAATGCTCACCGCGGTCGCCTTCGCCCCGCCCGCGGGCAGATGCACCACCATCGCCGTGTCGGAGCGGGCCGTGCCGCCCGTGTCGCCGCCCGCCAGGCCCGAGTTGGCGCCGGACCGCGAGTCGGAGCCGAGGACGAGGATGTCCTGGGTGCCGTCGTCCCGGTCGGCGGGCCGGTCGCCACCGAGGGCGGCACTGATGTCGATGGTGCTGAGATTGCCCATCAGATGCCGGTACGCCCAGTAGCCCAGACCACCGCCGACGACGAGCAGCGCGGCGAGGGTCCAGCACCCGACTCTGCGGAACCTGCGTCCCGGCTTCGACCCGCGCCGGTGACCGCGGGAATGTCTTGCCATGATCGTCCTTTCCGGAATGCGTCGCGCGACGCCCTTTTCATTTGACGGTCCGGGCCAGAGCATTGTTCAAACAAAAGGTCCCTTCCGCCGGGCCGGAAGTCCCGAAAGTCCGGGACCAATGCGCGCAACTGGCGCTCCGGCGGCGCTGATTAGATGGGGCGTCCGCCTACTGACTGAGGAGATATGGGAAGGCTTTCGCTGAAGGCTGTCCAACGGCAGACGTGCAAGAAGCGCGACGCGTGGTGGACGGTCCTTCTGGTGGACCCCGTGGCCACTCGTCTGCTCTGCGTACTCGCCCGCTTCAAACGCGTCACACCGAACGGCGTGACCTGGTCCGCGCTCTTGCTCGGACTCGCAGCGGCCGGATTCTTCGTACGCGGCGACCGCACACCCCTCGCCATCGGAGCCCTGCTCTACCACGTCAGTTTCATCCTCGACTGCGTCGACGGAAAGCTCGCCCGGCTCAAGGGCAACGGCACCGTATTCGGCGGCTGGCTCGACTACGTCTTCGACCGTGTCCGCGTGCTGTGCTGCGCCGTCGCGCTGATGGGCGGCCAGTACCTGCGCACCGGAAACGCGTGGTACCTCGGTGCGGCGCTCGCCGTCGTCTTCCTCGACATGCTCCGCTACGTCGACGCGCTGCAGATCTACAAGATGCGCATGTCGATGCGGCGCAGTATCGAGACCCTCGCCGCCGAGCGCCAGGCAGCCGCCGCCGCCACCGGCCGGGCAGCGGCCCCGGTGGTCTTCGTGGAGGACCTGTTGCGCGAGGACCCGGACCTGGACCCCGACGAACAGCGGCCGAGCGAGGTCCCCGTCATCGACCTGCACGCCCGGTTCCGCGGGCGCTTCCCCTGGTACGCCCGGGTGCGCAGAGCCCTCGTCGAGCACCGCGTCCGCCCGCATCTGGTCAGCGGCATCGAATTCCAGATGGCCGTCTTCATCGTCGCGCCGCTCACCGGGCACATCCTGCCGGTCACCCTCGTCGCGGGCCTTCTGCTCGCCGCCTTCGAGCTGGCCATCATGTACAAGTTCTGGCTCTCCACACGCGACTTCAGCCGCGTCATGGAGAAATTCGACGAGCACCCCGCGGCCGCGCGGCTCACCGGAGTTCCCGTCAAGGGGCGCCACCGCAGAATGCGTAACGGGAGTATCTCCGCACCCGCCGGCAGCGGAATGGAAAAGGGAATCTGACATGCCGACGAGACCGCCGAGACTCAGCATCATCGTGCCGTTCTACGGCGTGGAACAGTATCTGTACGAGTGCCTCCAGTCGCTCGCGGAACAGACGTTCCGCGACTTCGAGGTCGTCATGGTCGACGATGAATCGCCGGACGGCTGCGCCGACATCGCCCGTGAATTCGCCCTGCGCGACCGGCGTTTCCGACTCGTCCAGCAGAAGAACGGCGCCTCGGCCACGCCCGGAACACCGGCACCCGGCACGCACACCCCGACGCGGAATTCATCACGTTCGTCGACAGCGACGACGTCCTGCCCGACTACGCGTACAGCGTCATGATCCGCTCACTGGAGGAGAGCGGCTCCGACTTCGTCGCGGGCAACGTCCACCTCCTGAACAGCACCGGCACCCGCCAGTCCCCGCTGCACCGCCCGCTCGCCAAGCGCCGCGTCCGCACGCACATCACCGAGACGCCCGACCTCATCTTCGACCGCACCGCCTGGAACAAGGTGTTCCGCCGCGCCTTCTGGGACCGGCACCGGTTCGCCTACCCCGTGGGCGTGCTGTACGAGGACACCCCGGTGACCCTCCCGGCCCACCACCTCGCCGAGGCCGTCGACGTCATCGAGCGCCCCGTCTACTACTGGCGCCAGCGCGAAGGCTCCGCGGCCCCCTCCATCACCCAGCGCCGCACCGAGGTCAAGGGCCTCGTCGACCGCGTCGCGGCCTGCGACGGAGTGAGCCGGATGCTCGCGCTCCAGCCCGGGGAGCAGGGCCGCCGCAACAAATACGAGTACGATCTGCGGACCCTGAAGTCGGATTTCCCGCCTTTCATGAAGGTCCTCCTGGACGCGGACGACGAGTTCCGCACCCGCTTCCGCGACCTCACCAAGGACTACCTCGACCGGGTCGACGAGGCCGTCCTCGCCGCGCTCCCCGCCGAACTGCGGCTCAAATGGCACCTGGTGCGCACCGGCGACTTCGACGAACTCCTCGCCCTGCTCGCCAAGGAGCGGAGCGGCGAGAAGCCCGCCATCCGCCGCCGCCTGCGCGGGGCCCGCCTCGACTACACCCCCGAGCTCTCCGGGCGGCGCGTGCGCAAGTCCGTGCTGCGCTGCGACGAGGCGCTGTCCGCCCACGCCGTGGTCACCGACACCCGCTGGCTGGACGGCAGGCTGCGCGTGCGGGGCTACGCCTATATCCGGCACGTGGACGCCGCCTCCCGCCTCGGCGCGCTGAAGGTGGCCGCCCTGCGCGAGGCCGGCACCCGGCGCATCCTGCCGGTGAAGGTCCGCACCTTCCACGAACCCGAGGCCACCGTCCGCTCCCGGCAGGCCCACCACTGCTACGACTGGGCCGGCTTCGAGTTCGAGATCGACCCCGACCGCCTGCGCCACCGCGGCACCCTGCGTCGCGGCACCTGGGGCCTGCGCATCGGCGTACTCAGCGGTGGCACATTCCGCCTGGCCAAGCTGACCAAGGGCACCCGCGGTACCGGCAGCCACCCGCCGTACTACTGCCCCGACGACAAGACCCGCCTCATACCCCAGTTCCGCGGCGGCCTGGTGCTGCGCGTCGAACCCGTCCGCGCCCTCGTCACCGGCCACCGGCTCCGCGGCGACCACCTGGAACTCCGCGTCGACCTGCGCGAGCGCACCGGCGCCCGCTGCTCCCTGCGCATCCAGCACCTCGCCCTCGGCACGTACCGCGAGTACCCCCTCACCAAGATCGGCGGGGGTGAGGGACCCGGCGCCCGCTGGGTCCGCATCCCCGCGCGCGATCTCAGGGAATTCGGCGTCCCCGGCCGCCACGGTTTCCAGCGGATGCTCAACACCCCCGCCAGCAACGGCTGGCGCACCGAGCTGATCGTGAGGGGCAAGCGCCGCCGCATGATGGTCGACCCCCGACTCGCCGAGGGCCACCACCTGGCCCCCGACCCCGACTGGCCGGGCCTCGCCTCCGACGACCGCCATCTCGTCGTCCACCAGAACACCCACGGCGACCTCGTGCTCTACGAGACGGCCGTGTTCCCCGTCGCCCGCCATGTGTGCTGGGACGCCGACGGCCGGCTGCGCATCGAGGGCACCCTCCCCGGACGGCTGCGCCGCGGCGCCGCATCGTGCTGCACCACCGCGGCCAGAAGGAGGAGTGGACCTTCCCCGTCACGGTCGAGGAGGACCGCTTCCGCGTCGACATCACCCCGGCAGCGATCACTTCGCTGGCCGGCACCGTGCCGCTGCGCCCCGGCGCCTGGGACGTGCTCTTCCGCGCGGGCGAGGGCGCGGGCGACGACTGCGCGGTACGCGTGGACCGCCCCGTGCACGCCCGGCTGCCGCGCTCGCGTACGGCGACAGCGGATACACCGCGGAGACGGCCCGCTTCAACCAGCTGATCCTCGTCGCCCCCTCCCGGGTCGCCCAGGACGAGCGCAGCGCGTACCACCAGCGCAGGCTCCAGCGGGGCTTCTACCCGGCCGCGCGCCGCAAGCCGCTGCGCGACGCCGTGCTCTACAACAGCTTCACCGGCCGCCAGTTCTCCGGCAATCCGCGCGCCGTCCACGAGGCGCTGCTGCGCCGCCAGGGCGACGCCGGGCGCCTGGACCACCTCTGGGTGGTCGCGACGACCAGGTGGAGGTCCCGCCCACCGCACGCCCGGTGACGATGTGGACCCACGAGTGGTACGAGGCCCTCGCCCGCAGCCGCTACATCGTCTCCAACACCCACCTGCCCGAGTGGGTGGAGCGCAGGGACGGCCAGGTCATCGTGCAGACCTGGCACGGCACCCCGCTCAAACGGATCGGCCACGACATCGAGAACGTGCAGTTCTCCGACAAGCGCTACCTGGAGAAGATGGCGACCGAGGTCCCCAACTGGAGCTTCCTCGTCTCGCCGAACACCTTCAGCACGCCGATCCTGCGCCGCGCCTTCCAGTACGAGGGCGAGATCCTTGAGGCCGGCTATCCGCGCAACGACGTCCTGTTCAGCGAGCGCGCCCCGCAGGTCGCCCACGAGGTGCGCCGCAAGCTGGGCCTGCCGCCGGGCAAACGCGTCGTGCTCTACGCGCCCACCTGGCGCGACGACCAGTTCTACAGTCCCGGCCGCTACAAGCTGGACCTCAGGATCGACCTGGAGCGGGCCCGCGCCACCCTGGGCCACGACCACATCCTGCTGGTCCGCAAGCACCCCAACGTCGTCGACGACGTGCCGGGCGCGGGCGACGGCTTCGTCTTCGACGTCTCCAAGTACCCGGACATCGCCGACCTGTTCGTCATCTCGGACATGCTCATCACGGACTACTCGTCGCTGATGTTCGACTTCGCCATCACCGGCCGCCCGATGTTCTTCTTCGCGTACGACATGGAGAAGTACCGCGAGAAACTCCGCGGCTTCTACTTCGACTTCGAGGCAAAGGCACCGGGCCCGATCGTGTCGACCTCCGACGAACTCCTGCACGCCGTGCGGAACGTCGACGGCACGGCCCGGCAGTACTGGCCCCGCTACACGCGCTTCCGCTCGCTCTTCTGCGACCTGGACGACGGCAGCGCCGCGGACCGCGTGATCGACCGGATGGTGGAACTGACGTACGCAGCTTGACCATCGCCGCCCCTCGCACCCCCACGTACCGGGAGTTGAACCCCCACATGAACACCCACGCCCCACTGGACGTCCATAAGCTCTACGCGGTCGGCGAGACCCTGGAGAAGCACCGCGAGCTCGCCCAGGCCGCCTGGACCTACGAGCAGGCGGTCCGCATGGACCCGCAGGGCCTGCCGGTCGACCTGCAGCTGATCGCCTCGGAGCCGCAGCGCTTCTCCTACCGCAGGATCATGGCCCGGTTCCTGATGGAGCACCTCGACGCGATCCGGCAGCGCGTCCCCCACGAGCCGGTCGCGCAGACCAGCGACCCCAAGATCTTCGTCTACTGGGAGCAGGGCTTCGACGACGCGCCCCCGATCGTCCGCGCCAACCGGGAGCGCCTGGAGCGGCTGCACGGGGCCGACGTCGTCGAGCTCGACAAGGAGCGCCTGCACCAGCTGGTCGACATCCCCATCGACGTACGCCTGCACGCGGAGAGCGACCGCACCCAGTTCTCCGACATCGCGCGCTTCGCGCTCCTGCACCGCTACGGCGGGATCTGGCTCGACGCCACCTGCCTGGTGACGGACTCGGTCCTGGACCGCTTCGACCTACTGGTCCGTTCGGGCTTCTTCGCGTTCCGCTACCACGACGCGCTGACCTCGAGTTGGTTCCTCGCGGCGCAGCCGGGCAACTATGTCACCGGCATGATGTACCAGGGGCTGTGCGAGTACTGGCGGCGCCGGGACATCAAGGTGCACTACTACATGGCGCACCACATGTTCGAGTCCATGTACTACCTGGACCAGCACTTCGCCTCGATCTGGGACGCCACGATCGACCTGAGCTCCCACCCGCCGCACGAGCTGCAGAAGGCGATGCAGGAGCCGTACAGCCCCGAGCGCCTGGACGCCCTGCTCTCCCACTCCTTCGTGCACAAGCTGACGTACAAGCGCGACGCGAAGCCCGGCAGCATCCTCGAACACCTCGCGTCCCAGGGCGAGCGGCGCTGAGAACGCCGAAGGGCCGTACGGGACAACTCCCGTACGGCCCACCGACCTGCTGTGTGTGTTACGCGGGGACGCTCGCCACGCCCGGCGCCAGGAACCGCTTGCCGTTCACGCGCTCGCTGACACCCTCACGGTCCAGGTACGGCGTGATGCCGCCCAGGTGGAAGGGCCAGCCCGCGCCGGTGATCAGGCACAGGTCGATGTCCTGGGCCTCGGCGACGACGCCCTCGTCGAGCATGAGCCCGATCTCCTGCGCCACCGCGTCGAGCACGCGGTCGCGCACCTGCTCCTCGGTCAGGACCTTGTCGCCCTGCTTGAGGAGAGCGGCGACCTCGGGGTCCAGCTCCGGCTTGCCGGAGTCGTAGACGTAGAAGCCGCGCTTGCCCGCCTTGACGACGGCCGCGAGGTTCGGGGAGACCGTGAAGCGCTCCGGGAAGGCACGGTTGAGCGTCTCGGAGACGTGCAGGCCGATGGCCGGGCCGACCAGCTCAAGGAGGACCAGCGGCGACATCGGCAGACCGAGCGGCTCGACGGCCTTCTCGGCGACGGCGACCGGGGTGCCCTCGTCGATGACGTTCTGGATCTCGCCCATGAAGCGGGTCAGGATGCGGTTCACGACGAACGCCGGGGCGTCCTTCACGAGCACCGCGGTCTTCTTCAGCTTCTTGGCGACGCCGAAGGCCGTGGCCAGCGACGCGTCGTCCGTCTTCTCGCCGCGCACGATCTCCAGGAGCGGCAGGATCGCGACCGGGTTGAAGAAGTGGAAGCCGACGACCCGCTCGGGGTGCTTCAGCTTCGACGCCATCTCGGTGACCGACAGCGAGGAGGTGTTCGTGGCGAGGATCGCGTGCGCCGGGGCGACCGCCTCGACCTCGGCGAACACCTGCTGCTTGACGCCGATCTCCTCGAAGACGGCCTCGATGATGAAGTCGGCGTCGGAGAAGCCCTCGGCCTTGTCCAGGACACCGGAGACGAGCGCCTTGAGGCGGTTCGCCTTGTCCTGGTTGATGCGGCCCTTGCCGAGCAGCTTGTCGATCTCGGCCTGGACGTAGCCCACACCCTTGTCGACGCGCTCCTGGTCGATGTCGGTCAGCACGACCGGCACCTCGAGGCGGCGCAGGAAGAGCAGTGCCAGCTGCGAGGCCATCAGACCGGCGCCGACGACGCCGACCTTGGTGACCGGACGCGCCAGGTTCTTGTCCGGGGCGCCGGCGGGGCGCTTGGCGCGCTTCTGCACGAGGTTGAACGAGTAGATGCCCGAGCGCAGTTCACCACCCATGATGAGGTCGGCGAGCGCGGTGTCCTCGGCGTCGAAGCCCTGCTGGAGGTCGCCGTCCTTGGCGGCCGCGATGATCTCCAGGGCGCGGTAGGCGGCCGGAGCGGCGCCGTGCACCTTGGAGTCCGCGATGGCACGGCCGCGCGCGACGGCGGCGTCCCAGCCCTCGCCGCGGTCGATCTCGGGCCGGACGACCTCGACCGAGCCGTTGAGCACGGAGGCCGTCCAGATCAGCGACTGCTCCAGGAAGTCGGCGCCCTCGAACATCGCGTCGGCGATGCCGAGCTCGAAGACCTGCTTGCCCTTGAGCTGACGGTTCTGGTTGAGCGAGTTCTCGATGATGACCGTGACCGCGCCGTCCGCGCCGATGAGGTTCGGCAGCAGCGCGCAGCCGCCCCAGCCGGGCACCAGGCCGAGGAAGACCTCGGGCAGCGAGAAGGCGGGCAGCGCCTTGGAGACGGTGCGGTAGGAGCAGTGCAGACCGACCTCGACGCCACCGCCCATCGCGGCGCCGTTGTAGTACGCGAAGGTCGGCACGGCGAGGCCCGAGAGGCGCTTGAAGACCTCGTGGCCGCCCTTGCCGATGGCCAGCGCGTCCTCGTGGTGCTTGAGCAGCTCCACACCCTTGAGGTCGGCGCCGACGGCGAAGATGAACGGCTTGCCGGTGATGCCGACGCCGACGATCGAGCCCTCGGACGCCTCCTTCTCCACCTGGTCGATCGCGGCGTTGAGGTTCGCCAGCGACGCGGGGCCGAAGGTGGTCGGCTTGGTGTGGTCGAAGCCGTTGTCCAGCGTGATGAGCGCGAAGCGCCCGGCACCCTGGGGGAGGTCGAGGTGGCGTACGTGCGCCTGCGTGACGACCTCGTCCGGGAACAGCTCGGCCGCACCCTTCAGAAGCTCAGCGGTCGTGGTGCTCACTTGTCGCCTCCGGCGTCCTTGTGGTTCGGGTTCTCCCAGATGACCGTCGCGCCCATGCCGAAGCCGACGCACATGGTCGTGAGGCCGTAACGCACCTCGGGCTGCTCCTCGAACTGCCGCGCCAGCTGCGTCATCAGGCGTACGCCGGAGGAGGCGAGCGGGTGGCCGAACGCGATGGCGCCGCCGTACTGGTTGACGCGGGCGTCGTCGTCCGCGATGCCGTAGTGCTCCAGGAAGGCGAGCACCTGCACGGCGAAGGCCTCGTTGATCTCGAAGAGACCGATGTCGGAGATGGACAGGCCCGCCTTGGCGAGCGCCTTCTCCGTGGCCGGGATCGGGCCGTAGCCCATGACCTCCGGCTCGACGCCCGCGAAGGCGTACGAGACGAGGCGCATCTTGACCGGGAGGTTGTTCTCCCGGGCGAACTCCTCGGAGGCGATCAGCGAGGCGGTGGCACCGTCGTTGAGACCCGCGGCGTTGCCGGCCGTGACGCGGCCGTGCGTACGGAACGGCGTCTTCAGGCCTGCGAGGTTCTCCAGGGTGGTCCCCGGGCGCATCGGCTCGTCGGCGGTGGCCAGGCCCCAACCGGTCTCACCGGCCTCCGCGTTGGTACGGCGTACGGAGATCGGCACGAGGTCCGCCTGGATCTTGCCGTCGGCGTACGCCTTGGCGGCCTTCTCCTGCGAGCGCACCGCGTACTCGTCGGCGCGCAGCTTGGTGATGCTCGGGTAGCGGTCGTGCAGGTTCTCGGCGGTCATGCCCATGAACAGGGCGGACTCGTCGACCAGCTTCTCGCTGACGAAGCGGGGGTTGGGGTCGACGCCCTCGCCCATGGGGTGGCGGCCCATGTGCTCGACGCCACCGGCGACGGCGATGTCGTACGCGCCGAAGGCCACGCTGCCCGCGACCGAGGTCACGGCGGTGAGCGCGCCGGCGCACATGCGGTCGATGGAGTAGCCGGGCACGGACTGCGGGAGCCCGGCGAGGATGCCGGCGGTGCGGCCGATCGTCAGACCCTGGTCGCCGATCTGCGTGGTCGCCGCGATGGCGACCTCGTCGATCTTGGCGGGGTCGAGGTCCGGGTTGCGGCGCAGCAGCTCCCGGATGGCCTTCACGACGAGGTCATCGGCACGGGTCTCGTGGTAGATGCCCTTCGGACCCGCCTTGCCGAACGGGGTGCGGACGCCGTCCACGAAGACGACGTCCCTGACGGTACGAGGCACGATGGCTCTCCTCCAGGGTGCGGTTGCGCCACGCCTGCGGCGCGCTTCCTGGGGCCATGCTACTTGTCGGTAACTAGGTGGCCAAGGGAGGCCCGCGGGAGGCGAAGGTCACACTTGTTCCGCGGGGCGGTGAGCGGCGCCCTGTCCCGCCGCTGCGCGGCGGATGCCTGCCCCACCCACTCGCCTGTTACTCGGCATCAGCGGGTGCCGTAGGGCGCCAGGCCGTACGGAAGGCGCCCGGAACGCGCCGCCCGCCGACCTTGCCCGCCGGGCAAATGCTTTCCGGGCGCGGTAGGGAGTCGGGTTGCGCGGCGCCCGCCCGCCCATGCGCCTGTTACTCGGCGTCAGCAGGTGCTGGGCCGCACCGAAGGCGCCGGGAAACCGCGCCACCTGCCCGCCTCGCCCGCAGGGCGAATGCCGCCCGCCCGGTACCAGCCGTGGTCGCCGAATCACCCCCGCTGCCCCCTCCACCTCTCACCGCGGGGTAACGTGTGGGTGGTGGGAAAGCAGCGGCAGCCAGGGAACCCCGCCGTCAAGCCAGCGCAGCGACCAACGCCGGCGTGACCTGCTCGATCTGCCACCGCCGCGCGCCATACCCGGCCAGCGCCGACGCCACGGACTCCGTGTCCACCTGGGCCGGCGGCTCCCAGCAGACGCGCCGGACCGTGTCCGGAGTGATCAGGTTCTCCTGCGGCATGTTCAGCCGCTCGGCGAGCGCGGAGACCGCGGCCCGCGCGGCGGAGAGCCGCGCCGCGGCGGCCGGGTCCCGGTCCGCCCAGGACCGCGGCGGCGGTGGCCCGCTCACCGTCTGCCCCGGCTGCGGCAGCTCCGCGTCCGGCAGCGCCTTGGCGCGGTCCACCGCGGCCTGGCCACTGCTCCAGCTGACGGCGGGCCATGCGGTGCCCGAAGCCGGGCAGCCCGGCGAGCGCGTGCACGTTGGGCGGCAGGGCGAGCGCCGCCTCGACGATCGCGCCGTCGCTGAGCACCTTGCCCGGCGAGACGTCGCGCCGCTGCGCGATGCGGTCCCGCGCGGTCCACAGCTCCCGTACGACCGCCATCTGCCGGCGCCGGCGCACCTTGTGCATGCCGGAGGTCCGGCGCCAGGGGTCCTTGCGGGGCGGCGCGGGCGGCGCGGAGGCGATGGCGTCGAACTCCTCGCGGGCCCACTCCAGCTTGCCCTGGCGGTCCAGCTCCTTCTCCAGGGCGTCGCGCAGGTCGACGAGCAGCTCGACGTCGAGCGCGGCGTACCGCAGCAGGCTCGGGCAGCGGCCGGGTCGACCAGTCGACGGCGGAGTGCCCCTTCTCCAGTACGAAGCCGAGTACGCCCTCGACCATCGCGCCGAGCCCCACGCGCGGGAACCCGGCGAGCCGCCCCGCCAGCTCCGTGTCGAAGATCTGCGAGGGGACCATGCCTATCTCGCGCAGGCACGGCAGGTCCTGGGTGGCGGCGTGCAGCACCCACTCGGCGTCGCCGATGGCCGCGCCGAGGCCCGAGAGGTCGGGGCAGGCGACGGGGTCGATGAGCGCGGAGCCCGCGCCCTCGCGGCGGAGCTGCACGAGGTAGGCGCGCTGGCCGTAGCGGTAGCCCGACGCGCGTTCGGCGTCCACGGCCACGGGGCCGGTGCCACGGGCGTACTCGGCGATCATCGCGGCGAGGGACTCCTCGTCGGCGATCACCGGCGGGATGCCGTCACGGGGCTCCAGCAGGGGCGTCGGCAGCCCTTCGGAAGCGAGGCCGTCGTCCGGAGGGGCGCCCCCGGTGGTTCGCAGTGAGCTGTCTGCTGCGGTCTCTTGGGCGTCGGTCACCTGTCAAGGGTATCTGTGTATACGCGGCGCCCGTCGTCGGAACGTTCCGTCGACGGGCGGGGGAGGGTGGTAAATCAGTCAGTGGATGATGCCGGTGCGCAGCGCGACCGCCACCATCCCGGCCCGGTCGCCCGTGCCGAGCTTGCGCGCGATGCGGGCGAGGTGGCTCTTCACGGTCAGGGCGGACAGGCCCATGGAGACGCCGATGGCCTTGTTGGACTGGCCTTCGGCGACGAGCCGGAGCACCTCGACCTCACGGCCGGACAGCTCGCGGTATCCGCCGGGGTGGCTCGGGGCGCCCGGTGGACGGCGGTGCATTCGGGCGGCGGCCGAACCGATCGGAGCGGCGCCGGGGCGGGTGGGGAGTCCGACGTTCGTATGCGTGCGGTGACGACGTAGCCCTTGACGCCGCCCGCGAGGGCGTTGCGCACGGCACCGATGTCGTCGGCGGCGGAGAGGGCGAGGCCGTTGGGCCAGCCCGCGGCACGGGTCTCGGACAGGAGCGTCAGGCCGGAGCCGTCGGGGAGGTGGACGTCTGCGACGCAGATGTCACGGGGGTTGCCGATGCGGGGACGAGCCTCAGCGATGGACGAGGCCTCGATGACGTCACGTACACCGAGAGCCCACAGGTGGCGGGTGACGGTGGAACGGACGCGGGGGTCGGCCACGACGACCATGGCGGTCGGCTTGTTCGGGCGGTAGGCGACCAGGCTTGCGGGCTGCTCGAGGAGAACGGACACCAGGCCTCCTGGTGGGGGCGGGACGGGACCGGCTCGGGGATGAAGCCGGGACGAACCGTGCTTTTCAAGGTCACAAACCTCTTCGGCAGCAAACCCGCCCGCCTTTAGGGAATGATCACGATTTGGTGAGTACCAATCGGGGTAATTCAGACATGCGCTCGATCATCCGGAAATCGGCCCGAACAAGCCGCCGTCCGGGCGACCCGATCCGAGCCATCCGGGGGCGCACGCACATCGCCCCGTGGCGGTGCGCCACGGGGCCGACGAGATCCGGTTCCGCCGTCAGGGGGCGAGGGGCCCGCGCCGCTGCGGGAGGGAGACGACGGAGCCGTCCCCGGGGGTGAGCGGGGGCAGTCCGGCGATCTGGCAGAGCAGCTCGCACCACGCGGCGAGATGCGCCCCGGTGTCCGGCACCCCGCCGCCTCCCTCCCGCGGGGTCCACGACGCCCGGATCTCGATCTGGGAGGCGGGCGGCCGCTCCGCGAGCCCCCCGAAGTAGTGCGAGCCGCGCGCGTCACCGTGCCGCTCGCCTCGCTCACGGAGAGCCCGCGCGAGCGCAGCGCGCCGGTCAGCCACGACCAGCACACCTCCGGGAGCAGCGGGTCCGCCGCCATCTCCGGCTCCAGCTCCGCCCGCACCAGCGTCACGAGCCGGAAGGTGCCCTGCCAGGCGTCGTGCCCCGCCGGATCGTGGAGCAGCACGAGCCGTCCGTCCGCGAGGTCCTCCTCGCCGTCCACGACCGCCGCCTCCAGCGCGTACGCGTACGGCGCGAGCCGCTTCGGCGGCGGGCGTCGGGTCGATCTCGATCTCCGGCCGCAGCCGTGCCCCCCCGCAGCGCCTCGACCGCCGCGCGGAAGGGCGGCGGAGCCGTATCCGCCACCTTCCCCTCCGAACCGTCCATCTCTCCAGCGCCGTCCGACCGTTGTCCCTGAGCCGCAGCCATGCGGGGAAGGTTAAGGGGAACGGCGCCTTCGCGCAGGGAGAGACACCCGTGAGGGGGTCCCCGGTCAACGTGCGAGACTTTCCGCGTGAGTGCCAACAGCAGCCAGGGCCCCGCGGGCCGGCAGAACGCAGCGACGTACGACTCCCCCTTCATGAAGGCGTGCCGGCGTGAGGCCGTGCCGCACACGCCGGTCTGGTTCATGCGGCAGGCGGGGCGCTCACTGCCCGAGTACCGCAAGGTCCGCGAGGGCACCGCCATGCTGGAGTCCTGCATGCGGCCCGACCTCGTCACCGAGATCACGCTCCAGCCGGTGCGCCGCCACAACGTGGACGCGGCGATCTACTTCAGCGACATCGTCGTCCCGCTGAAGGCGATCGGCGTCGACCTCGACATCAAGCCCGGCATCGGCCCCGTCGTCGAGAACCCCATCCGCTCGCGCGCCGACCTCGCGCAGCTGCGGGACCTCACCCCGGAGGACGTCCACTACGTCACCGAGGCCATCGGGATGCTCACGGGCGAGCTGGGCGCCACCCCGCTCATCGGCTTCGCGGGCGCGCCTTTCACCCTCGCGAGTTACCTCGTGGAGGGCGGCCCGAGCCGCAACCACGAGCACACCAAGGCGCTCATGTACGGCGACCCGCAGCTCTGGGCCGACCTGCTCGACCGGCTCGCCGAGATCACCGGCCGCCTTCCTGAAGGTGCAGATCGAGGCGGGCGCCAGCGCCGTGCAGCTGTTCGACTCATGGGTGGGCGCGCTCTCGCCCGCCGACTACCGGCGTTCGGTGCTGCCCGCGTCGGCGAAGGTCTTCGACGCGGTCGCCTCGTACGGCGTGCCCCGCATCCACTTCGGCGTCGGCACCGGCGAGCTGCTCGGGGCCATGGGTGAGGCCGGCGCGGACGTCGTCGGCGTGGACTGGCGGGTGCCGATGGACGAGGCGGCGCGCCGCGTCGGCCCCGGCAAGGCGCTCCAGGGCAACCTCGACCCGGCCGTCCTCTTCTCCACACGCGAGGCCGTCGAGACGAAGACGGACGAGGTCCTCGCCGCCGCGAAGGGCCTGGAGGGCCACATCTTCAACCTCGGCCACGGCGTCCTGCCGACCACGGACCCCGAGGCGCTGACCCGGCTCGTGGAGTACGTCCACACGCGTACCGCAGTCTGAAGAATGTCCGAAAAGGGTCCCTGTCCGGCCGGACAGGGACCCTTTTCGTCGGTCCGTCACCGCGCGAGGAGCGGGGCACCGTCCGCGGCCCAGAGCGCGGCCAGCGACTCCCGCAGGGTGAACCGGGGCCGCCAGCCCAGCTCCCACTCCGCGGCCGTGACGTCCGAGCCACTGCCAGGGCACCGCCGTCGACCGGCCCGCCGGGGCGGGCGCCTCCTCCACACGCCGTGAACCCGGCCGCGTCCGCCAGGCCCTGG
>RBWT01000166.1 GCA_004010275.1 Streptomyces huasconensis
GTGTCCGCCGGGCGCGGTGGGGGCTGCGGGGTGTCGTCCGGGCGCGTCGGCTCGGCGGAGCCGTCCGTCCCGCTCGGCCTCAGCCCCTCGGCGCCGTCGGACTGCGGCCTGCCGCTCTCGCCGCTCTCGTCCACGATGTCCCCTCGTTCGAAGCGTCCCTCGCCCGGTATGGCGCGATTACCCGCACGATCATGCAGGGCGAGAGGGTCTGTCGTCGATGGTATGCGGCCGTTGTCAGTGGCGGGTCGTAGGGTCTGTCCTCATGGAAACCAGCACCGACGGTGCCGTGGCGGCCGTGCGCCCGGCATCTCTGTCGCCCTCGCGCGCGGGCGACTTCATGCAGTGCCCCTTGCTCTACCGGTTCCGGGTGATCGACAAGCTGCCCGAGAAGCCGAGCGAGGCCGCCACGAGAGGCACGCTGGTGCACGCCGTCCTGGAGCGGCTCTTCGACGCCCCCGCGAGCGAGCGCACGGCGCCGCGCGCCAAGTCGCTCATCCCCGGCCAGTGGGACCGGCTGCGCGAGGCGAAGCCCGAACTGACCGAGCTGTTCGCCGACGATCCGCAGGGCGAGCGCATGGCGCGCTGGCTGTCGGACGCGGAGAAGCTCGTCGAGCGCTGGTTCACCCTGGAGGACCCGACGCGCCTGGAGCCGGCCGAGCGCGAGCTGTTCGTGCAGGCCGAGCTGGCCTCGGGCCTGAAGCTGCGCGGCATCATCGACCGCGTCGACGTCGCCCCTTCGGGGGACGTCCGCATCGTCGACTACAAGACGGGCAAGGCCCCGCGTCCGGAGTACGCGGAGGGCGCGCTCTTCCAGATGAAGTTCTACGCCCTGGTGGTCTGGCGGCTGAAGGGCGTCGTCCCGCGCCGCCTCCAGCTGGTGTACCTGGGCAGCGGTGACGTGATCACGTACGACCCGGTCGTGGCGGACCTGGAGCGGGTGGAGCGGAAGCTGCTCGCGCTCTGGGAGGCGATCGAGCGGGCCACGGCGACGGGCGAGTGGCGGCCCCGGCCGACCAAGCTGTGCGGTTGGTGCGACCATCAGGCGGTCTGTCCCGAGTTCGGGGGGACTCCCCCGCCGTATCCGCTTCCTCTCAGGGCGCCGGAGTCCGCCGAGGGCGAGCAGGGCAGAATGGGCCCGGGCTAGCTAAGGAGAGTTACGTGGCCATCCGCGTCCTACTGGTCGACGACCAGCCGCTGTTGCGCACCGGGTTCCGGATGATTCTGGAGGCCGAGCAGGACATCGCGGTCGTCGGCGAGGCCGGAGACGGCCTCCAGGCTCTCGACCAAGTGCGGGCGCTCCAGCCCGATGTGGTGCTCATGGACATCCGCATGCCGCGGATGGACGGCGTCGAGGCGACGCGGCAGATCACCGGCCCCGGCCGCGACGGCCCGGCCAAGGTCCTGGTGCTGACCACCTTCGACCTGGACGAGTACGTGGTGGAGGCGCTGCGCGCCGGCGCCAGCGGCTTCCTCCTCAAGGACGCCCCGGCGAACGAACTGGTGCAGGCGATCCGCGTGGTCGCCGGGGGCGAGGCGATGCTCGCGCCGAGCATCACGCGCCGTCTGCTCGACAAGTACTCCGCGCACCTGCCGTCCGGCGAGGAGCCGGTGCCGGACACCCTGCACACGCTCACCGACCGTGAGGTGGAGGTCCTGAAGCTGGTGGCCCGCGGGCTGTCGAACGCGGAGATCGCCGCGGACCTCTTCGTGAGCGAGACGACCGTGAAGACCCATGTCGGGCACGTGCTCACCAAGTTGGGCCTGCGCGACCGGGTGCAGGCCGCCGTGTACGCGTACGAGAGCGGGCTGGTGCGTCCCGGCGCGCAGTGACCGCTCGCACGACGAACGGCGCACGGCGCACGACGAACGACGACGGTGGCCGCCCCCGCGAGGAGGCGGCCACCGTCGTCTGCACGGTCGGCGCGGTCAGGCGCCATCGGGCGGGCTCAGCCCTTGCTGATCTCCCAGAAGCGGAAGACCGTCGAAGCGTCCAGGCACGACTCCAGGCCGTAGACGCTGTCCTGGACCACCGCGTACTGCTTGGCCTGCCAGACCGGCAGGACCGGCACCTGCTCGGCCACGATGTCCTGCAGCTCGGAGTACTGCTTGTCGGTCTTGGTGCGGTCGCTCTCGGTCGCCGTGCCGGGGATGATCTTCCCGGTGATCCGGCTGTTCTCGAAGTGGTTGCCGAGGACGTTGCCCTTGCCGAAGAAGGGCTGCGTGAAGTTGTCCGGGTCCGGGTAGTCCGGCACCCAGCCCTTGACGTAGACGCCGTACTTGCCGGCGGCGATGTCCTTCTCGTACTGCTCGAACTCCACGGACTTCACGTCGGCGTCGAAGAGGCCGGAGGCGTTGAGCTGCTTGGCGATGGCCGTCAGCTCCTGGTCCGTGGCCGGGCCGTAACGCGTCGGGGTCGACCAGAGCGTCAGCTTGACCTTGCCGTCGATGCCGTCGGCGCGCAGGGCGGAGGCGGCCTTCGCGCGCTGCGGGCGGGCGCCGTAGGTGTCGAAGAACGCGGTGTTGTGGCCGCCGATGCCCGCCGGGACGATCGAGTACAGCGGCGTGGCCGTGTTCTGGTAGACCTCCTGGACGAGGGCTTCCCGGTCCAGCAGGTAGGCCATGGCCTTGCGCACGCCGAGCTTGCCCGCCACCGGGTCCTTCATGTTGAAGACCAGGTGCTGCACCTCGGCGCTGCTGCCCTCGACGATGTCGACGGCCTGGCCGGCCTCGGAGGTGTCCTGCTCGATGTCCGCGATGTCCGCGGCGGCGAGACCTCGGTAGGCCACGTCGATCTCGTGGTCCAGGAGCGCCTTCTTCAGGCCCTTCTGGTCGCCGTGGAAGAACTTGAGCGCGACGCCCTCGTTCTTGACCTTGGCGGTGCCCTTGTAGGAGGAGTTGACGGAGAAGGTCGCCTGCTCCTTGTCGAACGAGTCGAGCTTGTAGGGGCCGGAGCCGACCGCCTTGCCGTCCTTGCGCAGCCCGTTCATGTCGTACTCGCGGTGGTCCACGATGGAACCGGCGCCCGAGGCGATCTTGCTGGGGAAGGTCGCGTCGGGGTACTTGAGCCGGAAGACGACGGTCTTGGCGTTCGGGGCCGAGACGCTGTCGAGCATCGGGAACATGATCGCCGGGCCGGCGTCGTCCTTGATCTTGCGTATGCGGTCGAAGGAGAACTTGACGTCCTTCGAGGTGAGGTCGTTGCCGTTGCTGAACTTCAGCCCGTCACGCAGCTCACACTTGAAGACCTTCGCCTCCGTGTCCGTGAAGCCGCAGCTCTTGGCGGCCTCCGGCTGCGGCTCCGTGGCGCCCTTGGGGAAGCTCAGGAGGGACTGGAAGACGTTGTTGAACAGGAGCCACGACCCGGGGTCGTAGCCGGATGCCGGGTCGGTGGCGAGGACGTCGTCGGACATCCCCATCACAACCGCGTCACCCGTGTCCCCGGCCCCGCCCGACTCCGTTCCGCAGCCGGTCAGCAGGGCGGCGGCGAGCCCTCCCGTGAGGGGGAGGACCAGCCACTGGTTACGACTTTTCACGTACGTGCCTTAGTTGTCGAGGTCGTTCGGTGGAACCTGTGGGGGGAGGCCGCGAGGTGGGGGGTCAGCCGCTCACGCCGCGGCCGAGTTCCCACAGCTGGAGGTTGGAAGAGGAGTTGAGGGCCCACTGCACGCCCGTGATGTCGTCGCGGGCGGCGATGTACTGCTTGCCCTGCCACAGCGGGAGCACCGGGACGTCCTCGGCCACGATGTCCTGGATCTTGCGGATGCTCTTGGAGGCGGTCAGCCGGTCGGCCTCACGGCGCGAGGTGGGGATCAGCTGGTCGTTGATGTCGCGGTTGACGTACGGCGAGCCGAGGAAGTTGTCCTTGTCGAGGAACGGCGCGAGGAAGTTGTCGGCGTCCGGGAAGTCGGGGAACCAGCCCATGCCGTACACGTCGTACTTGCCGTCGCGCTCGGCCGCGCGGAACGTGCTCCAAGGCGTGCCCTTGATCGAGACGTCGAAGAGACCGGAGTCGTTCAGCTGCTTCTTCAGCAGCTCGAACTCCTTCTTCGTGCCCGGACCGTAGTGGTCGGTGGTGTAGTGCAGCGTCAGCTTCACCGGGGTGGAGATGTTCGCCTTGTTGAGCAGCGAGCGGGCCTTGGCCCGGCTCGGGTCGCCGTACTTGTTGAAGAACGAGTTGGCGTGGCCCGTGACGCTGGAGGGCACCAGGGAGAACAGCGGGTCGGCCGTCGACCCGTACACCGAGGAGGCCAGCGCGCCGCGGTCGACGATCTGCGCGATCGCCTGGCGCACGGCCTTGTTCTTGACCGTGGGTGCCTGGGTGTCGAAGGCGAGGTAGCGGATCTCCAGACCCTGCATCTCGACCAGGTCGATCTTCTTGTCCGAGGAGCCGTCCAGCTCCTTGACCTGCTGCGGCGACATGGTGCGCGTCATCAGGTCGATGTCGCCGTCCTCGAGGGCCTTGCCCATGGACGCGGTGTCGGCGAAGTTGCGCAGCTCCACCTTGTCGCTCTGCGGCGTGAACTGGCCCTTGTACTTGGGGTTCTTGGTGAAGACCGTCTTGACCAGGCGGTCGTCCTCGACCTCCTGCTCCGCGGTGTAGGGGCCGGAGCCGGAGATCTCGAAGCCCTCGCGCAGCTTGTTCTTGCTGTAGTGGTCCTTGCTGATGATGCCCGCGGTGGGCGTGGCCAGCTTGAACGGGAACGTCGCGTCGGGAGTCTTGAGGTGGAAGACGACCTCGCGGTCGCCCTGGGTCTCGATCTCCTCGACGTTCGCCACCAGGCCGTCGGAACCGCTGGGGTCCATGATCTTGATGTCGCGTACGCGTTCGATGGAGAACTTCACGTCGGCGGCCGTGAGCGGCTTGCCGTCGGAGAACGTCAGGCCCTTGCGCAGGGTGCAGGCGTAGCGCTCGTTGCCCGTGTCGGTGAAGCGGCAGCTCTCGGCGGCTTCGGGCTGCGGGTCGCCGCCGCCGCGAGGCATGGCCATCAGCGTCTGGACGGTCTGCCGCAGCAGGTTCCACGAGCCGGCGTCGTAAGCGTACGCCGGGTCGAAGGGGGCCGGGACCTCTTTGGAGATGGCGAACGCGTCCGTGGTGCCGACGGTGATCGCGTCGTCGCCGTCTCCGCTGCCCGAACCGCCGCACGCGGCGAGAGCGGGGGCGAGCAGACCGATGACGGCCGGCAGCACCAAAGTCTTGCGGTTCATGCTCGACGTACTCCAGAGCTCTTGGGTCCCGTGAATCCCGCAACGCGGGGTGTGGGTTGACGGAGGCACGGGGGGTGGGGCGATGTTCTCGCGACGACATTAGTCCGCACCACTTGGCCCGTTGCCCGGGGTGGCAGCCGAGCCTCCATCACACAGTGAAACGGGGCGTGGACGCACCGATAACCCGACACCGGAAGGTTTCGTGCACGCTCCCACCAAATCGGGACCAAAGGGCATGGCCTCAGGGGCCCCAAAGGGGGTCTCTGCACACACCGGACCCGCTGTCGACCCCCGCCGGAGTGGGAAACGTCACACTCCGGACCGGCTCCTGGGCGGAGCTGTCACAGGGTCATGAGCCCTTGCAGGAAAGGAAGGTTGACGTGTTCGAGGGAGGGGACGACGGTGCGCCCCGGGGCCGGCGGGATGGGCGCGACCGACGGCACGGCGACCACCCGGCAGCCGGCGGCCTCCGCGGCGGCGACGCCCGTCGGCGGTGTCCTCGATGACGGCGCAGCGGGCGGGCTCGGCGCCGATGCCCGCCGCCGCCAGGAGGTAGGGGTCCGGGTGGGGCTTGGTGCGGGGCACCTCGTCGCCCGCGACGGTGAGTTCGAAGTGGTGGGCGCCGATCGAGTCGAGGACGCGGTCGATGATGCGCCGGTGCGAGGCGGAGACCAGCGCCATCGGCATGTCGTGCGCGGCGAGTTCGGCCAGCAGGTTCGCGGCGCCCGGCATCAGCGGCAGGGAGCGGGCGATGCGCTCCTCGAAGCCGTCGTTGAGCAGCACGGTCAGCTCGTCGAGGGTGATGTCGGCGCCTGTGGAGTCGATGAGGAAGCCGGCGCTGCGGGTCATCGGGCCGCCGACGACGACGTCGCGCCAGGCCTCGTCGAGGGTGTGGCCGAGGCGGGCGAAGACCTCGACCTCGGCGTCCCACCAGAAGCCCTCGGTGTCGACGAGCGTGCCGTCCATGTCGAGCAGGACGCCCTGGAGCGTGGCCCCCTCGACGCGCGGGGCCGAGGGCTGGGCGGCGGGGCCGAGGGAGCGGAGAGGAGTGCCGAACGCCGGGACCGTACTGGTCATGCGACCACACCTTCCATGAGGGACGAGAAGGCCGGCTGCCCGCTGGTGACAACGGGCAACCGGCCTGCACTGGACCGACCAGTGTACGACCGAGGTCGGATCAGCGCGCGTTGAAATACTTCGCCTCGGGGTGGTGGATGACGATCGCGTCCGTGGACTGTTCGGGGTGGAGCTGGAACTCCTCGGAGAGGTGGACGCCGATCCGCTCCGGCTGCAGGAGGTCGGCGATCTTGGCGCGGTCCTCCAGGTCGGGGCAGGCGCCGTAGCCGAGCGAGAAGCGAGCGCCGCGGTACTTCAGGTCGAACATGTCCGCGACGTCGGTGGGGTCCTCGCCGGCGAAGCCGAGTTCGGCGCGGACCCGGGCGTGCCAGTACTCGGCGAGTGCCTCGGCCAACTGGACGGACAGGCCGTGCAGTTCGAGGTAGTCGCGGTAGGAGTCGGCGGCGAACAGCTCGGCGGTGGCCTCGCCGATCCGCGAGCCGACGGTGACGACCTGGAGGCCGACGACGTCGGTCTCGCCGGACTCCTCGGGGCGGAAGAAGTCCGCGAGGCACAGGCGGCGGCCGCGGCGCTGGCGCGGGAAGGTGAAGCGGGTGCGCTCCGAGCCGTCGTCGTTGAGGATGATGAGGTCGTCGCCCTTGGACACGCACGGGAAGTAGCCGTGCACGACGGCCGCTTCCAGCAGGTTCTTGGTGTGCAGCTCGTCCAGCCAGCCGCGCAGCCGCGGGCGGCCCTCGGTCTCGACGAGTTCCTCGTACGAGGGTCCGTCGCCGGTGCGGGCCTGCTTGAGGCCCCACTGGCCCTTGAAGAGGGCGCCTTCGTCGAGCCAGGAGGCGTACTCCTTGAGCTGGATGCCCTTGACGACGCGGGTGCCCCAGAACGGCGGGGTGGGCACGGGGTTGTCGGTGGCGACGTCCGAACGGGCGGGTCCCTCCGCCTCGTCGGCCGCCAGGACCGCGGCGGTGGCCTTGGTGGGGACGCGGCGCTGCTTCAGCTCGGGCAGGGCCGCGCCGGGGACGCCGCGCTTGACGGCGATGAGGGCGTCCATCAGGCGCAGGCCCTCGAAGGCGTCGCGGGCGTAGCGGACCTCGCCCTCGTAGATCTCGTGGAGGTCCTGTTCGACGTAGGCCCGGGTGAGAGCGGCGCCGCCGAGGATCACCGGGTAGTCGGCGGACATGCCGCGCTGGTTCAGCTCCTCCAGGTTCTCCTTCATGATCACGGTGGACTTGACGAGGAGGCCGGACATGCCGATGACGTCGGCCTTGTGCTCCTCGGCGGCGTCGAGGATCGCGGCGACGGGCTGCTTGATGCCGAGGTTGACGACGTTGTAGCCGTTGTTGGAGAGGATGATGTCGACGAGGTTCTTGCCGATGTCGTGCACGTCGCCGCGGACGGTGGCCAGCACGATGGTGCCCTTGCCCTCCTCGCCCTCGACCTTCTCCATGTGCGGCTCCAGGTAGGCGACCGCGGTCTTCATGACCTCGGCGGACTGGAGCACGAACGGCAGCTGCATCTGGCCGGAGCCGAACAGCTCGCCGACGACCTTCATGCCCTCCAGGAGGGTGTTGTTGACGATGTCGAGGGCGGGCGTGTCCGTCAGGGCCTCGTCGAGGTCGGCCTCCAGGCCGTTCTTCTCGCCGTCGATGATGCGGCGCTTGAGGCGCTCGTCCAGCGGCAGGGCGAGGAGTTCCTCGGCCTTGCCGGCCTTCATGGACTTGGTGGAGACGCCCTCGAACAGCTCCATGAGCTTCTGGAGGGGGTCGTAGCCCTCGGCGCGGCGGTCGTAGATGAGGTCGAGCGCGGTGGTGACCTGCTCGTCGTCGAAGCGGGCGATCGGCAGGATCTTGGAGGCGTGCACGATCGCGGAGTCCAGGCCCGCCTTGACGCATTCGTCGAGGAAGACGGAGTTCAGCAGGACGCGGGCGGCCGGGTTGAGGCCGAAGGAGATGTTGGACAGGCCGAGCGTGGTCTGTACGTCCGGGTGGCGCCGCTTCAGCTCGCGGATGGCCTCGATGGTGTGGACGCCGTCCTTGCGGGACTCCTCCTGGCCGGTGCAGATGGTGAAGGTCAGGGTGTCGATGAGGATGTCCGACTCGTGGATGCCCCAGTTGCCGGTCAGGTCCTCGATGAGCCGCTTGGCGACGGCGACCTTGTGCTCGACGGTGCGGGCCTGGCCCTCCTCGTCGATGGTCAGCGCGATCAGGGCGGCGCCGTGCTCCTTGGCGAGGGCGGTGACCTTCGCGAAGCGGGACTCGGGGCCGTCGCCGTCCTCGTAGTTGACGGAGTTGATGACCGCGCGCCCGCCGAGCTTCTCCAGGCCCGCCTGGATGACGGGGAGTTCGGTGGAGTCCAGGACGATGGGCAGGGTGGAGGCGGTGGCGAAGCGGCCGGCCAGTTCAGCCATGTCGGCTACGCCGTCGCGGCCCACGTAGTCGACGCAGAGGTCGAGCATGTGCGCGCCCTCGCGGATCTGGTCGCGGGCCATCTCCACGCAGTCGTCCCAGCGGCCTTCCAGCATGGCCTCGCGGAACTTCTTGGAGCCGTTGGCGTTCGTGCGCTCGCCGATCGCCATGTACGCGGTGTCCTGGCGGAACGGCACCGTCTGGTACAGCGACGCGGCGCCCGGCTCGGGCTGCGGGTCGCGGGCCGGGGTCTGCATGCCGCGGACGCGCTCGACGACCTGGCGCAGGTGCTCGGGGGTGGTGCCGCAGCAGCCTCCGACCAGGGAGAGGCCGTACTCGCGTACGAAGGTCTCCTGGGCGTCGGCCAGCTCGGGCGCCGTCAGGGGGTAGTGGGCGCGTCCTTGCCGAGGACGGGCAGGCCCGCGTTGGGCATGCAGGAGATCGGGACGCGCGAGTGGCGGGCCAGATAGCGCAGGTGTTCGCTCATCTCGGCGGGGCCGGTGGCGCAGTTCAGGCCGATCATGTCGATGCCGAGCGGCTCCAGGGCCGTCAGGGCGGCGCCGATCTCGGAGCCGAGCAGCATGGTGCCGGTGGTCTCGACGGTGACCGAGCAGATCACCGGGAGGTTAGCGCCGGTGGCGTCCAGAGCGCGGCGGGCGCCGAGGATGGCGGCCTTGGTCTGCAGGAGGTCCTGGGTGGTCTCCACCAGGAGGGCGTCGGCGCCGCCGGCGATCATGCCTTCGGCGTTCTGCTGGTAGGCGTCGCGCAGGGCGGTGTACGGGGCGTGGCCGAGGGTGGGGAGCTTGGTGCCGGGGCCCATGGAGCCGAGGACCCAGCGCTGCTGCCCGGTCTTGCCGGTGTACTCGTCGGCGACCTCGCGGGCGATGCGGGCGCCGGCCTCGGAGAGTTCGAAGACGCGCTCGGGGATGTCGTACTCGCCGAGGGCGGCGAGGTTGGCGCCGAACGTATTGGTCTCCACGCAGTCGACGCCGACCGCGAAGTACTCCTCGTGGACGGAGCGCACGATGTCGGGGCGGGTGACGTTCAGGACTTCGTTGCAGCCCTCGAGGTTCTGGAAGTCCTCCAGAGTCGGGTCCTGTGCCTGGAGCATCGTGCCCATCGCGCCGTCGGCCACGACCACGCGGGTGGCGAGGGCCTCACGGAGGGCGTCGGCCCGCGCCCCGCTCTCGGGCGAAACGGGCGTGGACTGCGCGGACGGGGTCGGCGACGAGGCCATGAAAGAACTCCCTGGAGTGCGACGGCTGTCGGCTTTGCGCCTTCTGTGGGGAGGGCGCACTCGGTCAGGGTAGCCGGGACCAAGGTCCCGTGGGGAAGACGTCCACGGGGCGGACGGCGGTGGACAGGGGCGGCGGCTCGCCCCGGACCTGGCTCGAACAGGTGCTTGACATGGGAAAGCGGAGCAACACGGGCTGTCCGGGCATTAGCGAGAGGTCGACAACGACCGATAGTGTTCAGCATTGTCGAACGTCAAGGGTGCGAGAGTACGGAGGTCGGGGCTGCGATGGCACGCAACATCCAGTCGCTCGAAAGGGCCGCGGCGATGCTGCGGCTGCTCGCGGGCGGCGAGCGACGGCTCGGCCTCTCCGAGATCGCCTCGGCGCTCGACCTGGCCAAGGGTACGGCCCACGGCATCCTGCGCACCCTCCAGGCGGAGGGCTTCGTCGAGCAGGACCCCGCGTCGGGCCGCTATCAGCTGGGCGCCGAGCTGCTGCGCCTCGGCAACAGCTACCTGGACGTGCACGAGCTGCGGGCCCGCGCCCTGGTGTGGACCGACGACCTGGCCCGCTCCAGCGGCGAGAGCGTCCACCTCGGGGTGCTGCACCAGCAGGGCGTGCTGATCGTCCACCACGTCTTCCGGCCCGACGACAGCCGCCAGGTGCTGGAGGTGGGGGCCATGCAGCCGCTGCACTCCACGGCCCTCGGCAAGGTCCTTTCGGCCTACGACCCGGTCGCGCACAACGAAGCCGTCGAGGTCGAGCGCGAGGCCTTCACCGCGCGCACCGTGACCGACCCGGACGGCTTCGAGGGCATCCTCGACCTCACCCGCGCGCGCGACGCCGCGGACGTCGAGGAGACCTGGGAGGGCATCGCGTCCGTCGCGGCGCCCATCCACGACCGGCGCCGCATGCCGGTGGGCGCGTCGGCGTCACCGGCGCCGTGGAGCGCGTCTGCAAGGACGGGGAGCTGCGCCCCGAGCTGATCGCCGCCGTACGGGACTGCGCGCGCGCCGTCTCCCGGGACCTTGGCGCCGGGCGCTTCTGAGCCACCCCCTGGGCGCCCCCGGACCCCTTCTCCCGCCCCGGTGAGCCGCCGCCGAGCTGCGGAATCATCGATAACGCGAAACGATCAATAACGATCGTGTTTTCAATAACAGAACTCTTGACGAGCGAGTAACCCCAGGGCGAGACTCGCGTCCATCGGTCGGCATTGTCGAACACCTACCGGCATTACGCGTTAGAGTGTGACAAGGCCAAGGGCCGGCAACGACCTCACCTGAGGTCGCGGACCACCGGAGGGACCCGGGGTTCGCCTTCCCCTGGACGAAGGACAAAGGAGTCGCGGGTGTCCAGCTCCGACATCTTCATCGGCGAGACCATCGGTACCGCCGTGCTCATCCTGCTGGGTGGCGGCGTGTGCGCCGCCGTCACGCTCAAGCGCTCGAAGGCCAAGGACGCCGGCTGGCTCGCCATCACCTTCGGGTGGGGCTTCGCCGTACTGACGGCCGCCTATCTCGCGGGCAGCCTCTCCGGCGCCCACCTCAACCCGGCGGTCACGCTCGGCCTCGCCATCGAGGGCGGCACCAAGTGGAGCAACGTTCCGCTCTACCTGGCCTCGCAGCTCCTCGGCGCCATGATCGGTGCCGTCCTGGTGTGGGTCACCTACATGGGCCAGTTCAAGGCCCACCTGACCGACCCCGAGGTCCTCGCCGCGCAGCCCGCGGAAGAGGGCATGGTCGACCAGAAGGCCGCCCCCGCCGCCGGCCCGGTGCTCGGCATCTTCTCCACCGGCCCCGAGATCCGGAACTACGTCCAGAACGTGGTCACGGAGATCATCGCCACGGTCGTCCTGGTCCTCGCCATCCTCACGCAGGGCCTGAACGACGGCGGCAACGGCCTCGGTGTCCTCGGCGCCCTGATCACCGCGCTCGTCGTGGTCGGCATCGGCCTCTCGCTCGGCGGCCCCACGGGCTACGCCATCAACCCCGTCCGTGACCTCGGTCCCCGCATCGTCCACGCCGTGCTCCCGCTGCCGAACAAGGGCAGCTCGGACTGGTCGTACGCCTGGGTGCCGATCGTCGGCCCGCTGATCGGCGGCGCCATCGCCCTCGGTCTCTACAACGTCGCCTTCAAGTAGGCGTTCAAGTGGAACCGCGACAGCGACCGATGACCGCTTAAGACGGATGACCACCGCTTAAGACGGATGACCGCCGCAGACGCCCGAGAGCCGTCAGCAAAGAACTTCTGGAGCACACCGTGACCGACGCACACACCGCAGGCCCCTTCATCGCGGCCATCGACCAGGGCACCACCTCGAGCCGCTGCATCGTCTTCGACAAGGACGGCCGGATCGTCTCCGTCGACCAGAAGGAGCACGAGCAGATCTTCCCGAAGCCGGCCTGGGTCGAGCACGACGCCACCGAGATCTGGAACAACGTCCAGGAGGTCGTCGCCGGGGCCGTCGCCAAGGCCGGGATCACCCGCGACGACATCAAGGCGATCGGCATCACCAACCAGCGTGAGACCACGCTGCTGTGGGACAAGAACACCGGCGAGCCGGTGCACAACGCCATCGTCTGGCAGGACACCCGCACCGACGCGCTCTGCCGTGAGCTGGCGCGCAACGTCGGCAAGGACCGCTTCCGCCGCGAGACCGGCCTGCCGCTGGCCTCCTACTTCGCCGGTCCCAAGGCCCGCTGGCTGCTCGACAACGTCGAGGGCCTGCGCGAGCGCGCCGAGGCGGGCGACATCCTCTTCGGCACCATGGACTCCTGGGTCATCTGGAACCTCACCGGCGGGGTGAACGGCGGCAAGCACGTCACCGACGTCACCAACGCCTCCCGCACCATGCTCATGAACCTCCACAAGATGGAGTGGGACGAGCGCATCTGCGAGTCCATCGGCGTCCCGAAGCAGATGCTGCCGGAGATCCGCTCCTCCGCGGAGGTCTACGGCGAGGTCACCGGCGGACAGCTCGGCGACCTGCTCGGCGGCATCCCCGTCGCCTCCGCGCTCGGCGACCAGCAGGCGGCCCTCTTCGGCCAGACCTGTTTCGCCGAGGGCGAGGCCAAGTCCACGTACGGCACCGGCACCTTCATGCTGATGAACACCGGTGACAAGGCCATCAACTCCTACTCCGGGCTGCTGACCACCGTCGGCTACCAGATCGGCGACCAGAAGCCGGTCTACGCCCTGGAGGGCTCCATCGCGGTCACCGGTTCGCTGGTGCAGTGGATGCGCGACCAGATGGGCCTGATCAACTCCGCCGCCGAGATCGAGACGCTCGCGTCGTCGGTCGAGGACAACGGCGGCGCCTACTTCGTACCGGCCTTCTCCGGCCTGTTCGCCCCGTACTGGCGCTCCGACGCCCGCGGTGTGATCGCCGGTCTGACCCGGTACGTCACCAAGGCGCACATCGCGCGCGCCGTCCTGGAGGCCACGGCCTGGCAGACCCGTGAGATCACCGACGCCATGACGAAGGACTCCGGCGTCGAGCTCGCGGCCCTGAAGGTCGACGGCGGCATGACCTCCAACAACCTGCTGATGCAGACCCTCTCGGACTTCCTCGACGCGCCCGTGGTGCGTCCGATGGTGGCCGAGACGACCTGCCTCGGCGCCGCCTACGCCGCCGGTCTCGCCGTCGGCTTCTGGTCCTCGACCGACGAGCTGCGCGCCAACTGGCGGCGGGCCGCCGAATGGACCCCGAACATGGACGCGGGCACCCGCGACCGTGAGTACAAGAGCTGGCTCAAGGCCGTGGAACGGTCGATGGGCTGGCTCGATGAGAGTGGCGAGGAGTAAGACAATGACCACCCTGCAGAGCGTCCCTGCCCTCGGGACGCATCCGGCTGCCGGCCTCAACCCGAGCCGCGCCGAGACCCGGGAGCAGCTTTCCAAGGCGACGTACGACCTCCTGGTGATCGGCGGCGGAATCCTGGGCATCTCCACCGCCTGGCATGCCGCGCAGTCGGGACTGCGGGTGGCCCTGGTGGACGCCGGTGACTTCGCCGGCGCCACCTCCTCCGCCTCCTCCAAGCTGCTCCACGGCGGTCTGCGCTACCTGCAGACCGGCGCGGTGAAGCTGGTGGCGGAGAACCACTTCGAGCGTCGCGCGGTCTCCCGTCAGGTCGCCCCCCACCTGGCGAACCCGCTCACCTTCTACCTGCCGGTCTACAAGGGCGGCCCGCACGGCGCCGCCAAGCTGGGCGCGGGCGTCTTCGCGTACAGCGCGCTGTCCGCCTTCGGTGACGGCGTGGGCCACCTGCTGTCGCCCTCCAAGGCCGCGCAGGACGTGCCGGAGCTGCGTACCGACAACCTGAAGGCCGTCGCGGTCTACGGCGACGACCAGATGAACGACGCCCGCATGGCCCTGATGACGGTCCGCGCGGCCGTCGAGGCCGGTGCCGCCGTCCTCAACCACGCCGAGGTCACCGGCCTGCGCTTCACCCGGGGCCGGGTCACGGGCGCGGAGCTGAAGGACCGCATGAGCGGCGACGAGTTCGGCGTGAACGCGCGGCTCGTGCTGAACGCCACCGGCCCGTGGGTCGACCACCTGCGCAAGATGGAGAACCCGGACGCGGCGCCCTCCATCCGCCTCTCCAAGGGCGCGCACCTGGTCCTCAAGCGCACCGCCCCCTGGAAGGCGGCGCTGGCGACCCCGATCGACAAGTACCGCATCACGTTCGCCCTCCCCTGGGAGGACATGCTGCTGCTGGGCACCACGGACGAGGAGTTCGAGGGCGACCCGGCGGACGTGAAGGTGACCGAGGCCGACACCGCCCAGATCCTGGACGAGGCCGCGTTCTCCATCCGCGACCAGCAGCTGTCGCGCGATCTGATCACGTACTCCTTCGCGGGTCTGCGGGTGCTGCCGGGCGGTCCCGGTGACACCTCGAAGGCCAAGCGCGAGACGGTCGTCACCGAGGGCCGGGGCGGCATGCTCTCGGTCGCGGGCGGCAAGTGGACCACCTTCCGCCACATCGGCCGTACGGTGATGAAGAAGCTGGAGTCGCTGCCCGGGCACCCGCTCGGCGACGACTACGAGCCGATCTCCGAGCTGCCGAAGAAGCTGCCGCTGCCGGGCATCGCCAACCCGCGTGCCGTCGCCCACCGCCTGCTGGTGGACGGTCCGGCGCCCGGCCCGCGCATGGCCGCCGACACCGCCAAGCACCTGGCGACGCACTACGGCTCGCTCTCCTTCGACATCGCCCGCCTGGCGAACGAGAACCCGGAGCTGGCCGAGCGCGTCCACCCCGACGCCCCGGAGATCTGGGCGCAGGTCGTCTACGCCCGGGACAACGAGTGGGCCGAGACGGCGGACGACGTGCTGCGCCGCCGCACGACCCTGACGATCCGCGGCCTGGCCACGGACGAGGTGCGGGGCAAGGTCGAGGACCTGCTGGGCAAGAAGGCCTGACGGTCCATCGGCAGTACGTAGTCACGTAGTAAGGGGCGGCCTCCATGGAGGCCGCCCCTTACGCGTCCACGCACTGGGACACCCTGTGGCGGGCCGGGGCCGGGAGCTACCATCCCGGGAACACCCGTCCGACCTGCCCTGGAGTGACTCATGACTCTCCTGACGACCTGGCCGGAGGCCGGGCCCGACACCGTCGTCCGCCGCACCTCGGACCCGGCCGAGATCGCCGCCGCCCTCGCACCGATAGGCGTGCGGTTCGAACAGTGGCCGGTGCGCGAGGATGTCCCGGCCGACGCCGACAGCGACACCGTCTTCGCCGCGTACCGCACGGAGATCGACAAGCTCAACGCCGAAGAGGGCTTCCGGACCGTCGACGTGGTGGCGCTGCATCCCGACGGGTCTCCTGAGTGGCCCGCGAAGGCGGCCGCCGCCCGCCAGAAGTTCCTGGCCGAGCACACGCACGACGACGATGACGAGGTCCGCTTCTTCGTCGCGGGCGCGGGCATCTTCTACCTCCACGTGAAGGGCGAAGTGCACGCCGTGTACTGCGAGAAGGGCGACCTGCTCGGTGTGCCGCGCGGCACCACGCACTGGTTCGACATGGGCACCTCCCCCGCCTTCACCGCGATCCGCTTCTTCCACGAGGAGGACGGCTGGATCGGGAACTTCACGGGCAGCCCGATCGCGGACCGCTTCCCCGACTTCGACGAGATCCACGCGGGGTCCGCGGCGTGAGTCTCCGGTTCGACGTGGACGCCGTGGTGCTCGACATCGAGGGCACCACGAGCGCCACCGGGTTCGTGGTGGACGTCCTGTATCCGTACGCGCGTGAGCGGTTCGGGGAGTTGCTGGCCGCGCGGGGCGCGGAGCCCGAGGTGGCGCGGGCCGTCGACCAGGTGCGGGCCGAGATCGGTGAGCCCGGTGCCGACGCGGCGCGGGTGGAGAAGGTGCTCGGCGAGTGGATCGACGAGGACCGCAAGGCCACGCCCCTCAAGACGCTCCAGGGCATCCTCTGGGCGGAGGGCTTCGCACGCGGCGAGCTGGTCTCGCACTTCTACCCCGACGTCATCGAGGTCCTGCGGCGCTGGCACGCGGACGGCGTCCGGCTGTACGTCTACTCGTCGGGCTCGGTGGCGGCGCAGCGGGCGTGGTTCGCACACTCGCCCGAGGGCGATCTGCTGGGGCTCGTCAGCGGGCTGTACGACACCGTGAACGCGGGGCCCAAGCAGGAGCCGGGCTCCTACCGGGCCATCGCCGCGGACACCGGCGACGCCGCCGGACGCCTGCTGTTCCTCTCCGACCGGCCCGGTGAGCTGGACGCGGCGCGGGCCGCGGGCTGGCGGACGGCCGGTGTGCGCCGGGCCGGGGAGCCGTATGCCGACGCCGAGTTCGGTGACCACGTCCAGGTTTCCGGGTTCTCCGAGATCACCCTTCGCGCGAGGAACAGTTCATGACGAGGAGCAGTTCATGACGAGGAGCAGTTCATGACCGAGACCACCCCTGCCGCCGCCCTGGACGTGGAGGAGGCCGGAGCCGTGCTGGCCGCGGAGGCCGCGCGGTTCGCGTCGTTCGGCTGGATGCGGGGCACGTCCGGGAATCTGTCCCTGGTGCTCTCCCGGGAGCCGCTGCGGCTCGCGGTCACGGCGAGCGGCCGGGACAAGGGGGAACTCACGTCGCCGACGT
>RBWT01000167.1 GCA_004010275.1 Streptomyces huasconensis
CCCGCGGGCGTGCACGTCGGCGGCTGCTACGCCGCACCGAAGTGGCCGCGGGCGCCGGGCGTCTCGCGGGAGCAGGTCTGTGAGGCGCTGTACCAGCAGGTCCCTGCCTGCCCGCACTGCCATCCCGACAAGGATCTCGGCGTCGTGGACGGCGCCTGAGGTGCCTGACCCTTCCATGTCCGGTTCAGCCGACCGCGCCCGCAGGCCCGGCGGTGGGCGCTAGCGTCGCGGCATCGCACCGCGGCGGGAGGGGCAGAGTATGGGGCGCTCGGACAAGCACAGCGTTCTGTTGCGGCGGCTGGCCGACGCGCAGCACGACAAGGAGGGGGCTGGGCTGGGCCAAGGCGTTTGATGAGCGGACCATGGCGCCCCTGGTGGATCTCGGGCTTGCCGAGGAAGCCTCACGCGAGGACCGGGCCGAGCTCTCGGCGAAGGCCGGCCATCCGGTGCGGTGGGCGGTAAGGCTGACAGACGACGGGTGGGACGCACTGACGTACGCGCGGGTACGGGCCGCCCCGGGCACCGCTGCGACGGGGCCAGGGCTGAAGACCGTGCTGCTGCGCCCTCCGAACTGGAAGCGGTGCGGCGCTACCTGGCGCTGGACGGACGTCTGCGCCAAGGCCCGGCCCCTGGCCTGGAGGCAGGCCGCCGAGGCGGCCCGCTTCGACAGCACCACGAACAGGTAGACCCTGCACGTGAACAAAGAACAGATGCAGTCGATGGCCCGCGCCTTCTTCCTGGAACGGCTCGGAGGCTCCATCGCACCCGCCAACCGATTCGCGCACCTACGGCGTGACCTACCCGCCCCGCCCTCTCAACTTCATCCCAACGGCACTGCGCGGTGAGGCCGACGCCAGCTGATCCCTTTCGGCGTGCGGCAGATCCCGTACCCGCTCGCCGACGACCTCTGTGCCTACGGCACCGGCCCTGCATGACGCGCCGCCCGGGAGTGCGGACCCGAGCACCGTCCCGGAACCCCACACGTCATCTGGCGCCGCATCGGCACACACGACATCCTCGCTGGCCCATGCGTTCCCACGAACAGCAACGGCCGGGTCCCCGGAGTGGCGGGAGGCCGGCCGTCGTCAGCTTTGGAACGTTCGGGTCACCCTGCCTTGGGGAGCCGGATCGCCACTGCCCTGTCGATCTGCTGGAGCAGTGACCCGATCTCCTGGATGAGCGGGACAGCGACGTCCGGCTGTGCTTCGACAGCCCGCCGCGCTGCCGACTTGTTCACCTTTTTCGCCGCCTCCTGGAGGGATGCAAGGGTGTTCCGCAGACGCTCAATGTCCTTCTCCGCTAGGGGGTCGCCCTTGATATTGCTGGGCTTCCGGCTCGACTCCCCACTTGGGGAGTCCTTGCCCATCGAGGTGATGTCGGGGACATCATCGTCCTTGGCCCCGTTGTCGATCTCTTCCTTCGGAGTCGCCAGGAGTTCGCGGACCCGGCGGCCCACATCGGCGGCGTCGGCGTCCTTCGGAAGGAAGCCGAGGTCGTTGACGACCTTCTCGACAAGGTCACCAGTGACTCGGTTCCGGCACCGGACGATGGTGTCATAGACCGTGATCGCCACCTTGTCGCTGGTCTGGCGGCGCAGCTCGGTCATCTTCCGGACGTGGTACTCCAGCGGCTTGTGACCGAGGTTGGCGAGGGCCTCGCCGACACGCCACTCGTCCTTGAGGCGGTGCATCTGGGACTCGGAGATCTCCCAGTTCTCCCAGATCCACTCCGCGAAGTTGGGGTTCTCCTCGCGGTGCAGCTCAGCCGTGCTCATGGTCTCGAGCGCCTTGCCCGCGATCCAGAACGCCTGATGCAAGTTGTCGACGCCGGCCTTGCAGGCTTCGAGGTCCTTGCGCTCCTGCTCGGAGAGCTCGTCAGTGCCGTGGGGCTGGTAAGGCGCCGGGATGGAGGCGAGGGTGGTGCCGGGTAGCGGCTGGACCACGACGCTCGCCGCGGCGGCTGTGGCGGGCAGGCCGCCGAAGAGGCCGCCCGCCTGCTGCTGCGGAGCTTGGGTGTCGACGTCGAACAGGCCAGCCATCAGGCAACCCTCCTGTGGTGCTCGAAGATCTCGTTGGTCAGGGTCCGCATCTCCTTGGAGAGCGGGATGATCGTGTCAGGGACGACGTCCTCTGGCTCCGCGCGGCCGGCCTTCACGTCGTACGTGCTCGCGGACTTCGGGAGCAGTTCGGCGTACTCGCTGAACAGCAGACCCTTCTTCCGGGCGTTGCGGGCCGGAACTTCGCGGTAGCCGACGATCGTCTCCAAGATCGGGGTGCCCTCCCCCAGGGTCTTGCGGATCTCCTTGCGGACAGCGGCGTGCATCAGGGTGGCGGAGGGGTTCGAACAGTAGAGGAACGCGCCCGCCATCTGCAGGTAGGGGTTGATCTGCTGCTTGACGACCTTGAAGTTCTTGCTGATGCGCTCCATGCCCAGGATCGAAGAGTCATCGGAACGTGTCGGCACGATCAAGGTCCGAGCGGCGGCGAGCACCAGCTGCTCGAGGGAGTCGTTCTCGGGGGCGCTGTCGAAGAGGATCCGGTCGTACAGCGGAGCGATCGGGGCCAGCGAGCGGGCGAGGCTCAGTACGACGCCCGGCCCCTCTTGCATCAAGCGCAGCATGAGGACGTTTGCGATGTCGGCGACGCGGGGGCCTCCGGGGAGCACGTCCAGGTTGGGCCGGACTTCGCGGATCGGCTGGAGCGGGACGCGGTCGTGGATGGCCCGGTACAGGCCCTCGCCGTCTATGGCGGAGGGGCCTTGGGGGTGGACTCCGCGGCCGTAACGCTTGATCCCGAGGTCGTCGTCGTCCTGGCCTGTGACGCAGATGAGGAGGGTGCGGTGCCCAGCGGCGGCGGATTCGCCGGCGAGGTGCGCGGCGACGGTCGACTTGCCGACGCCGCCCTTGCCGGTGCCGACGGCTGTGGCGCCTTCGGGCGGTTCGATCGCTTGTGTCGCTCCGCTTGGATTCAGCACGGGGTGCCCTTCCTCGTTGCTCATGTGTGGGACCGCACCGTGCGCGGCAGTGGCATCTTGGCATATCCGGAACCCTTGCCAGGACTGGCTTGCGGGCGTCACTCCCCGATTGGGGAGTCCACGTCTGGGCGCATGATCCATTAGGGGCCAGACGGCGCGGAGTTGACGGGTGGAGGCCCCGGAACGCAAAAAGCCCTGCCCCCGGCACGGGGCCGGTGGCAGGGCTTCGGGTAGAGCGCGTGTCAGAGCGCCCAGACCGCGAGCGCACCTTCGTCGGGGTTTGGGGATGCCAGCGACGGGTCACTGCGGCGGCCGGGGGCCGCAGGGCGGTGATGGGGACGGACGGCGCCGGGTTCGGTGGCCGCGCCCAGATCATCCTCCAGGTGGCATGGTGTCGTCGTGGCCCTCGCTGGTCTCGATCTCGTTCAGGGCCGGGGCGGTCATGCGCTCACCCCCGCGACGGCCGCGTCCAGGAGCGCGACGGCGTCGGCCTCGTAGGGGTCGGCGAACAGCTGGTGGTCGCTCACAGGGTGCCGGGGGCGTGTCCGCAGCGGCGGAAGGAGGGGCGCTTCATCGGGCGGGCTCTTGTTCGCGGGTGGGGTGGGTCCAGGGCAGGGCGAGGCCGTCGCCGACGGTGCGGGGAACGAGGTGGCCGTGCAGGTGGAACACGGTCTGCGTGGCGTCCGGGCCGCAGGAGGTGAGGTAGTTCCACTGGCCGCCGATCTGCGCGGCGAGTTCGGCGGCCGTGGCTGCACGGTGGCGGAGACGACGGGGTCGGTCGTGAAGTCGGCGACGTGGCCGCGGGGCAGGACCAGGAGGTGGCCGTCGGTGCAGCCGCCGCTGCGGGGCACGATCGCGAGGGCGTCGCTCCACTCGTGGACGATCGTGGCCGGGGCGCCGTCGTGGATGATCCGGCAGAACGGGCAGTCGGGGCGCGGGTGCTTGCGGGGGACTGGCGGCCGGTTGATGTGGTGGTGAATGGCCTGCACTTGGGCGCCGGCCTCCCGCATCCGGCGGCCGATGGCGTCGGCAATTGCGGGTGCGCGGTGGCGTCCGTACCAGCAGTTCACCAGGAGCTGGACGGGGCGGCCCTGCGCGGTGGCGCGCAGCGCGGTGAGTTCGTGCACGGCGTCGTTGATGATGCGGGCCGCGCCGGGGGTGTTCAGGATGTAGTCGCGTACGCCCTCGTCCTGTCCGGTCTGGCGGGCGACGATGTCGGCGAGGGCCGGGTCGTCGGGCGGGTTCAGCAGGGCGTTGGTGAGGTTGATGCCGAGGACGGCGGCGCGGTAGCGGGGCGCAGGCGGGTCCTGCCAGCGGGCGCCGAAGGAGTCAATGAACACGTCGATCGTCATGGAGCCTCCAGATTCAAGTCGGGCGGAGACACCGGAGTGCCGCCCCAGCCGGGAAGGGCGGGGCGGCACTCCGGCGTTTCGTGGTGGTCTTTCAGGGGGAGGGGGCCGTGGCCGCGCGGAGGATGTCGGCGTGGTCGAACGCCAGGCGCTCCGGCAGGTTGTCCAGGGGCCACCAGCGGGGCGGTGCGGGCCTCGCCTCCGGCGTCGATCCGGGTGGTGGAGGGGACGACGGCCGCGTACGCGACGGTGACGTACCGGCCGCGCGGGTCACGCTCGGGGGAGTCCCAGACGCCGATCTGGCGCAGGTCGTCGGCGGCCACCTGGACGCCGGTCTCCTCCGCCAGTTCGCGGGCGGCCGCGGCGCGGCTGGTCTCGCCGGGGTCGACGTGCCCGCCGGGCAAAGCCCAGGCGCCCTCGTACGGCGGCCAGTCGCGTTCGATCAGCAGGACGTCGCCGTCGGGCGTGAGGGCCACGACGTCGGCGGTGTAGCGGATGGCTTCGGGCGTCTCAGTGTCGGTCATGTGCGCCTCTCAGTGGGTGGTGTCCGTGATGACGAGGAACTGGTCGCTGCCGAGGTCCATCACGACGCGGGCGTCGGTGCCCTGGGCGCGCTGGGCGGCGGCGTATTCGTCTGCGGGCCAGGAGCCGCGGGGGCCGCCAGCGGGGAAGCGTTCCAGGACGGTGCGCGTGGACTGGTCGGACATCAGGACGCCTCCTGGTCGGTGAAGGAGAGCTGGAGTGCGGGGCGTGCTGTGCGGGGCGCGGACGGCCGGGGCGGGGCCGCGGCTCGATGCACTCGAGGTCGGCGTCGGCGAGGAAGCCAAGTTGTCCGGCGGCGGCCGCGCGGGCAGCGAGGGTGATCGAGCGTGTGATCCGGTGGTGCCCGTGATCGATCCGCAGGTGGCACAGCTGGCAGGCGGCGAGCAGGTTCTCCTCTCGCACGTCTTCGGGGGTGTGGTTGAGGTGGGCGGTGGTGAGGCCGACCACGGAGCCGGTGTCGGGATGGATCTGCTCGTGGAGGGCCGGGCACCGGCCGCCCGGGTGCGCCAGGCCGCAGTGGCCCGTGCACTCGCAGCGGCCGCCTGCCCGCTCGAACCGGATCCGCGTGCTGATCTCGTTCCAGTCGCGCGGATACCGGTGCAGGTTCTCGGGACGGATAGGCACAGCGGCTCCGCTACTGCTCGCCGCCGGCGGCCTGGCGGTACTCGAAGGCTTCGAGCAGCTCGCCCAGGTCGTTCGGCTCGGGCGCGGTGCCGACCCACACGCCGCCTTCGGTGAACACCTCCACCTCGGGGGTGTCGGCGTCGAACCAGCAAACGTACGGCCCGTACCGCTCGATGAGCGCCGTGGCAACGGTGGCCGGGTCGGACATCAGCGGTGCGGTCTCCAGCACGGTAAGCGCGGTGACGACCAGCCACATCGGCTCGTCCGGCGTACGGGGGAGCCGGAGGTGGCCGGTGACGCGGAGCTTGTCGCCGGGGACCAGGTCGTGGATGACCGCGTGCGCCAGCGTCGGGTCGGTGACGCTGCACGGCAGGATCATCTCGTCTGCTCGCTCGTCCGTCGGGGAGACGGTGAGGCGGAACCGGCCGTGCTGCCGTGTACGTCGCCGGGCACGGTCTTTTCGTCCAGGAAGCCGTCGAGGGCTATGGCGTCGTCGGCCATGGGTCAGCCGGCCTTCCGGACCGGCGCCTGGTGAGCGGCGTCGTACGCCTCCAGGACCGCCTTGCGGACCATGCCCGCGTCGGCGACCTGGTGGCCGTTGGCGCCGCGCCACGTCCTGATGGCGGCGAGCTCCTCCCGGGTGCGGCCGCTGCCCAGGCCCCGAGCGGATCGGGGGTGGGTGCGGCGGCCGCCGTGGTGGTGCGGGTGCCGGCCTTCACCGTGCGCAGCTCCTCCTGCGCCTTCTCCAGTTCAGCGCGGGCCTTGGCGACCTTCGCTTCGGCCTCGCGCTGCGCGGCCTCGCTGTCGCGGGCGCTCGACTGCTCGGACAGGTCGGCGGTGATGCGGACGGCGCGGCTACGGACTCCGGCGGCCGGGTGCGCGGCCGCCCAGTCGAGCAGTTCCTGGATCGCATTGGAGATGGCGAGCGGGACGACCGGGACGTCGATGGCGGGGGCGTCGGCGGCCGGACGGGGCAGTCCGAGGACCTGGTTGGCGATGAGGTCGCTGAGTTCGGTTTCGCTCAGGCCGGTGGCTTCACGGATGGCCTGCTCGGTGTCGCCGTTGTTGTGCATGGAGATCGCCGTGGCCTCGTGCGCGGACAGGGCCGGGGCGGCGGGGGTGTTCGTCATGGTGGGTGCGTCTCCGGTTTCCGGGATGAGGGGGAGCAGGGCAATGAGGGTGTCGGGGTCGGTGGGCAGCCCGAGGACGTCCAGGAGCAGCCCGAGGTCGTCCTTGTCGCTGGAGCTGCGGGCGGTGACCCGGGCCGCGGGGGCGAGCTGCTGCGCTAGGGTTCGGGTCCAGGGGCAGCGCTTCGGCCTCGAGGGCTTCGGTCCAGTCGGTGAACACGGTCAGGCCGCCTTGCCGCTGGCGAGCCAGCTCCAGCACGCGCGGTTGGACGCCGCCTGTGCGGGGGTGATCGGCTGCGTCCAGCGGTTGTAGGGGGCGGGCCGGGGTGGGGATGGCCTCCAGCTCCAGGCGGGCGAGGGCGAGTTCGCGGGCGTCGCCGGCACGACGCGCGCCGCGCGCTGCCGCTCCCTGCGGAGCCGGTCCTGTTCGGCGACCATGCCGACCCAGTCGTCCCCGAGCCGCGCCACGAGCTGCTTGCGCAGCTGCGTGCGGTCGCGCTTGGTGGTCGCCGCCCACACGCCGGTCTTCGTCAGGCTGGGGTTGGCCAGCGCCCACTTCAGGCAGTCCTTGACGATCGGGCAGCCGGAGCAGGCGTGCTTGGCCTGGGCGAGTGCCTTCTCGCGAGCGCGGGGTTCCTTGTTGGTGTTGTGGATGTCCTCGATCGCGAACAGGTCCGGGCTCGTACGGCAGCGCAGGGCCTGGTCGGTGTCGGGGAAGGGGATCCGGTCGTCGGCCGCGATGAACGTCGGCGGCTGCGGGACGCCGGTGCGGTTGCCGCTCATGAGGTGGCCTCCGGAGCGAGGTGGGGGAGCTGGAGGAGGACCTGGTCCACGAGATCCTGCGGCGGGCGCCACGGTCCGAGCTGTCCGTGCAGCCACGGGATGGGGAGCGTGAGCTCCTGGACGTCGGCGAGGACCAGGTGGAATGCGTAGGCCTGCGCCACTTCGAGCAGGGGGCGGTGTCGGCGGCGTCCTGGTGGCAGTCGGTGAGGCGGGCGACGCCGATGACGGCCCGGGTGGGCAGGGTGCGGCCGCGGATCGCGGTGCGACCAGCGGGTCGCCGCACTCGGGGCCCGCTCGGTGGCCTGTCCGGCGTGCAGCAGCATCAGGCCGCGCCAGGGCCAGGGGGCCGGGCGGTTCTCCACGTCCTTTCCGGCGAGGATGCAGGTCGTCCAGGGCTGGCGGATCGTGATGCCCCGGATCCAGGTGCCCGGGTCGGCGGTGGTGGTCTCGCTCATGCCGCCCGCCCCAGGATGCTGGTGCCCGGCCGTCCGGCGCGGCGGCTGTTGATGGAGGGCACCGGGGCGTGCTGTGGTCCGGCGAGGACGGCGCGGCCGGTGTGCTTGCCCGCGTACATCGCGCGTCGGCGGCCCGCTGGAGCACGGACAGGACGTCGGGGGAGGCCGCGCGACGACGCGGCGACGTCGACCAGGACGCCGTCCTCGATCTCCACCGGCCGGGCGAGCAGCTGCGCGAGCTGGGCGAGACGGAGCTCGCGACGGGCCGGGCCGATCCGGTCCGCGACGGCGAACTCGTCCCCTCCGAGCCTGCCGACCGCCCCGCGGCTGCCCGCCCAGGCGGTGGGCCGGGTCGCGGTCGCGGCCAGGACGCGGTCGCCGGCGGCGTGCCCGCCGGGTCCGTCGTTGATCTGCTTGAAGTGGTCCAGGTCCACCAGAACGACCAGGGCGGCGTCGCCGTACCGGTCGGTGATCTGCCGGGCCTTGGCCGTGTAGCCGTCGCGTCCGAGCAGCCCTGTCAGCGGGTCGCGGCGGGCGGCGGCGAGCTTGCGGTGCAGCGCGAGCGCGTGCACGGTCCAGCCGGTCAGCGGCATGGCGAGTGTGGTGATGAACAGGGCGCGTTGCCCGATCGGGGCTGTACGCGCGCGTGGAGGCCATACTGGTGACTCCCTCTCGTCTTGTACGGGATGGGTAGGCCCGGGGCGGCCGACTGGTTTTCCGGCCTGTGGCGGCCGTCCCGGGGCGGATTCAAAACGTGCGGCGCGTGCCGAACAGGCCGTGGGGGTTCACCCAGGGCGCGGCCGTCGCCTTGTTCCAGTCGAGGTCCCAGTCGGGCCGCAGCCCCCGGGCACCCCAACCGCTGACGAACTCGTGCGGGATCTCCTGCCCGGCCTGGTGCAGCAGCCGCGCCTTGTCGTATGCGTCGCTCGCGGCGCAGCGGGCAGCAAGGGGGTCGTCGGCCAGGCCGACGAAGATGTGGATGCGCTGCCCCTGCTGGTCGTTGTCCTTGGTCGGGACGTCAACCTCGAAGTAGCGAAGCGGCATGACGGCCCATCTCCTTCCATCGCTGGTCGTGGCGGAACACCGCGACCGCCCCGGCCGGGAAGACCGGGGCGGCACGGAGGAACGCCGCGCTCACGCGGGAGGGGGGTCAGCGGTTCGCGGCCGCCGCCAGGATCTCGGCGTGGTCGAACGCGAGGTCGGGGAGCGCGTCCAGGGGCCACCAGCGGGCGGCAGTGGCGTCGTCCCCGGCCGTCGGCTTCGACATCGCGGGCAGGGTGGCGGTGTAGGCGACGCTGACATAGCGGCCGCGCGGGTCACGGCCGGGGGCGTCGAAGGCACCCACCTGCCGCAGGTCGGCGGCCGGGACGTCATGCCGGTCTCCTCCTCCAGCTCGCGCACGGAGGCGTCCAGACTGCTCTCCTCCGTCTCCACATGACCACCCGGCAGCGCCCAGCAGCCCTTATGGGGGTCCCAGCCGCGCTCGATCAGCAGGACGTGGCCGGCGGCGAACAGGACCACGTCGGCGGTGTAGCGGATCGTCTCGTCGGTGGTGTCGGTGATCACCAGATGTCTCCTGGTCTCGAAGAGGATGAAGGAAGCCGCCCCGGCCGCGCAGGGCCGGGGCGGTGCGGATAGCCCGTCAGGCTCCGAGGGTCTTGAGGTGGTTGTCGAGCGCGGTGAGCGCGGCCTTGTGCTCGTCTGCGTCCTCGGTGTCCACGGTCGCCGGGACGGCGGGGAGGCCGGCGGCACGGGCGGCGAGATGGTGGCGGATCTGCTCCATGCCGGTGATGGCCACCGGCTGCTCCCCGTCGCCGGTCAGCAGTGTGAAGTGGTGCTTGTACTCGCCCCTGTCAGCGCGGTGGTGGAGCACCACGCCCGGGGCCAGATAGAAGGACGCCTCGCCGTCCTCGTAGCCGCGCCACCGGTCCTGGCTGCACAGGAAGTTGTCACCGTCGTCGATGCGGAAGGCGGCACTGGCGGCGCGGCGTGCGGCGTCCTCCTCGGTCGCGACGACGACCTGCGAGGGCCTCATCCAGCGTGGCGGCCGGGGCCGGGGCCGACCGGCGGGTGGAGGGCAGCGGGCTGCGGGTCCGCATCAGCCGGCGCATCGGGGCGAGGACGAGTTCGGCGAGCCCGTCCATGGCGACGAGCACCGATGACGGCGACCGCGCCGGCGAACAGGACGCGGGTTCCGTCGGACCAGGCGGCGGGGGCGAGCTGGTAGCCGAGGTAGGCACCGGCCGTCGCGCCGATCAGCGCGGACGCCATGCTGGCGCCTTCGATCATCGAGTTGGCGACGGTGTTGGCCGTCTGGCGCAGGGTTGCGGTCATGATGTGAGGGCTCCTTCTTCTGTCAGTGCGCTCTGGGAGGGGAGGGGCGTTGCTCCGGGGCGGCCGGGTTCGATGCCTGCCGGCCGCCCCGGGCGCTCAACTGGCCTCGTGGAGCGCGGCGGTGGTGCGGACGGTGTCCGCGAGCAGCACGGTCAGCTCGTGGCCGTGGTCGACGGCGTCCTCCAGGCACTCGATGAGTTCCAGCGACAGGCCGCGGGTGCGGGCGCCGGTCAGGACGCCCTCGAGGTAGAGGACGTCGGCGAGGAGGCGGCCGCGGTCGTCCAGGACGCCGGGCTGCACGGCCAGGACGTTGTCGTTCTTCGTGGTCGCCAGGGCCGCGTGGTCAGCGGCCTCGGTGTACGCGGTCTCGGTCTGCTCGGTGAGCAGCCGCGTCGACCTGCGTGGTGACGGCGTAGGCGCGGCGCCAGCCGAAGCGGGCGGCGGCGGCTTCCATGAGGGAGCGGTGGGCGAGGGGCACGGTGACCTCCAGGGGAGGGCCGGTCGTCCGGTCTCGGCTGACCGGGCGGACACCGCGTCGCCCCCGGCCGCCGGCGTGCGGCGGGCGGGGACGCGCGGAGAGCGCCGGTCAGTTCTCCGGGAGCTGGCGGGCGTAGTAGAAGACGGCGTCGCTGTACTCGCTGCGCTCGGTGCGCAGGACGTCGGGCTGGTCGGCCGCCAGCTGCTGGAGCTCCGTCTCGATCCAGGTGTTGGTGCGCTGGATGGTGAGGCGGATCAGGTCCAGGTAGGACAGGTAGAGCTCGACTTCCTTGTCCCGGTGGCGGGCGCCGCGCACCCAGGTGTGCAGCCGCTCTCGACGGTGTCGTCGTCCGGGCGGGCGGGGATGTCGCGGGGCAGCGCCCGGCAGGTCGTGGCGTGCTCGTTGGCGACCTTCGCGGCGTCGGCGAGGCCGTAGCGCGTGTTGTAGGTGCGCTCGCCGTTCTCGCGGCTGGCGAAGTGGCAGCCCAGGCAGGCGATTGAGTAGTAGGTGCCGGACCGGCCGTCGTCGGTGGTGTCGACGAGGACGACCGCGTGCGCCTGGTTGTAGTACCGCTGGGCGATGGTGACGCCCTCGGGTTTCCAGGTCTCGCCGATCTCGGGCCACGGGTCGGGGGCCGGCGCTTCGACGGGCTCGGGGCGGCGGGCGAACAGGGTGAGGGCCATGGTTACTTCTCCTTCTGGTCGGCCTGGGCGTGGATGCGGGCGGCGGTGCTCATGGGCTGGTGTCCCCTCGGATCAGGCGGCAAGCAGGTGCTTGGCCGGGGGAGCGATGTAGGAGGCAGGGTCAGCGGGCGTGCCGTCGTAGCACTCCAGACAGGAGCCAAGGGTTTTCAGCGGGAGGCAGTGGAAGTAGCGCCGACGGCAGGTGCCGCATGTCTGGCGGGCTGCCATGGCCTTGTCGAGCGCGGCTTCCTTCGCGAGGGTCATCGGGAGCTTCGGCTTCGCCAGGTCGATCCGGTACAGCCACGCCCACCGCTTCCCGCCGCGGCATTCGATCCGGGCGACGGGCTCGTGACCGCCGGGGCGCAGGCCCATCTCCCGCAGCAGGCGCGGGTCGCGAGGGTGTCGCGCCCGGCCTGCTTCCACCGGAAAACCGGTAAGGAGCCGTCGCCGGGGTCATACGGGTCGACGTCGACCAGGTCCTCGTCTGGTCGGTCATCACCTGCTCCAGGGGCCAGGGAGCCGCGCGGGACGCTGCGGGTAACGCAGGCCGGGACGCTGCGGACGCGGGCGCCCGATCCGGCGGCGCGGACGGGGTACGAGCACGGGTTGTCCTCCAGCAGGTGTGAGGGCGGGCAGTGCTGCGCCCCGTCGACGGGCGGTCCGTCGACGGGGCGAGAGGTGAAGGTGGGCGGCCGGTCGGCCTGCCCGGTCACCGGAACCAGCCGCCCCGGGGCGGGGGCGGTGGTGCCGGTGGCCGGACGGGGTGACCGGATCAGATGGTGGCCGCGAGGGCGGCGGTGCGGGCGCGGTGGACGTCGTGGCGGCGGGTGCGGGTGCCGCTGAGCGAGGTGCACAGGGCGCCGGGCTGGGAGTCGCAGGCCGGGCAGGCGACGGTAAGCGCGGGGTTGGTCAGGGCGGGCGTCTGGCCCCGGGTGTCGGAGCCGTCCTGGACCGTGTCCGTGTCGGGGTACTGGGCGACGAGCTGGTCCAGGAGCTGGCGAATGCGGTCGGCGTTGCCGCGGATCCACTCGGGGACGAGTCGCTGGCCGTGACCGACGGTGTAGAAGGCGGTGGTGTCGCGGGGGTCGGCGGTGAGTGCTTCCTCCAGGTGCTTCATGGCCGCGACCGTCTCGGTGATAGCGGGGGCTTCGACGCGGCTGGGCTGGATGCTGTGCTTGCAGCGCTGGATCTGGGCGGTGTCCAAGGGTCTGTCTCCTACGTGGTCGAAAAGGGCGGTCGGAGCCGGGGGTCAGAGGATGGAGGCGACGAGGAGGAGGGCAAGGGCGGCCAGTCCGGCGATCAGGAGGGTGGCGCCGGCGCTGGCCCACCAGTAGTGGCCCACGGTCTTGCTGTCGCGCAGATCGCTGAGCGCGTCCGCAATGCGGGCGTGAAGCGCGGCCAGTGGGGGCAGGGCGGCGTACCAGCGGCCGAGGCGGTCTATCTGGCCGGCCATTTCGTCGTCGGGGAAGTGTCCGCCGTGGAGGGTCTGACGGTGAGCCTCGCCCACGGCGGCCATGGCCTCGATCTCGGTCACGACAGGGCTGGTGGTGCGGCAGACGGTGCAGCGGTAGCGATATCGGCGCACGTTGGTCTGGCTCCCGATGGGTCGTGTGCGGGCAGGGAACAGCGACGCCCCGACCGGAAGAGGTCCGGGCGGGGCGCGATGCCGAGCTGGGTGTTGGTGTCTCCGCGTTCTGGGCGGAGGATGCGATCAGGTGTTGATCTGGCTGCGGACCTCTGCGACGAGGCGGAGGATCTCGGTGGCCATGTCGGTGATCGTCTGGAGCTGCCTGTCGATGTCGGCCGGGTCCGAGCCGGTGAACGAGAACGAACGGCCGTCGTCGCGACCCGGCTGCGAGCCCGTGAAGGAGAACGACCGGTCGTCACGGTCCGGTTCGGGGGTGGTGAACGAGAACGACACGGGCAGCTCCAACCGGGTCAGATGTTCATGTGGTGGGCGCGCCGGATGGCGGCCTCCCACACGCTACGCACCTGCGCTCCGGTGTGGGAGTCGTTCCAGGAGGGGATCGACTCCCACCGTTTGCCGTGCTGGCGGCGGGCCTCGTCCAGGAGAAGATTCCCGGCGTCGCAGTAGGCGGCGTTGCGGGCGCCGGCCGCAGCGCGCAGGGCGCCGATGGAGCAGCGGGCGCCCTCGGGGTGGACGAGGGTGAACCTGGCCCAACCGTGGGTGACGAGGAACGCGAGCGCGTCGGTGAGGGTGCTTTTCCACCGGGCCGGTCAGGCGCACCGGCGGGGCGACGGGGCGGGGGACCCGCACGGGAGCCGCGGCGGCGGACTCCGGGAGGGGGTCGGGGTCGAGGAGCTGGAACGCCTTCGCGTACATCTCCTGGTCGACGGAGGTGAAGTCGGTCTCGGTACGGGTGTTCATTCTGCCCTCCACAGGCCGTTCTCGTTGGTGACCTCGTCCCGCTTCTTCAGCTCGGACAGGCGCGGCTTGATGTTCTTGGCGGAGGTGCCCAGCTTTCGGGCGATGGTCTCGGCAGGGTCATCGGGATGGACTGCTCCCGAAGGAGCTCGAGGATGCGTGGCTTGATCAGCTCCTGTCCGTCGGGCGCCCCCGCGGCTACGCCAGGAGCGCCGGGCCTGCTGGACCCGGCGCCTGCCTGGGGGCCGCCGGGGTTGTGGTGGGGCGCCGGCTCCTGCGACGAGGGGGCGCCCTCGGCCGCGGCAAGGAGGTCGGCGAGGCTGCCGATCAGGTTCTTGCCGCGCTTGTCGACCATCGGCGTCTGGGTGATCGCGTCGCAGCGCGCGCAAGGCGTCGCAGACCTCGATCCCGACCGGCGGCTCGCCTCCGGCGAGGGAGACCGGCGGCACGTCCAGGTGCAGGGAGCGGAACTGGACGGCCTGCGAGCCGGGGGTGAGGAGGTAGCCCAGGCCGAAGGTGCCGTCCTCGGGGGCGGCGGCGGCCTCGGTCGCCAGGCCGGACATGTCCCGGTCGGCGACCTTGGCGTACTGGCCCGGCCACTGCGAGGGGATCATCGACAGGTCGATGCCCTCCGCGCCCTCCACCGCGTTCGCCCCGACCAGGGAACCCTGGCCCTTGGCACAACGCAGGAACACCGCGCCACCACCGATCAACAGCTGGGAGCGGATGACCGTGGAGTTGCCGAGGTCTTCGGCCAGCGGGGTCTGGGTGGCCAGCACGACGCCGATGCCCCGCTTGAGCGTGCGGCGGGTCAGCTGCTCCACGATCGCCTTCGCCTCCAGGTGGTACGGCGAGGAGGCCGACAGCAGCATGCACCTCGTCGATGACGACCTGGACCAGCGGGTCGGTGAAGGGGAACGCGGGGGGAGCGGTAGCGGGCCTCGCGGTCGAGCATCATCGCGTAGGCCAGGCGCAGCGCGCCCATCGCCTCGTCCAGGCCGTCCCCGAGGTACGCCGACAGCGGGGCCCCGGCGATGGTCCCGGCCTGTGGGGAGGCGAGGATCACCGCGATACGGGAGCGGTGGGCGGACAGCAGGATCTGCTCCAGCAGTCCGGACTTGCCCGACCTGGACCCGCCGACGAGGTAGAGGTGGCGGGCGCCGGAGCCGGGCTGCGCCAGAGGCAGCAGGGGCACCGTCCACGTAGGTGCCGGCGCGGACGTAGCCGCGGGAGTCCATGGACAGTTCGTCCACGACCGAGGAGAGCATCGTGCCGTGCATCAGCGCGTGCTCCCGCATCACCCGGATGCCCATCTGCGAGGGCTTGTCGCCGGGGGCGAGGGCGATCTGGATCGTCTCCAGGTCCAGATTTCCTGCGAGGTCCTGGAGGTTGACGGTCCCGATGGCCCTGCGGTCGCGGGTGGCGATCCCTTCCCAGTCCAGCGGCCCGTCGTAGCGGGTGAGGGTCAGGGTAGTGCCGGGCATCGCGCCTTCCGGCACACCGACGTAGGCAGCCCACATCTCCTCGGGAGTCGTCGGGGTACCGGCCGCGATCTGCGGCTGCGCCGCCGGCACCTTCAGGCGCACGGTGACGGGCAGGGCGTTCGGCGCGTAGTGCTTGGGGTCTCCCAGCTCGACCTGGGAGACGGGGATCTGGTAGACGGCGGCGATGTCGGCGGCCTTCACCCGCACCTGCTGCCCCTGGGGCAGGGTGATGATCCCGGTGAACCACACGTGATCACCGTCCGCCTCCAGGGCGAGGTGTTCCAGGTGGGCCCCGGGCTGGATGAGCTTGCGGTCCTCGGTGTGGGTGGGGCCGGAGATGAACTCCTTCCACCAGGCGGTGATGAGCTGTGCCTGCGACGTCATCCCCAGCCGCCGCACCCCCCGTTCGTGGCCGCGAGGGTGAGGGCGGGGGTGTGGCCGGTGATGTTGTGGTGGTGGGCCAGGGCGGCTGCCCCGGCCGGGACCGCGAGCCCGATAGCGATCAGCGGGTTCCCGCCCGCGGCGAGGACTCGTGCGCGGCGCTGCCGCACCCGGTGGCCGTGAACCCGCATCCGATCAAAGACCGCAGAACGGGAGCGGAGGCGTTGAGGGCCCACGCTCCCGCTCCGGCCGCCGCGGCGGCGAGGGCGACCAGGGGCCGGCGACGAGCGGCGGCCACCGCGAGCGCGGCGGGCGCGTACTGGATGAACTGTGCTCGGGTCGGCCCCACGGTCCTGAACTCCTTTACTGCTGGGTGTAGAAGGCGGCGTCGGCCATGTCGACGGGGGAGGTGGCCACGGCGTCGGCGATCCCTCCGTGGTCGTTCTCGGTGGTCGTCTTCGCGTCGTCGGCGGCCGCGGAGGCGCTGTCGGCGGCGGAGGTGTAGGCGCCGGCCGCCTCCTTGACGCCGGTCATGGTCAGCGCGGCGTCGGCGAACTCGCTGGTGGTCTCGTCGTCGACGGCCAGCGCCTTCATCGTCTCGGAGGCGTCCTGCATTTGCTCGGCGGCGTCATCCACGTCGGAGGCGAGCGTGGTGACGGTCTGGGCGTGCGCGTGGACCTTGTGCGTGAGCCAGGCCAGCTTGGTGCGCAGGGCCGCGTAAGTCGCGGCGTCCTTCAGGGACTCGGTGACACTCATGCGGGGCCTCTCCTGTTCTATCGGGCGTTGTAGAAGTCGCGTTGGGCGGGCTTGGTCAGGGGGGAGTCGGCGACGGCCCGAAAGATCCCGCCGTGCCGGACCTCGGCGTTCGCCGAGGCGGTGCGGCACGCCTCCTCGCCGCCCTGGATCTTGTCGTGGAGGTCCTTGGCGGCGGCGGCCTGGAGGTCGAGCTGCTCCTTGAGCACCTCGCACTTGCCGATCAGGTTCGCGCCGACGCCCTTCTCCGTGATTTCGGCGATGAGCGTGTCGCAGTCGGCGGCGGCCAGCTCCTCGGCCTCGTCCATGAGTTCCAGGCAGGTCTCGGTGGTGGACTGGCACAGGGTGGCCGAGCCCTCGGCGAGGTCGATGACCTGGGTGAGGGTCATGACCTCACCACCGCTGTAGGTGCGGGACTTACCCGCGGCGGTCGTGACGTGAACGCCCTTGTCGTCGACGGTCGCGGAGCGCGGTACGGGCGGATTGGGCTGCATCGCGGGGTCCTTCCGGATGTGGTCGGGCAGCGGAACAGTGGGAGGCGGCGGGACAGTGCCTACCGGGGGAACTGCCGACCCCGGCACTCCCACCGTCGGCGGAGCCGTCGGCCGAGGAGGAACCGTCGGCGGCGGGGGCGGGATCGGGGGAGCCGTCGGCG
>RBWT01000168.1 GCA_004010275.1 Streptomyces huasconensis
GGGTGGGAGAGGTCTGCGGGGAGGCACCGCCAAGCCGAGCCAGCAGCGCCACCGGGACCGAGGTCAGGCCGCCCGCAGGCACCGCCAACCCGAGCCGCAGCCCCCCCCGAACGCGTCCGTCACACCGCCGGTGCCGGAGCGTGAGGTGGTGGGAGAGCCATGCGGGCACCCCACCGAGCAGCCGGAACAACCGCGTGGCCTCGGCCCGCAACCGCGTGGCCTCCGGCTCCGGCTCCGCCTCCGCGAGCGCCGCCAGCACCGGCGCCGTCCCCACCAAGTACCCCAACTCCTCCCTGATCCGCAGGGATTCGGCGAAGCGTGCCGCGCCTCCGCCAACTCCCCGTCCCGCAGGGCGAGTCCGGCCAGGTGCCGCCAGGTGAACGAGAGCAGCAGCCAGTCGTCGCGCGCCGTGGCCCCGGCATGCGCCCTGCGGTACGCGGCCTTCGCGGCCTGCGGCGCGTCCGCGATGTGCTCGGCGATCAGCCCCCGGCGGAAGTCGAGCAGCGGCCGCCCCGCCGCGTTCGGGGCGAGCAGCGCGGCCGCTCTGCCGAGCGCCGTACGCGCCTCGTCGGCCCGGTCGCGTACCCCCAACACCGTAGAGGCATAGGCGAGTTGACCGCGCTCACAGGCCGCCGCGCCGCGGTCGTCGTCGTCCTCGGCCAGCGCGCTCGGCGGTCCGCAGTCCGTCCTCGGCCTCGCCCCAGCCGTCCCCGGTGAACAGGCAGCGCTCGACCAGGAGGGCCGCCCGCTGGAGCGCCGGAGCCGCCCCGGCCCGCGGGGCCAGCAGCGCGGCCGCGTCGGTCCAGCAGCCGCGCGAGCGCAGCCGCCATACCGCGGTCTGGAGTGGATCGTTCTCTGCAATCGTTCCGGTACCAGACATGGCGGTATGCGCCACGTTGCCCTCCCCGAGCACGCCATTGAGCTGTTGAGTCAGAGCTGTTGAGCCGGAGGTGTTCAGTCCGAGCCGTTGAGCCGTGGGCGAATCTCAGCATGGATGGCGGGGTCCGGCCAAGAGGCCGGGTGAAAGAATTCACAAAGGGCGGGCAGGGGGAGGGGCTCCGGGGCGCCACGGGCTTCCGGGCGCCCCGGACGGATTTCCTCAGCTCATCCGCAGGGCGAGGAAGAAATCGAGCTTGTCCTCGAGCCGCGAGAGGTCACGGCTCGTCAACTGCTCGATACGGCCCACCCGGTAGCGCAGCGTGTTGACGTGCAGGTGCAGCCGCGCCGCGCACCGCGTCCACGACCCGTCGCAGTCGAGGAACGCCTCCAGGGTGGGGATCAGCTCGGCCCGGTGCCGCTGGTCGTACTCCCGCAGCGGGTCCAGGAGCCGGGCCGTGAACGCCCGGCGCACGTCGTCGGGGACGAAGGGGAGCAGCAGCACGTGCGAGGCCAGCTCCTGATGCCCGGCCGCGCAGACCCGGCCGGGGCGGGCGGCGGCGACACGGCGGGCGTGCCGCGCCTCCTCCAGGGCGCCGCGCAGCCCTTCCGCCGAGTGGACGGAGGCGCTGACGCCGAACGTGAGGCGGCCGTCGCCGTCCAGGCCCGCCGACAGCGGCTCGCGGACCGACTCCAGGAGGGCGTCGGCGAGCAGCCCCCGTCTCGGGGCGTCGTGCTCGGTGGGAGACCGCGGGGAGCGGCACCAGCGCGATGGCCTCGTCGCCGGTGTGCGCGACGGCGATCCGGTCGACGGCTCGGGCCCCGCGGCGACAGGGTCGACGAGGATCTCCTCCAGGAGGGCCTGGGCCACCGGCCCGCCCTCGATGGCGCCGCCCTCCCACTCGACGCGGGCCACCACGACCTGCCAGTGCGGGGCCGTGCCGAGCCCGGGCAGCAGCACGGGCGCGGCGACGCGCAGCCGCGCGGCGATCTCGGCCGGGGCCGCGCCGGTCTGCACCAGCTCCAGGACCTCCTGGGCGAGGCGGCGGCGCACCGTGCGGGCGGCGTCCCGCCGGTCCCGCTCCACCGCGATCAGCTGCGTCACGCCCTGGAGCAGGTCGAGCCGCTCCTCGGGCCAGTCGCCCGCGTCGGCCTCGACCGCGAGGACCCAGTCGGAGACACCGTCTCGCGCACGTCGCGCGAGGCGCCGCCCGCTCCCCGCCCACTGGTCCGGACGGGGAACTGCGAGTACGTCACGCCCTCCACCGCCACGCGGTGCGGCCCGCGCCGCCCGGTACGGGCGGCGGCCAGGTGCTCCCCGGCCAGCCGCGCGCAGACGGCGCCCGGCAGTGCCGTGCCCGCCGCGCCGGACCCGGCGATGGTGCGCCCGGCGGGCGAGAGGACCCAGGCCCGCAGGTCCAGGTCGGTGCCGAGCAGATCGAGGACGACGTCGGGGCCGCCGCCCGCCGGGCCCGAGGTCATCAGGCGGCGGTGCCGGTCCACCACGGCCGCGAGGTCGCCCGCGCGCTCGCCGGAGACCTGGCGTACGACATGTTCGGTGATGGTCGCGAAGGCCACGGACTCGTTGACCGCGAAGAGCGGCAGGCGGTGGCGGGCGCAGGCCTCGACGATGTCGGCGGGGATGTCACCCAGCTCGCCTCGCCGCGGCGAGCACCGCCACCCCCGCGCTCGCGAGGATGCGGACGAACGGCTCGGTGTCGGAGGCGTCGCGGCGCCAGGCGAGGCCGGTCAGGACCAGTTCGCCGCCCGCCAGATAGCGGCTCGGGTCCCGCAGGTCCGTGGTCATCACACCGCGCACGGTGCGGTCCAGCTCGTCCTCGCCGCCGAGCAGCCGCAGGCCCAGCGCGTCGGTGTCCAGGAGTGCGCGCAGCCGCATGGTGTCGTCGCCGCCGATCTGTCTCGAATGTGGTCTACAAGCAGGTGGGCTCGTCAGGCCCGAGGCCGTGTGCCGCCGGGGGTCCGCGGTTTCCCGGGGGATTCCGCGAGGTTACTGAGGCCCGTTCTTCATACGAATCTACAAGACGCGCGGCGTGGCCAGCCAACTCCTTCATGGTTTCGGTGACTGACCCCATAGGAGGAGCGAGCGGTGTACTTGCCCCACTCCGCGTTAACAGCAGATGAACGAGCAGTCGAGGGGCGAACGGCCCGAGTGGCCGATACGGAATCCCCGATACGGAATCTCCGATACGGAACTTCCGGGTCCCCTCGCAGCGAACGACCCTCGACACGAAGAAGAGAGCCTCATGGACTTCCTTCGCCCCGCCAGCTGGGAGGAGGCGCTCGCCGCCAAGGCCGAGCACCCCACGGCTGTGCCGATTGCGGGTGGCACCGACGTGATGGTCGAGATCAACTTCGACCACCGTCGTCCCGAGTACCTGCTTGACCTCAACCGCATCGCCGAGCTGCGCGAGTGGGAGACGGGCGAGGAGACGGTCCGGCTCGGCGCCTCCGTCCCGTACACCCGGATCATGGAGGAACTGCGCACCGAGCTGCCCGGTCTGGCCCTCGCCTCGCACACGGTCGCCTCGCCGCAGATCCGCAACCGCGGCGGCGTCGGCGGCAACCTCGGCACCGCGTCCCCGGCCGGTGACGCCCACCCGGCCCTGCTCGCGCCGGGCTGCGAGGTCGAGGTGGAGTCGGTGCGCGGCTCGCGCCTGATCCCGATCGACGACTTCTACACCGGCGTGAAGCGCAACGCCCTCGCCGAGGACGAGCTGATCAGGGCCGTCCACATCAAGAAGGCCGACGGGCCGCAGCAGTACTCCAAGGTCGGCACGCGCAACGCCATGGTCATCGCCGTGTGCGCGTTCGGCATCGCGCTGCACCCCGAGACCCGGACCGTGCGGACCGGCATCGGCTCCGCGGCGCCGACCCCGATCCGCGCGAAGGCCGCGGAGGAATTCCTGAACGCGGCCCTCGAAGAGGGCGGCTTCTGGGAGAGCAAGAAGATCATCACCCCCTCGATCGCCAAGCAGTTCGCGGAGCTCGCCTCCGGAGCCGCCAACCCGATCGACGACGTGCGCGGCACGGCGAACTACCGCCGCCACGCCGTCGGGATCATGGCCCGCCGCACGCTGGGCTGGACCTGGGAGTCGTACCGCGGCACGAGCCGCGGCAGCACGGAGGGAGTCGCGTAATGCGTGTCAACTTCACGGTCAACGGCCGTCCGCAGGAAGCCGACGACGTATGGGAGGGCGAGTCCCTGCTGTACGTGCTGCGCGAGCGCATGGGTCTGCCCGGCTCCAAGAACGCCTGCGAGCAGGGCGAGTGCGGTTCCTGCACCGTCCGGCTCGACGGCGTGCCGGTGTGCGCGTGTCTGGTCGCCGCCGGACAGGCCGAGGGACGGGACGTCGTCACCGTCGAGGGCCTCGCCGACTACGCCAAGCAGCGCGCCGAGCACGGCGGTTGCGGCACCGGCGCGTGCGGCACCCCCGGTGGTACGTCGCTCCAGGACGCCCAGCAGTGGCAGGCCAAGCCGCTGGACTCGCAGACGGGTGAGGGCGGCGAACTGTCGCCGATCCAGCAGGCGTTCATCGACGCCGGCGCCGTCCAGTGCGGCTTCTGCACCCCCGGCCTGCTCGTCGCCGCCGACGAGATGCTGGAGCGCAACCCGAGCCCGTCCGACGCGGACATCCGCGAGGCGCTCTCGGGCAACCTGTGCCGCTGCACGGGCTACGAGAAGATCATGGACGCGGTACGCCTCGCCGCCGCGCGCCAGTCCGAGACCGCTCCGAGCCAGGGAGCCTGACGCCATGGCCGACACCCGTACGACCGGTATCCCCGCGAAGGTCACCCAGGGCGCCAAGAGCAAGGGCGGCATCGGCGAGTCCACGCTCCGCCCCGACGGCACCCTGAAGGTCACCGGCGAGTTCGCCTACTCCTCGGACATGTGGCACGAGGACATGCTGTGGGGCCAGATCCTGCGCTCCACGGTGGCGCACGCCGAGATCGTGTCCATCGACACCTCCGAGGCCCTCGCGACGGCCGGCGTCCACGCCGTCCTGACGCACGAGGACCTGCCCGCCGCGAAGAACTACGGCATGGAGTACCAGGACACCCCCGTCCTGGCCTACGGCAAGGTCCGCCACCACGGTGAGCCGGTCGCCCTCGTGGCCGCCGACCACCCGGAGACCGCGCGCCGCGCCGCCGCGAAGATCAGGATCGAGTACCGCGAGCTGCCCCTCATCACCGATGAGGCCTCCGCGCTCGCCCCGGACGCGATCCTGGTCCACGAGGACCGCGGCGACCACCACGCCGGCCACGTCACGCACCCCAACATCGTGCACCGCCAGCCGATCATCCGGGGCAACGCCGCCGAGGCCGCCAAGCGGGCCGACGTCATCGTCACCGGCGAGTACACCTTCGGCATGCAGGACCAGGCCTTCCTCGGCCCCGAGTCCGGCCTCGCGGTGCCCGCCGAGGACGGCGGCATCGACCTGTACGTGGCCACCCAGTGGCTGCACTCCGACCTCAAGCAGATCGCACCCTGCCTCGGCCTGCCCGAGGAGAAGGTGCGGATGACGATGGCCGGCGTCGGCGGCGCGTTCGGCGGCCGCGAGGACATCTCGATGCAGATCCTCGCCTCCGTACTCGCGCTGCGCACCGGCAAGCCGGTGAAGATGGTCTACAACCGCTACGAGTCCTTCTTCGGCCACGTCCACCGGCACCCGGCGAAGCTCCACTACGAGCACGGCGCCACCAAGGACGGCAAGCTCACGCACATGAAGTGCAAGATCGTCCTGGACGGCGGCGCCTACATGTCGTCCACGCCGTCGGTCGTGGGCAACGCCGCTTCCCTCTCGGTCGGCCCGTACGTCGTCGACGACGTCGAGATCGAGGCGATCGGCCTCTACACCAACAACCCGCCCTGCGGCGCCATGCGCGGCTTCGGCGCGGTCCAGGCCTGCTTCGCCTACGAGGCCCAGATGGACAAGCTGGCCGCGAAGCTCGGCATGGACCCGGTGGAGTTCCGGCAGAAGAACGCCATGGAACAGGGCACGATCATGCCGACCGGCCAGCCGGTCGACTCGCCCGCGCCGGTCGCCGAACTGCTGCGCCGCGTCAAGGCCCGCCCGATGCCGCCCGAGCGCCAGTGGGAGTCCAGCGAGGGCGCCGACGTCCGCGCGCTGCCCGGCGGTCTGTCCAACACCACGCACGGCGAGGGCGTCGTCCGAGGCGTCGGCTACGCGGTCGGCATCAAGAACGTCGGCTTCTCCGAGGGCTTCGACGACTACTCGACCGCCAAGATCCGCCTGGAGGTCATCAACGGCGAGGCCGTCGCCACCGTCCACACCGCCGCGGCCGAGGTCGGCCAGGGCGGCGTCACCATCCACGCGCAGATCGCCCGTACCGAGCTGGGCGTCCAGCAGGTCACCATCCACCCCGCCGACACCCAGGTGGGCTCGGCCGGTTCGACCTCCGCGGGCCGCCAGACGTACATGACCGGCGGCGCCATCAAGAACTCCTGCTCCCTCGTCCGCGAGAAGGTGCTGGAGATCGGCCGGCGCAAGTTCGGCTCGTATCACCCGGCGTGGGCGAGCGCCGAACTCCTCCTGGAGGGCGGCAAGGTCGTCACCGACGGCGGCGAGGCCCTCGCCTCCCTGGTGGACGTCCTGGAGGACGAGGCCGTGGAGATCGAGGAGGAGTGGCGCCACCGCCCCACCCAGCCCTTCGACCTCGTCACCGGCCAGGGCAACGGCCACGTGCAGTACGCCTTCGCCGCGCACCGCGCGGTGGTGGAGGTCGACACGGAGCTGGGCCTGGTCAAGGTCATCGAGCTGGCCTGTGCGCAGGACGTCGGCAAGGCGATCAACCCGCTCTCCGTCATCGGCCAGATCCAGGGCGGCACCACCCAGGGCCTGGGCGTGGCGGTGATGGAGGAGATCATCGTCGACCCGAAGACCGCGAAGGTGAAGAACCCTTCCTTCACCGACTACCTGATCCCGACCCTCCTCGACACGCCGACCATCCCGGTCGACTACCTCGAACTGGCCGACCCCAACGCTCCCTACGGAGTGCGCGGGATCGGCGAGGCCCCGACCCTCTCGTCCACCCCGGCGGTCCTCGCGGCCATCAGGAACGCGACGGGTCTGGAGCTCAACAAGACGCCGGTACGGCCCGAACACCTCACCGGTACGTAACCCCTGGCCGGGGTGGAGGCGGAGAAGAAGTGGCCGGGGGACTGCCGTCCCCCGACCCCTCTTCTTCGCAGACCTCCGACGTCGTTCGTCTCGGGCCGTCCCCCGGGTCGTGCAGCCAACGCACCATCCCAAATCCCGCAGCTCTGCGGGTGCCCCTGTGAACCTTGGGAGTAGGCACCATGACCCAGTCGTCAGTGGAGCCCAAGACCACCGCAGAGGACGCGGGCTCGGCTCCCGCGTCCCGGCCGGCAGGTCTTGGCTCGACCGTTACTTTCACATATCCCGGAGAGGGTCCACGGTCGCGCGCGAGGTGCGCGGCGGAATCACCACCTTCATGGCGATGGCGTACATCGTCCTGCTCAACCCCGTTCTGCTGTCCGGCAAGGACGCCGCGGGCAACACCATGAGCCATCAGGCCCTGGTCACCGCGACGGCGCTGGCCGCCGCGGCCACCACGCTCCTGATGGGCTTCATCGGCAAGGTGCCGCTGGCCCTGGCCGCCGGGCTTTCCGTCTCCGGAGTGATCGCGTCTCAGGTCGCGCCCGAGATGACCTGGCCGCAGGCCATGGGCATGTGCGTGATGTACGGCGTCGTGATCATGCTTCTGGTGGTCACCGGGCTCCGCGAGATGATCATGAACGCGATCCCGCTCGCCCTCAAGCACGGCATCACCATGGGCATCGGCCTGTTCATCGCCATGATCGGCCTGGTCAAGGGCGGCTTCGTCCACCCGGGCAAGGCGACCCCGCTCTCGCTCGGCCCGGCCGGCGAACTCTCGGGCTGGCCCGTCCTGCTCTTCGCGGGCACCCTGCTCCTCATCTTCATGCTCCAGGCGCGCAACACCCCCGGTGCGATCCTTATCGGCATTGTCACCGGCACGGTCGTCGCCCTCATCCTCAACGCCCTGGATGTCATCGACCCCAAGCAGTGGGCCAACGGCGCCCCCGAACTGCACGGCAGCGCGGTCTCCTCGCCCGACTTCTCGCTCTTCGGCGCCGTCGAGTTCGGCGGCTGGGAGAAGGTCGGCGCGATGACGGTCGGCATGATCGTCTTCACGCTGGTGCTCGCCGGGTTCTTCGACGCGATGGCCACCATCATCGGCGTCGGCACCGAGGCCAACCTGGCCGACGACAAGGGCCGCATGCCCGGCCTGTCCAAGGCCCTGTTCATCGACGGCGCCGGCGGCGCCATCGGCGGCGTGGCGGGCGGCTCCGGCCAGACCGTCTTCGTCGAGTCCGCGACCGGCGTCGGCGAAGGCGCCCGCACCGGCCTCGCCTCGGTCGTCACCGGCCTGTTCTTCGCGGCCTGCCTCTTCTTCACGCCGATCACCGCGATCGTGCCCCAGGAGGTCGCCTCCGCCGCGCTCGTCGTCATCGGGGCGATGATGATGATGAACGCCCGGCACGTCGACTGGGCCGACCGGGCCACCGCCATCCCGGTCTTCCTGACCGTCGTCCTCATGCCCTTCACGTACACCATCACCACCGGTGTCGCGGCGGGCGTCATCGCCTGGGTCGCCATCAAGATCGCCCAGGGGAAGGCCAGGGAGATCGGCGCCTTCATGTGGGGCCTGACGCTGATCTTCCTCGTCTACTTCGCCCTCAACCCCATCGAAGGATGGCTGGGCGTCCACTGAGGCGCCGAGCCCTCCGCACACCCGTAGAGCCTTGAGGAGGCCGACATGCTGGACATCGCCGACGAGCTGCACCGGTGGGTCGCGCAGGGACGTGACTTCGCCGTCGCCACGGTCGTGGCGGTCGGCGGCAGCGCGCCCCGGCAACCCGGCGCCGCGCTCGGCCGTCGACGCGTCCGGCACGGCCATCGGATCGGTCTCCGGCGGCTGTGTGGAGGGCGCCGTCTACGAACTGTGCCGGCAGGCGCTGGAGGACGGCGAGACCGTCCTCGAACGCTTCGGCTACAGCGACGAGGACGCCTTCGCGTGGGTCTGACCTGCGGCGGAGTCATCGACATCCTCGTCACCCCGGTCCGCGCGGACTCACCCGCGCGGCCGGTGCTCACGGCCGCCCTCGCCGCCGCCTCCTCGGGGCAGGGCGGCGGCGGTCGCCCGCGTCACCTCCGGGCCGGCCGAGCTGCTGGGCCGCGCCCTCCTCGTACGTCCTTCGGACGGCGTCGCTTCTTCCGGGGAGTACGAGGGTGGCCTCGGCGGACATCCGGAGCTGGACCGCGCGGTCGCGGGAGAGGCCCGGGCCCTGCTCGACGCGGGCCGCACGGCGACCGTGGAGATCGGCGAGGACGGGTCGCGGTGCGGATCGCCCCTGACGGTCCTCGTCGAGTCGAGCGTGCCGCCGCCCCGCATGATCGTGTTCGGCGCCATCGACTTCGCGTCGGCGCTCGTACGCGTCGGCAAATTCCTCGGCTACCACGTCACCGTGTGCGACGCGCGGCCCGTCTTCGCGACGGCCGCGCGCTTCCCCGACGCCGACGAGATCGTCGTCGAGTGGCCGCACCGCTACCTGGAGACCACCGACATCGACGCCCGCACCGTGCTGTGCGTGCTGACCCACGACGCCAAGTTCGACGTACCGCTGCTGCGCCTCGCGCTGCGGCTGCCCGTCGCCTACGTCGCGCGATGGGCTCGCGCCGCACCCATGAGGACCGCAACGCCCGGCTGCGCGAGGTCGGCGTCACCGAGCTGGAACTGGCGCGGCTGCGGTCGCCTATCGGCCTCGACCTCGGCGCCCGTACGCCCGAGGAGACCGCCCTGTCCATCGCCGCGGAGATCGTCGCGGGCCGCCGTGGCGGCAGCGGTGTCTCGCTCACCGGCGCGCACACGCCGATCCATCACGACGGGGCGCACAAGCCGGCGGGGCGGATCGGGTCGGTGGCCTGAGCCGCAGGAAACACGTCCGGGCGCTGCCGGGCTGCCGGACGCACTCACGCCTTCGTGAGGCGCGTGACGACCCGGGCGAACACGGGCCGGGCCACCGCCGACAGCACGCCGTCGAAGAGCGGCGGCAGCAGGCGGAGCCGCAGCTCCTCGCGCCAGACGATCCGGGGTGTGCGGACCCGGCCCCACCTCGATCTCCGCCCAGCCCAGGACGATCACGCCCCGCTTCTCCAGGCGGCACCGGCCCGGCGCGGTGCCCTCGGGAGGCCGCCAGTCGACGACCTCCATCACGTCGTCGAAGCCGACGGGGCCGAGCGCGGTACGGGCCACGAAGACCGTGCCCACGCGCGTGGGCGGGGGAGTGCGCACCGTGACGCGGGTGAGCGGGACCGCCTCGCCGTGCCGCTCCCATGTGGTGAGACGACGCCATGCCTCGGCGGGCGGCAGGGACGTTTCCCTGGTGAACCGGAAGAGTGCCACGCCACCGAGGTTAGTCACCCGACGGGCGACTAGCGGTAGACCTTGCCGGGCTCGGCCTTGCCGGGTGCGAGCAGCTGGGAGACGGTCACGAAGACGTAGCCGCGCTTCTTCAGCTCGGTGATGACGCCGGGCACGGCCGGGACGGTGCCGTCGTAGATGTCGTGCAGCAGGATGATGCCGTCCCGCTTGGTCTGGTCGATGACCCGCTGCTGGATCAGCTCGGAGTCATTGGTCGTGTAGTCCTTCGCGGTGACGGTCCACAGGACCTCCGAGAGCCCCAGCTCCTTGGAGAGCTTGTTGATGTCCTCGTTCGTGCGGCCCTGCGGCGGCCGCATCAGCGTCGGCTTCTTGCCTATGAGCTTCTCTATCGCCTTGTTGGGGCGCTCCAGCTCCTCGCGCGCCTCGTCCAGGTCGATCTTCGTGAGGATCTTGTGCGACCAGGTGTGGCTCGCCACCTCGTGGCCCTCGGCGTCCATCCGCTTCACCAGCTCGGGGTGCTTCTCGATGTGGTTCTTGCCGAGCGTGAAGAAGGTGGCGGGGACCTTCTCCTGCTTGAGGATCTTGAGCAGCTCGGGCGTGTTCTCGCTCGGTCCCGCGTCGAACGTCAGCGCCACGCACTTGGCCTTGCGGCAGTCGACGGTGCCGAACTTCCCCTGGTCGGCGGCCTTGGCGTCCGCGCCCTCCTTGCGCACGGTGCTGGGCGAGGTGGTGTCGAGCTTGGTGCACCCGGTCAGCGCGTGGACGAGGGCCGCGCCTGCCGCGAGGACGGAGGCGGTGCGGGGCAACCTTTTCGGCTGGCGCGGCATCTTCAAGGCTGCGAAAGGCGTGTTCACGGCAGGCATGTGAGCACTATACACGGTGCGTATACAGTCGGTTTATAGTCGCTGCCGGGGATCTCGGGGCTCCCGGGGCTACGGGGGTTCCCGGGTCCCTGGGGCTCGGGGTTCCGAGGTCTCGGCTGGCCGAGCGATGGGCGCGGGGGGACGCTTTCGGTAGGCCTACGTGCCCACGCGGGGCGGTCTCCCGGCGCTGCGCCGTGCCGCCGCCGACTGCCGTGGCTGTCCGTTGTACGAGAACGCCACGCAGACCGCGTTCGGCGCCGGTCCCGCCCGCGGGAAAACCGGCCGTGCCGTTCCGGCCGTGCCGTTCCGGCCGTGCCGCTTTCTGACCCTGCCGCTTTCTGGCCCCGCCGGTTTCCGGCCCGGCCGGTTTTCCCGCCCGGTTTTCCCCGGGCTGGTGTCACCGAGGGAATTCGTGGAGTCGGACAGCCCCGGTTGAATCATCCGAGTGAATCGGCAGGTCTCATCCTCCGCTATTTTTCGGGCAGGGCGGGTACAACACTCATATGAAATCCATGGAGTGGGAACTTGCTATCTCGCACACCGCCGCCCTCTCGATGTGGGCCGCCGGTGTCGTGGTGGTCGCTGTCCTTCTCGGCGCCTTCTTCTGGGGTCAGCGGGTGCGTGCCCGCGAATCCCGCCCGCCGCGCGTGGAGGAACAGCCGAAACGGCCTTACGAAGGGCCGGTCAGGGAAGAGCGGGAGTACCGCGAGCCGGACGAGGTGCCCAGGGACGGCGGCCGGCTCCTCCCGCATGAGCTGAAAGAGGGGTACGGCCAGTCGAGCACGCACCGCTGTGCCTCGCAGGACCCGGCGGACCACCGCAAAGGCGACGGCGGCAGCTTCGGCAGCGGCGGCCTCGGAAGCTGAGCCGGCACCCGACCGTGCCGCGCCGAAGGGCGCTACGCGGCGCTGAACCATGCCGTACCGCCGCCCGCCGAAGCCCCGCCCTGTTCCGCCCCGTCGACTCCGCATTTGGCGGACCTTCTTTTCTCCCTTGCCGGAAGCACGCCGAAGAATAGGGCGCGGCGGCCGTTGACCCCCACGAGAAGCCGCCGCGCACGCACCCCCCACCAGAGGCTCCTTTTCCCGGGCCGCTCACAGCAATGGAGTGACATGACTACGGCGAGAGACATCATGACCGGCGGCGCGGAGTGCATCGGCGCCGACGAAAGCGTCCTGCTGGCCGCCCGGAAGATGGCCGAACTCGGCGTCGGCGCGCTGCCGATCTGCGGTACGGACAACAAACTCAAGGGCATGCTCACCGACCGCGACATCGTCGTGAAAGTCCTCGGCAAGGGCAAGGACCCCGAATCGACCACCGCGGGCGAACTCGCCCAGGGCGAAGCCGTCACCATCGGGGCGGACGACGACACCGCGGAGATCCTGCGCACCATGACCACCCACAAGGTCCGCAGGCTGCCCGTCATCGACGGCCACGACCTGGTCGGCGTCGTCGCCCAGGCGGATGTCGCCCGCAACCTCCCCGACCCGCAGGTGGGCGACCTCCTCGAAGCGCTCTCCACCGACTGACCCAGCCCCCTCCGCACGCTTCCGGGACCGGCGCAAGCGCCGGGTCCCGTCGCTGTGCGGCGGCGCCCGGCTCCCCCGCCTCACTCAGCGCGACTCACTCGTATGCCGTACACCGCCGGGCCGTCCCCGCTCACGTGACAGAGGCTGTTGCGGGACTGGACGGTGCCCCGGCACCGTCGGAGCGGCCGGTGAGCGGCGCCGCACGCCGACACCGCGTACGGAGGAGAGCTGCATGACCGCACCTGTGTCGCGTACCTGGGAACACGCCGTCGTCACCGGCGGCGCGGGCTTCGTCGGCTCACACCTGTGCACCGCCCTGCTGGCCGCGGGCACCGCCGTGACCTGCGTCGACGACTTCAGCACCGGACGGGCGGAGAACGTGTCGGCGCTGCTCGACCGCCCCGGTTTCCAGCTGATACGGGCGAACGTGGCCGAAGGGATCGAGGTCGACCGGCCGCCCGACCTCGTGCTCCACTTCGCGTCCCCCGCCTCCCCGGCCGACTATCTGCGCCTGCCCCTGCACACCCTGGAGACCGGCAGCCTCGGCACCCGCAACGCCCTCCGGCTCGCCCACCGCTCCGGCGCCCGCTTCGTGCTCGCCTCGACCTCCGAGGTATACGGCGACCCGCAGCAGAACCCGCAGGACGAGCGGTACTGGGGCCATGTGAACCCGGTGGGCCCGCGCAGCGTGTACGACGAGGCGAAACGGTTCGGCGAGGCGTTCACCACGGCCCACGCCGAGGCCGAGGGCACCGACACCGCCATCGTGCGGCTGTTCAACACCTACGGGCCGCGCATGCGGGGCCACGACGGCCGCGCCGTGCCGACCTTCATCCGCCAGGCCCTGGACGGCGAGCCCCTCACCGTCACCGGCGACGGTCGGCAGACCCGCTCGCTGTGCTACGTCGACGACACCGTGGCCGGCATCCTCGCGGCGGCCGCCCACGGCATGCGCGGCCCCGTCAACATCGGCAACCCCGCCGAGATCACCATGCTCGAACTGGCGCGCCTGGTCATCGACCTCACCGGCGCCGACGCCGCCGGCACGGAGATTCGCTTCATCGACCGGCCGACGGACGACCCCGCCGTCCGTTGCCCGGACATCACGCTGGCGCGCGACAAGCTCGGCTGGGAACCGCGCGTGGACGCCGTGGCGGGCCTGCGGCGCACGCTCGACTGGTTCCGCGCCACGGCGGAGCACTGACCGCGGACCCCTGACCCGGACCGCCCACGGCATCCCCGCCGGACCCCGGCCCGCGCAGACCCCGGCCTCCCGCACCCGGCCCCGCGCCCTGTCCCGCCAACAGAACCCCGGACCCCTCATGCGCATCCTCGGAATCAACGCACTCTTCCACGACCCCGCCGCCGCCCTCGTGATCGACGGCCGCACCGTCGCCGCCGCGGAGGAGGAACGGTTCTCCCGGCGCAAGCACGGGAAACGCCCCGTGCCGTTCTCGGCCTGGGAACTGCCCGAGCAGGCCGCCGCCTGGTGCCTGCGCAGGGCCAACCTGCGGCCCGAGGACCTCGACGCCGTCACCTACTCCTACGACCCCGAACTCGCCCGCCCGGCGGGCGACATGGGGCTCGACGACCCCTGGGACCACCTGCGGCAGACGTATGCACGCGAGGCCCCCGGCTTCCTCAAGGCCGCGCTGCCCGGCCTCGACCCCGCCATCGTGCGCTTCGTACCGCACCACATGGCGCACGCCGCGTCGAGCGCCTTCGCCGCGCCCGACGCCGAGGACTCCTCCGTCCTGGTCCTGGACGGCCGGGGCGAACGCGCCTCCCACCTCGCCGCACGCCGGGTCCGCGACACGCTGGAACCGCTGTACGCGCAGGACCTGCCGCACTCCCTGGGCCTGGTCTACGAGGAGTTGACCGCGCACCTCGGATTCCTCCGCTCCTCCGACGAGTTCAAGGTGATGGCCCTCGCCTCCCACGGCACCCCGCGCATGCTCGCGGAGCTGCGCCGCCACGTGTACCCCACCGGCGACGGCGGCTTCCACGCCACCGCCGTGCCCTGGCACGAACTGTGCCCGTCGCGCGGCGCCGACGAGCCGTGGACGCAGGCCCACGCCGACGTCGCCGCCAGCGCCCAGGCCGTCCTGGAGGAGACCCTCCTCGACCTGGGCGCGGCTCTCCGGCAAGACGCACCACCGCGTCCTCACGCTCGCCGGCGCGTCGCCCTGAACTGCGTCGCCAACTCCCGCATAGCTCGCGAAGGCCCCTTCTCCCAGGTGTGGGTGCAGCCCGCCGCCGGTGACGCGGGCACCGCCCTCGGCGACGCGCTGCTGCTCGCGGCCGGCCACGGCGACGACCCGGAGCCCATGACCGGCGCCGACCTCGGCCGCGACTGGTCCGAGGCGGAACTCGGCGCCTGGCTGAAGACGGCCGCCGTGGCGTTCGAACGGCCGCCGGACATCGCGGACCGGTCGCGCGGGCGCTGGCGGAGAACCGCATCGTCGCGTGGTTCCAGGGCCGCTCCGAGTACGGCCCGCGGGCCCTCGGCCACCGCTCGCTGCTCGCCCACCCCGGCCACGCGGGCAACCTCGAACGGCTCAACGACGTCAAGGGCCGCGAGCAGTTCCGGCCCGTCGCCCCCATGGTGCTCGCCGACCGCGCGCCCGCGATCTTCGACGGGCCGATGCCGAGCCCGTACATGCTCTTCGTGCACGACGTGGCCGAGGAGTGGCGCGAGCGCATCCCGGCCGTCGTCCACGTCGACGGGACGGCCCGCATCCAGACCGTGGACCCGGCGCGCGAACCCCTCGTCGCCCGCATGCTCGGCGAGTTCGAGAAGCTCACCGGCCTGCCGGTCGTCGTCAACACCAGCCTGAACACGGCGGGCCGCCCCATGGTCGACGACCCGCGCGACGCCCTGGAGTGCTTCGGCTCCTCACCCGTCGACCTGCTCGCCATCGGCCCTTATGCGATCCGGCGCCAGGACCTCTTCCGGACGGCCGGACCCCAGGACCCCGAACTCGAACCCCAGGCGTCCGGGGGAGGGGGACCGCGATGACCGAGCACGCGATGGACCCGCACACACCGCGCCGTCGAGGGCGCGTACGCCGTGGTGGTGCCGACCCTCGGCAGGCCGAGCCTGGCCGCGACCCTGCGCGCGCTGGCCGCCGCCGAGGGGCCCGAGCCGGAGCGCGTGATCCTCGTCGACGACCGCCCGGGACCGGACGGCGGGACACCCCTGCCGGTCGAGATCCCGGCCGCCCTGCGCCCCCTCACCACCGTTGTACGGGGAGAGGCCCGCGGCCCCGCCGCCGCGCGCAACACGGGCTGGCGCGCGGCCGGCCGGGTGCCGTGGAACGTCTTCCTCGACGACGTCGTGGTGCCCGGCGCCACCTGGTGCGACGACCTCGCCCTCGACCTCGCCGCGGCCGCGCGTCCGAAGAGGGCGCGGTCGGCGCGGTCACCGCCCGCATCGACGTACCGCTGCCCACCGGCCGCCGGCCCACCGACTGGGAACGCAACACCGCCGGGCTCGCCACCGCGCGGTGGATCACCGCCGACATGGCCTACGCCGCGAGGCCCTGGAGACCGTCGGCGGCTTCGACGAGCGGTTCCGGCGCGCCTTCCGGGAGGACGCCGACCTCGCGCTGCGGGCGCTCGCCGCCGGCTGGTCGGTGACCGCGGGTACCCGCACCACGGCCCACCCGGTGCGCCCGGCCGACCGCTGGATCTCCGTACGCCTCCAGCGGGGCAACGCCGACGACGTGCTCATGACCCGCCTGCACGGCCGCGACTGGTGGACCAGGGCCGCCGCGCCCCGCGGCCGCCTGCCCCGCCACCTCGCCGTCACTGCGGCGGCCCTCGCCACCGTGGCCTGCGCCGCCCTGCGCAAACCCGCGGCGACCGCCGTCTGCGCGACGGCGAGCTGGCCGGCACCGCCGAGTTCGCCCTGGCGCGCATCCTGCCCGGCCCACGGGACCGCGAGGAGGTGCTCACCATGGCCATGACCAGCGTCCTCATCCCGCCCGCCGCCGTCTGGCACTGGCTGCGCGGCCAGATCGTCCACCTGCGGGCGACACCGCTCGACCCGTACGCGGACCCGCACGGCCACCCACCCGCCCCG
>RBWT01000169.1 GCA_004010275.1 Streptomyces huasconensis
GTTCGAGGGCGGGGGACGGGGCGGGGGCCGTCGCCGCGGGCTCCGGCCCGAGGGCAGGGATCGGGCCTGGGGTCGTCGCCGCCGGCTCGGCCGATGGCGGCGCGGGGGCCGACGCAGGTGCCGCTGCGGGTGCTGGTGCCGATGCGGTGCAGGCGCGGGCGCCGATGCCGGTGCCGGTAGAGGCGCTGATGCCGGCTCGGCCACCAGCTGTGCCTGGGCCGTCGCCTCAGCCGTCACCCCGGCCACGGCCGTGGCCGCCGCCTTGGGCCGGTTGCCGCCCTTGCCCCCGCTCGTCAGGCGGCGGCGCAAGTACGCGGCCAGGGGCCCCGGTGCCGGGTGGTCGAAGACGAGGGTCACGGGGAGGCGCAGGCCCGTCACGCGGTTGAGGCGGTTGCGCAGTTCCACCGCGGTCAGGGAGTCCAGGCCCAGTTCGACGAAGCCGGTGTCGGGGCCGATGGTGGCCGGGTCGGTCACCAGGACCGAGCCCACCATCTCGCACACCAGCTGGAGGAGCAGCGTGAGCTGGTCGTCCGGGGAGAGACCGGCGAGCCCGTCGATGCCCCTGTCCGGCCGGGCGGAGTCGGCGGTGACCGCGGCCGTCCGCGGCGCGTCCCGCAGCAGGGCTCGGTGGAGCGGGTGGCCCTCCCCCGACTCCGCCTGCGCGCGCCAGCGCCGCGAGGTCCAGGCGCATGGGGACCTGGAGGGGTTCGTCCGCGCCCCGGGCGAGGTCGAAGAGGGCGAGACCATCCGCGGAGGGCAGGGGCAGCAGCCCGCCGCGGGCCATCCTGCCCGTGTCGCCCTCGCTCAGGTGCTTGGTGAGGCCCGTGGCCTGCTCCCAGTACCCCCAGGCCAGTGAGGTGCCCGGCAGCCCCTGCGCCCTGCGGTGCTGGGCGAGGGCGTCCAGGAACGAGCTGGCGGCCGCGTAGTTGGACTGCCCGGGGTTGCCGAGGACGCCGGCCGCGCCGGAGAACATCACGAACTCGGCGAGGTCGCTCCCCCGGGTCAGCTCGTGGAGGTTCAGGGCGCCCTCGGCCTTGGGCCGCAGGACCCGGGTGAGCCGCTGGGGGGTCAGCGCGTCGAAGACCCCGTCGTCGAGGTCCCCCGCGGTGTGCACGACGGTGCCGAGCGGATGCTCGGCGGGGATGGCGGCGAGCACCTCCGCGAGCCGCTGCCGGTCGGCGACGTCGCAGGCCACGACGGACACCTCCGCGCCCGCGGCCCGGAGTTCGGCGGCCAGCTCGGCCGCTCCGGGCGCGTCGGGGGCCGCGCCGGCCGAGCAGCAGCAGGCGCCGGGGCGCCGCGCTCGGTCACCAGATGCCGGGCGAGCATGCCGCCCAGGGTGCCGGTGCCGCCGGTGATCAGGACGTTGCGGGCGGGGTCCGGGCGGCGCGGCACGGTCAGCACGATCTTGCCGACGTGCCGGGCCTGGCTCATGAACCGGAAGGCCTCGGGCGCCCGCCGCAGATCCCAGGCGCGCCGGGGCAGGTGGGTCAGGACGCCCCGCTCGAAGAGGCCGACGATCTCGGCGAGGATCTCCCCGATGCGGCGCGGCCCGGCGTCGACGATGTCGAACGCCCGGTAGCGCACGGCGAAGTGCTCGGTCGCGACCTGCGCCGCGTCCCGGATGTCGGTCTTGCCCATCTCCACGAACCGCCCGCCGCGCGGCAGCAGCCGCAGTGAGGCGTCGACGAACTCGCGGGCGAGCGAGTCGAGTACTACGTCCAGCGCCCCGCCCCCCGGTGACGGCGCGGAAGTGTTCCTCGAAGGCGAGGTCGCGCGAGGAGGCGAGGTGGTCCTGGGGTACGCCGAGAGCGCGTACGGCGTCCCACTTGCCCTCGCTCGCGGTGGCGAAGACCTCCGCGCCCAAGTGGCGGGCGAGCTGCACGGCGGCCATGCCGACGCGCCCGCGGCGGCGTGCACGAGGACCGACTCGCCGGAGCTGAGGCCCCCCATGTCGACCAGGCCGTAGTAGGCGGTGGCGAACGCGACGGGGACGGCCGCGGCCTGTTCGTAGGACCAGCCGTCGGGCATCGTCACGACCGTGTGCGCGTCGGCCACGCAGACCGGGCCGAGGCCGCTGGGGAAGAGGCCCATCACGCGGTCACCGACGGCGAGGTGACGTACGTCGGTGCCCACGTCGAGGACGGTTCCGGCGCCCTCCGCGCCGAGCGTCAGCTCGCCGGGGTACATGCCGAGCGCGCCGAGCACGTCACGGAAGTTGAGGCCGGCCGCGCGCACCTCGATCCGCACCTGGCCGGGGCCGAGCGGGGCGTCGGCGGCGGGCCAGGGCAGCAGGGCGAGGTTCTCCAGCGTGCCGGCGCCGCTGGTGTCCAGGCGCCATGCGGTGCCGTCACCCGGCGGTACGAGCGTGCCGTCCGAGCCCAGCGGGGCGAGGCGGGGCACCAGGGCCCGGCCCGCGCGCAGGGCGAGCTGGGACTCACCGGCGGCGAGAGCGACGCGACCGAGGCGGGCAGCGCGGCGGCGGACGTTCGATCATCGTCCACGTCGACCAGGAGCAGCCGCTCGGGGTTCTCCGCCTGGGCGGCCCGCAGCAGGCCCCACACCGGGGCGTGTGCCAGGTCCTCGACGTCCTCGCCGACGCGGGTGGAGACGGCACGCCGGGTCGCGACGACGAGGCGCCCCGTGGCCCGGCTCTCGTCGTTCAGCCAGGTCCGCACGAGGTCGAGGGCGCGCGCGGTGGCGGCCGTCATCCCGGCCGCGAGGTCGGCCGTCGGTCCGGCGCCCAGGGTGAGCAGCGAGTTCTCCGCCTCGTCCGCCACGTCACGCCCGCGTCCCGCAGGACCTCGCGGAGGCCGAGGTCGTCCGGTCCCGCCACGGCCAAGGTGCCCTCGGCGGCGTCGGCCGGCGTGAGCGGCGTCCACTCCAGGCGGAGCAGTTCGTCGGGCAGGGCGGCCGCTCGTACGGGCTCGGGCTGGGGAGAGGTACTGGTGAACGGGCGCAGCACCAGCGAATCCAGTACGGCGAGCGGCCTGCCCGCGGTGTCGGCGACCGCGGCCGAGACCGCGTCGGTACCGGCGCCGGTGAGCCGCACCCGCACCGAGGCCGCGCCGCCCGCGAACAACCGCATGCCGGTCCAGGAGAAGGGCAGCAGTCCGCCGCCGTCCCGGACGAAGCCGCCGAAGCCCATGGCGTGCAGGGCGGAGTCGAGCAGCGCGGGGTGCAGGCCGTAGCGGGCCGCGTCGGGGGGCGTCGTCGAGCGTGGCTTCGGCGAAGACCTCGTCGCCGCGCCGCTGACCGCGCGCAGCCCGCGGAACGCGGGACCGTAGGCGTACCCGGCGTCGGCCATCACCTGGTAGTAGTCGTCCACCGGTATCGGTTCGGCGCCGGCCGGCGGCCACGCCTCCCTCGCGAATCCGGCCTCGGTGTCGACCGAGCTCCGGCGCCGGTGTCGTCCGAAGCGAGCAGTCCGGCGGCGTGCCGTGTCCATGGCCGCTGCTGTGCCGCCCCGTCGTCGGCGAGAGGGCGCGAGTGCATCTCCAGGTGCCGGCTGCCCGTGGCGTCGGGCGCCCCCACCACGAGCTGGAGCCGGACGCCGCCCGGTTCCTGTTCCGTGAGGGTGAGCGGGGCCTCGAGGGTGAGTTCCTTGATGCGTCCGCAGCCCAGCGTCCGGCCGGCGTGCAGCGCCATCTCGACGAAGCCGGTGCCGGGGAAGAGCACCGTGCCGGAGACGGCGTGGTCCGCGATCCACGGGTGCGTGGTGAGCGACACCTCGCCGCTGAACACGGTGCTGCCGTCGGCCAGGTGGACGCGGGAGGTGACGAAGGGGTGTTCGGTGGCGGCGGGGACGGGGGTGTGCTCCCGGGCGGCAGGGGCGGGCGCGTCGACCCAGCAGATCCTGCGCTCGAACGGATACGTCGGCAGCCCCGGCACCCGTACGGGCTTGCCACGCCCGTTTGCGGCCGCGTCGCCGTCCGTGTCCACGCCTGCGTCCGCGTGGAGTGCGGTCCAGTCGACGACCGCGCCTCGCACCCACAGGTCCGCCACCCGGGCGAGGTCCCGTTCGCGCAGGGCGGCGTCGAGCCCGGACGCGTCCACTCGGGCGGCCGTGGCCGAGAACACCGCATCACCGGGGCGGCCCCGGCGCCACCGGGTCAGGTGCCCGCGCAGTTCCTCGGCGCCGGAGGCGATGACGGCGAGACGGTGGGTCAGGTCCGTGCGGCCGACCTGGAGGGTGTACGCGATGTCGCCAAGGGCGGCCGCGGGCCGCTGCCCGAGGAAGTCGAGCCAGAGGTCGGCGTAGGCGTCGAGGCGTTCGCGCGTGTGCGCCGAGAGGACGAAGAGGACGGGACCGCGCCCGGCGGGCCGGGGGCGGTGGGCCGGCTCGGGCGCCTCTTCCAGGACGACGTGCGCGTTGGTGCCGCCCCCGCCGAGGCCGGTGATCCCGGCACGGCGCGGTACGGGGACGCCGGTCGACCGCGACCAGCTCCCAGGGCACGGGGGTGCAGGACAGTTCGAAGGGGAGCCGGTCGATGTCGATGGCCGGGTTGTACTCGTCGGCAGCCGGGTCGGCGGCAGGGTGCGGTGTCGCAGGGCGAGGACGACCTTGAAGAGCTGCGCCATGCCGGCGGACGCCTCGCCGTGGCCGATGTTGGGCTTCAGCGAGCCGATGCGGTACGGCCCGCGCGCGTCCTGCCGGTCCTCGAAGACCTGGGTGAGGGACGTCATCTCGACGGCGTCGCCGATCTCGGAGCCGTTCGCCGTGGCCTCCACGTAGGCGACGGTGCGCGGGTCCACGCGGGCGTCGCGCAGCGCCGCACGGATCACCTCGGCCTGCCGCTGGGAACTGGGGCTGGTGAAACCGATGGTGCGACCGTTGTGGTTGACGGCGCTGCCGCGGATGACCGCGTGCACCGGGTCGCCGTCGCGCAGCGCGTGCCGGAGCGGCTTGAGCAGCACCACGCCGACGCCTTCGCCCGGGACGATCCCGGCGGCCTGGGCGCCGAAGGACGCGCAGTCGTCCCGGTCGGACAGCAGCCCCACCGTGGCCAGTTCGACGTACGTGGACGGGTGCAGGTAGAGGTTCACCGCCCCGGCGAGTGCCAGGTCGCAGCGGCCGGAGCGGAGGCTCTCGATAGCCTCGTGCAGGGCGACGTGGGCCGAGGAGCAGGCGGTGTCCACGGCCTTGCTCGGGCCGCCGAGGTCGAACTGGAACGACACCCTGTTGACCATGTCGCCGAACGACGTGCGGGGCATCTCCAGGCGCCCCTCGGCGCCGAGCTGCGTGAAGCCGTGCTTGGCGCCGCCCGCGAAGACGCCGATGCGGCCACGGACGTCGGCGGGGAGCTTCGACGGGGCGTGGCCCGCGTCCTCCAGGGCCTTCCAGCACTCCTGGAGGAAGAGGCGCACCTGCGGGTCGGTGTTGCGGGCCTCCTGCTCGGTGAAGCCGAACAGAGCGGGGTCGAACGCGTCGAACCCGTCGAGGAAGGCGCCCCACTTGGAGTGGCTCTTGCGCACCACGTCGGCGCCCTCGGGCCGCGGGTCGTAGTGCTCGCGCCAGTCCCAGCGGCGCCCGGGTATCTCCGTGACGGCGCTCCTGCCCTCCATGAGCAGCCGCCAGAAGCTGTCCTGGTCGGGGGCGTCGGGGAAGGTGCCGCTCATGCCGATCACGGCGATGGCACCGTCGAAGTCGTCGACGCCGAGATCGACGGCCGTCGCGGTCTCGGCGTTGGCCTTGGTGTCGGTATCGGTGTCAGTGTCGGTGTGGGTCTCGGCGTCCTCCGCCGGGACAGGGACAGTGACCTCATCGCGCTCGACCGACGCGGGCGCGTCGGCTTCGCCGGACCCGGAAGCCGATACGGGCCCGGTCCCGCCCGCCGCTTCCGCGGGCGCCGGCTCCCCGCTCCACCCCAGGAACGCCCTGCAGGCGTCAGGGAACCGCTCGACGAGGTGCGCGGCCACGCCCTCGACCTTGGCGAACTCGAAGAACAGGGTGCGGGATGCGGCCGGGAACGCCTCGCTCAGGAGTTGGTTCAGGCGGGTGCGGGTGACGGAGTCGATGCCGTAGCGGTCGAGCTGCTCGCCCGGGTCGATCTCGCCGTCGCCCTCCGTGCCGCCCAGCAACTCCGTGGCCATCAGGGCGATGCGCTGCTCCACCGCCTCCGCCAGCCGCTCGGGACGCCGCTCCGTCCGACCGGCGGGCACCGGCTCCTCCACGGGCGCCGCCGCGACGGCCACCGGAGCAGTCACGGACGCGGGAGCGGGCGTGGGCGCAGGAGCGGGACGGGAAGCGGGAGCCACCGGGGTCATGGGAATGCCGTGGCGGGTCTCGGCGAAGGGGTAACCAGGCAGGGGAACCCTCGTCGGCGTGCCGCCCCGGTGCAGTACGGCCCAGTCCACGGGGCCGCCCCGCACCCACAGCTCGGCGGCACGGGTCAGCTTGCCGCGTTCGAGCCACTTGCCCACGGCCTCACGCAGCTCGTCGTCGGCGAACAGCCGCGCGACGTCGGACCGCCCGTCGCCCTCGCCCAGCCAGCAGTTGTCGGGCAACTCGGTGCCCTCGGCCAGCGCGCGCAGGGCGGTGACGAGTTCGTTCAGGTCCCGTGCGATGAGCGCCGCTCGCGCGGCCAGTTCCGCGCGTCCGAGCTGCAAGGTGCGCTCCACATCGCCAGTGAGGGCGGCGCGCCCACGGGGCGGTCGTCCTGGGCGGTGTGCCGGCCCGCGTCGACCAGCCGCGCCAGTTCGGCCGCCGTGCTGCCCTCGTGCAGGGCATCGCCGTCGATGTGGCCGCCGAACCCGGCGTCCAGTGCCTCGCCGATGCGGCCGAACTGCTCGGGCCGCACCCCGTAGGAGTCGAGGGGCTCGTCCGGACGATCTCCTCGGCGTCCACGCCCAGGACGTCGGCCACCACGGCGCACACCCGCGCCGGCTCCACCGCACGCGCGGCGGACGGGCCGGCGACGGCAGAGGCGGAGGTGGTGGCGTCCGCGAGGTACTCGGCGAGGTTCTTCGCGTACGCGCGCAGCCGCTCGGGTGTACGCGCCGACAGCGGCACGACCTGCGGCGACGTGTCCTCGCGACGCCCCTGCCCCGCGACGGGCGCGGGCGCGGGCACGTACTGCTCGACGACGACATGCGCGTTGGTCCCGCTGTGGCCGAAGGAGTTCACCGCGGCCATCAGCGGAAGGCCGTCGGAGTGCTGCCACGGGTCGGCCGCCGCGTCGGCGACGAACGCGGAGTCCGCGAGGTCGATCAGCGGGTTGAGGTCGCGCAGCGTCGGCATGCCGACCAGTCGCCCGTACCGCATCGAGAGCAGCACCTTGATCATGCCGACGACCCCGGCGGGGGCGCCCGTGTGGCCGATGTGCGCCTTGGCGCTGCCGAGGGCGGCGAACCCGCGCTCACCGGTGAGCCGCCGGAACGCCCGTACCAGCGCGTTGGCCTCCACCGGGTCGCCGAGCGCGGTGCCGGTGCCGTGCGCCTCGACGTATCCGACGCGCTCGGCTGGGATGCCGAAGCGGCGGTACACGTCGAGGACCAGTTCCTCCTGGGCGGCGCCGTTCGGGGCCGTGATGCCGTTGCTCGCGCCGTCCTGGTTCATGCCGGTGGCGCGGATGATTCCGTGGACGTGGTCGCCGTCGGCCACCGCCTCGGAGAGCCGCTTCAGTACGAGGACGGCCACCGCCTCGGAGTAGACGGTGCCGTTGGCGTCGGCGTCGAAGGTGCGGCATTCGCCGCTCGGTGACATCGCGCCGCTCTCGACGAGCAGGTCGAGGCCGCGCGCGTCCAGGCCCGCGTTGACACCGCCGGCCAGCGCCAGGGACGACTCGCCCGACCGCAGGCTCTGGCAGGCCAGGTGCACGGCGGCCAGGGAGGAGGAGCAGGCCGTGTTGACCACGAGGGCGGCGCCGCGCAGGTCGAGGAAGTACGAGAGTCGGGAGGCCACCAGGGCGTCGGAGGCGCCGGTGAACGACTCGTGCGGGTAGCCGGTCGGCTCGGCGCCGATGAACAGGCCCGTACGGGAGCCGGCGAGCGACGTCGGGTCGATCGCGGCGTCCTCCAGGGCGTGCCAGCTCTCCTGGAGCAGCAGCCGCTGGTTGTGGCTCATCAGATCGGCCTCGTGCGCCCGGATGCCGAAGAACTCCGCGTCGAAGTGGTCGCGTTCGGTGAGGGCGCCGCCCCAGCGGTAGCCCGCCGGGTCCTCGGGGGCTATGTAGTGGTCGGGCAGTTCGCCGTAGCCGACGCGGCCCTCGGTGAGGTTGCGCCAGAACGCGCGTACGTCCGACGCTCCCGGGAACTGCCCGGCCATGCCGACCACCGCGATGTCCAGCATCCGCGAACGGTCGGGGCGCTCGGCGGCGTCGGCCGCCGCCTCCGGCGCCCGGCCCTGGTCCTCGCCCTGGTCCTGGCGGCGCGCGTCGAGGAGACCGCGTGCCTGCTCCGCGCCGACCGCGCCCTTGACGTATCCGTCGAGGATGTCGCGGAAGTTAGCACTGCTCATCGTTGCTCCCTCGTGGCCAGCTCTGCGTCGAGCAGGTCGAGCACTTCCGCGGCGGACAGCTCTCCTGCCGCGAACCGTGCCTCCAACTTCACGATCAGGTCGTCCGGCGCGGTCGCCGGCGGTTCCGGTCGCGCTGATGGCGCCGGTGGTTCGTGGGGTGCCGATGGCTCCTGGGGTGCCGGGGCCAGCAGGTCGTTCAGGTGGTCGGCCAGCCGCTCCACGGAGGAGAACTCGTACAGGGCGGCCGCGTTGAGCTCGATGCCCAGCTCCTCGGCGATGGCCGCGACGAAGGTGGAGCCGGTGATCGAGTCGACTCCGAGGTCGGCGAAGGCCGTCGAGGGCGACAGGTCCTCCTTCGGCACCCGCAGGGTCCTCGCGAGGCGTGCCACGAGCAGGCCTCGCAGCTCCGGACGCCGGTCGTGGGCGACGGGCGCGCTCGGTCGCCGCCCCTCGGCGGCCCCGCTTCGCTCCGCACCCCGAGCCGTGACCGGCGCCGGGGCCCGCATCCCGATCACCTGCCGGTGACGGCTCGCCCGCAGCAGCCGCACCGCCGTGTCGAAGCAGGCGGCCCCCTCGTCGTCGTCCAGGAAGCCGAGCGTCGGGTAGTCCCGCGCGGCCACGCCGAACGAGGCGCGCCAGGCTCCCCAGTTGACGATGCCGACCGGGAAGGCGGCGCCGGGGGGCGACGGCCCTGGCGAAGGCGTCGCCGAGGTGATGCCGGCCGCGTAGGCGGCGTGGGTACCCGCGCCGCCGAAGGAGAACGCCTGGGCCGAGGAGAAGTAGCAGAGGAAGTCGAGCGGTTCGTCCGCCACGGCCTCGTAGACGTTCCGCGCTCCAGCCGCCTTGATCTCGTAGTGGGCCCGGAACTCCGCCTCGCCGAGGTCCGCGAGGGCGCCCGGCGCCCCGGTGATGCGGGTGGCGCCCGCGAACAGCACGCCGTGGATCTCGCCGAGCAGCCCCTTGGCCTCGGTGATCGCCCGCCGTGCCTGGCGCGGGTCGGTGACGTCGCCCTGCACATAGCCGACGCGGTCGCCGTAGAGCGCCTCGCGCACCGCGGGGTCGCTCTGCGGGCGGCGTCCGACGCAGACCACCTTGGCGTCGAAGCGGTCGATGAGGTGGCGGCTGACGACGCGTCCGACGAAGCCGCTGCCGCCGACCACCACGTAGGTGCCGCCGGGCCGGATGCCGGGCAGGCCCGGTGCGGCGGCCTCGGCCGGGGGGCACCGGTGCTGTCTGCTGCCGGTGGCGCCGCCCGCCGAGCAGCGCCACCAGGACGGCGGCGGGAGAGGCGGGTTCGCCGGCCACCAGGGCGGCCATCGCGGCACAGCCCTCGGGCGTGCGCAGATCGGCTCCGGCCACGTCGAGGTTGCGTACGGCGAAGCGGCCGGAGCACAGCGCCACGAAGTAGGCGAGACCGGCCAGGCCCGCGCCGTGCGCGGCGCTCGGCTCGCCGGCGACCGACTGGGTGTCCTGGGTGACGACGCAGAGGTCCGTGCGTGCGCCGTCGAGCCGCTGGACGGCCTTGACCAGGCCGCAGCAACGGCGAGTCGGGCCCGGTTGAGGTGCCGTCGGCGCCCTGCCCGGGGCCGCTGACCAGAAGGACCCGGTCGGGTGCCGTCCCCGCCAGGGCGAAGGGGTCGTCGAGCGGCCGTTCGATCACCTCGGCGGCGCCGACGTGCCGGTAGTGCGCCGCCAGTGCCCCCGCGAGCCCGGTCCCCGGATCGTCGGCGGCGATCAGGACCCTGCGGGGCGCGGGCCCCGTCACGGCGGGAGCCATGGGCGCCGCCGTCCAGCGCACCACGCTCAGCAGCCCGTTCGGCGGCACGACGGGCACCTCGGTGGGCACCACGCCGGGAATCTCGGTGGGCACCTCCACGGTCCGGGCGTCGGCGGCGGTCCCGCCCGTGGGAACCCAGTGCCACTCGCCCGCGAACGGATACGTCGGCAGTGCCACCCGGCGCGGCCGGTCCTCGCCGTAGCGGGCGTTCCAGTCCACCGCGGAACCGTCCGCCCACCGTCGCGCGACCTCGTGCGGCTCCCCGTCACCGAGCACCGGACGCACCCCGTGGTCCGCGAATTCGCCGAGTCGGCGGGCCAGTTCGTCCGTCGAACGCACCACGAAGACGGCGCGCACGGGCCACTCGGCCCGGCCGACCTGGAGGGTGTACGCGATGTCGATCAGCGACGGCCCGCCGCGCGGTGAGCGCGTCCCGCAGCCGCGGCGACGAGCTGCCGCAACTGCTCCTCGGTGCGCGCCGACAGCGGTACGGGGACGGGTCTCGGTGGCGCGGGACGGCACGGCGTCGGCGAGGGGCACGTACTCCTCGAGGATGATGTGCGCGCCCGCTCCGGTGGCCCCGAAGGAGCTGAGGCCCGCGCGGCGCGGCCCCTCGGGCGGCGCCGGCCACGCCTCGGTGGCGCGCTGGAGCCTGAAGGGGGTCTCGTCGAGGCCGAGCAGCGGGTTCACGGTGTCCGCGTGCAGGGAGGGCACCAGGGTGCGGTGGTGCAGTTGCAGCACCGCCTTGGTGAGGCCCGCGACACCGGCGGCGGACTCCGCGTGCCCGATGTTGGACTTGACCGAGCCGAGGGCGCAGAAGCCGCGGTCCTGGGTGTGCCGGCCGAAGGCGGTGGTCAGGCCGCGGATCTCGATGGGGTCGCCAGGGAGTGCCGGTGCCGTGCGCCTCCAGGTAGCCGATGGAGCGGGCGTCGACGCCCGCCGCGTCGAACGCCGCGGAGATGACGGCGGCCTGTCCGACGGGGCTCGGCACGCTGAACCCGCTCACGGCGCCGACGTGGTTGACGGCGGTCCCTGAGATGACGGCGTAGATGTGGTCGCCGTCGGCCTCGGCGGCGGCGAGCGGTTTGATGACGACCGCGCCGACGCCCTCGGCGGACACGTAGCCGTCCCCGCCCTCGCCGAAGGAGCGGCAGCGTCCGTCGGAGGAGTGCATGCCGACGGCGCCGTAGGTGCGGTACTTGCCGGGGTGCAGGGAGAGGTTGACGCCGCCCGCGAGGGCGACCTCGCATTCGCCGCGGCGCAGTGACTCCACGGCGAGGTGCACCGCGGTGAGGGAGGACGAGCACAGGGTGTCGACCGTCATGCTCGGGCCGTGGAAGTCGCAGACGAAGGAGACGCGGTTGGCGATCTGCCCCTGGTTGAGGCTGAGCGGCACGGGCGCGTCCGCCTCGGCGGCGACCAGCGTGTAGTCCTTGTGCATGGCTCCGGCGAACACGCCGACCGCGCGCCGCCGGTCCGGCCCCTTGGGCTCGGCGAGCCCGGCGGGGGTGTACCCGGAGTCCTCGATCGCCTCCCAGCAGGTGCGCAGGAACCAGCGTTCCTGCGGGTCGGTGATCTCCGCCTCGGGGCGGGAGATCCTGAAGAAGTCGGCGTCGAAGCGGCCGACGTCGTCGAGGAACCCGCCCCAGCGCGAGCCGTCCCCCTCCCCCGGCGTCCAGCGCCGCGCGGGCACCTCGCGGACGCTGTCCCTGCCGTCCTTGAGGTTCGTCCAGAACGCGGCGAGGTCGTCCGCGCCGGGGTAGTGCCCGGCCATGCCGATGATCGCGAAGCGCTCGGGGCCGGCGGTGGGCAGGCGGCGCCGCCTGAGGCGGGGGCGCTCCAGCGGCTCGCGGCGCCCCGGCCCCTGTCGCCTCCCGTCCGGCCAGGACGGCGTGGGCGTTGGTGCCGCCGACGGCCGAAGCTGGAGACGGCGGCGACGAGCGGGGCGTCGGGCCAGGGGACCAGCGTGCGCTCGAAGCGCAGGGGCGTCGCGGCGAGGTCGAAGTGCTCCAGGGGCTGCTGCCCGCTGAGGAAGGGCACGATGGCGCGGTTGCGGAGCATCAGGACGGTCTTGATGACCCCGGCGATGCCCTCCGCGCACTGCGGGTGGGGATGTTGGCTTGACCGAGCCGAGCGAGCAGGGCGTGTCGGAACCGTCGCGGTAGACGGCCGCGATGGCCTTCAGCTCGATCAGGTCGGGGATCTGGGAGCCCGCCGCGTTGGTCTCGATGTACGTGACGTCGTCGGCGGTGACCCCGGACTTCGCGAGGGCACGGGCCATGACGCCGCGCTGGGCGCCCGGGTTGGGGGTGGCGGGGCCCGCGGTCCTGCCGTCGTTGTTGACGGCCACCGCCTTGAGCACCGCGTGCACGCGGTCGCCGGCCGCCTCGGCCGCGGCGAGCGGCTTGAGCAGGAGGATGCCGACGCCCTCGGCGGGGGTGAAGCCGTGGGCCCGCCGGTCGAAGACGTGGAACTCCGTGCCGGTGTTGAGCAGTCCCCGCCGGTCGAACAGGCGGTGCCCGCCGGCGTCGGGCAGCAGCGTGATGCCGGCGACCACGGCGGCCTCGATGTCGCCGGAGCGCAGTGCCTGGGCGGCGTGGTGCAGGGCCACGAGCGCTGAGGAGCAGGCGGTGTCCACGACCGTGCTGGGGCCGCGCAGGTCGAAGTGGTGCGACAGGTTGGCGGCCAGGTAGTTCTGGCCGACGGCGACCACGGGGTTGCGGCTGCGGGCGAGGGTGGCCTCGTCCGGGGCGTGCCGGGTGCGCCCGCCCACGTACACGCCGATGTCGCGGCCCTTCACCTCGTCGGGGGCGTAGCCCGCGTCGCAGAGCGCGAACAGCGTCTCTTCGAGGAGCAGCAGCGCCTGCGGGTCCATGGCGGCGGCGTCGGCGTCGGTGAGGTGGAAGTGGCCGGGGTCGAACCCGTCGAGGTCGAGCAGGCCCGCGGTGTACCCGGTCGCGCTCCCCCAGCGCCCCGCCTGCACGGGGGCGATCGCCGAACGGCCCTCGCTGAGCAGCCGCCAGTAGGCGCGAGGTCCCGCCGGGGAAGCGGCCGGACATGCCGACCACGGCGATGTCGCTACGGGGCGTCGGCGGGCGCCCGGTGACGCTCCGCGGGCACGGTGACGGTGACCGGGGAGCGGTCCTGGGCGGCGGCGGGTGTCGTGCCGCCGAAGGCCGCGGCGAGGGCCTGCCCGTGGTGGGCGGTGAGCCAGCCGACGAAGGACTCCACGGTGGGGTGATCCACGAGCACCGAGGGGTCGAGGTCGACGTCCAGTTCGGCGCCGACCTTGCGCAGGATCTGGACCATCATGATCGAGTCGGTGCCGTAGTCGGAGATCGGCACGTCGGCGGCCAAGCGGGCCCGGTCGAAGCCGAGTTCGTCGGCCAGCAGGCCGATCAGCCACGCCTCGGCCTGCTCGGCGGCGTCCGTGCCACCGCCCGTGCGCGCCGTGCCGTTCGTGGCGGGCACGGCCGCGGGGGCCGGCGTCCTGGCCGCGCGGACCCGCAGTTCCCGTGGCGTCCACTCCGGGGCGACGATCGCCGGCAGGACGACGGGGCCCTCCCCGGTGGACAGGATGTGGTCGTGCAGGCCGCAGCCCCTGCGCCTCGGAGAGTTCGCCGAGACCGGTGGCCCGGTAGCCGGGTCCCGGGCGTTCACCGCCCATGCCGACGCCCCGCCAGCTCGGCCAGGCCACGCTCAGCACGGGCAGCCCGTGGGGCGCGCGGCGGGCGACGGCGTCCAGGTGGGCGTTGGCCATCGCGTAGTCGCTCTGTCCCACGGCCGCGGCGGGGACCATCGAGGCGACGGAGGAGAACAGCACGCAGAACCGCAGCGGATCGCCGGCCAGCGCGTCGAGAAGGGCATCGACCCCGGCCGTCTTGGGGGCGAGCACCGCGCGCACGGCCTCGACCGGCTTCCGTACGAAGGCGAGGTTGTCCCGGTCCACGAGTCCGGCGGCGTGCAGCACCCCGCCGATCGGTCCGAACTCCCCGCGGATCTCGTCCAAGGCGGTGCGGACGGCGTCCGCGTCCTCGCCCAGCGGCAGCGAGAGGACCTTCAGGCGGACCCCGTCGCGCTCCAGCGCTCGCAGCCCGTCGAGCTTGCGGCCGAGCGCGGTGTCCGTGCCGTGCCGTGCCCACTCCGCTCGCGGCGGCAGCTGCTCGCGCCCGGTGAGGACGAGGGTCCTCGCGCCCCACTCCCTGACCGCGTGCCCTGGCGAGCGCGAGGCCGATGCCGCGGGTGCCGCCGGTGATGAGCAGCGGCTCGTGCGCGGGAAAGTCGACGGGGGCGCCCATGGCGGCGGGCAGCGCTTCGAGGACGGCCCGCTGCCGGCTTCCCCGGCGGTAGGTGACCTCGGTGTCGTCGCCGCCTTCGGCCAGTTCGCGCGCCACGAGGTCCGGCAGGTCCGCGTCCGCGGGGTCGGCCTCCAGGTAGCGGGAGCGGACGCGCCCGTACTCGCTCTGCAGCATCCGGTAGAGCCCGGCGCGGGCGTCGCCCGGGCCGACGCCGAGCAGCAGCGCCTCGTCGTCCGGCCATGCGCTGGAGCACCGGCAGCCAGTCGTCGAGGCCGAGCCCGCCGAGGTCGACCGCGCGTCGAAGCGGTCGCCCACGTCGGCCGCGGAGGCGATCAGGCGGGCGCCGGGCAGGGCGTCGGCGAGCCGGGCGGCGTGCGGCCCCGCCCCGAGGACGGCCACGGCGGCCGGCGCGCGGCCCGCGAGGGCGGGAGCGGGCTCCCACCGCCGGACGAGCAGACGCGTGCCCTCGGGCGGTGCCACCTCGCCCCGGCCCCGCTGGGCGACGAAGACCTCGCCGAAGGCGTCCGGCTCGGCGACCGGCCGCCACTCCTCGCCGTAGCCGGTGTCGCGCAGCACCTCCTGCCAGCGGGACGCGGACAGGAGCGGTGCGCCGGGGAGCCGTACGTCCTCGTCGTCGTCGAGCCACCAGCCGTCGAGGAGGCCGAAGGTGAGGGTGAGGATGGCGGACTTGCGGGTGACCTCGTTGACGACGAGGACGCCGCCGGGGCGCAGGGCCGCCGCGAGGTTGCGCAGGACGGCGCGGATGTCGCGGGTGGCGTGGAGCACGTTGGTCGCCACGATGACGTCGCAGTCGCCGCCGGTGAGCCGTTCGCCGGCGCCGGGCGCGGTGACGTCCCAACGGCCGTAGCGCAGATGGTCCCTGCCGGGTCCGAAGCGGCGTTCGGCCTGGTCGAGGAAGGCCGGGGAGAGGTCGGTGTACCAGTACTCCACGTGGTCGGCGTACGGGTCGAGGCGGGGCAGGACGGCGGCGGTGGTGCCGCCGGTGCCCGCGCCGACTTCGGCGACGCGGACGTGGCCGAGGTGTCCCGCGCGAGGCGTTCGCGCACCGCCGTGGCGGTGACCTCGGCCACCACGTCGTTGAGCCGGTCGGCGACGGCGTTGCCCTGGTAGACCGTGGTGAGCCTGGCCATGGAGCCGCCGGGGAAGAGCACGTCGGTCGCGGGCAGCGCGCCGGACAGGATCTCGGGGAGCCGTTCCACGCACTCCTGGACGAGGGAGAGCTGCGCGTCCCAGTAGGGGTCGGTGGCGAAGCGCTCGCGCACGGCCGCCCACGCGGTGTCGTGGGCCGGGGGCCGTTCCCCCGCGAGTTCCAGGACGTCGCCGTGCCGTCGCGTCAGACCGGTGGCGGTCAGCAGCCGGGCGGCCTCGTCGAGCCAGCGCCGGTACTTGTCGACGACGCCGAGGTGCCGCGCGATCCCGTCCACGGACTCGGTGCGGGCGTCGGTGAAGAGCCCGGCCGCGCACAGGCGGAGCAGCACCTGGCGGGCGATCAGGCGGTCGAGTTCCTGGGCCGGGAGGGCGGCGGGCGCGGGTGCCGGCGGGATGACGGCGTCCCGGCGGACACGGGCGAGGCCGGTGCCTGTACCGGTCTCGGGGTCCGTGCCGGCCCCTGGGCTTGTGCCGGTACCGGTGTTGGCGGCCGTGCTCCGGGCGGCGGGTCCGACGGGGTTCGCGGCGGGGTTCTGGAAGGCGTCGGGGAAGCGTGCCGCGAGGTGGGCGGCCAGGTCGCGCACGGTGGTGTACTCGAAGAGCAGCGTGGGTTCCAGCTCCTGCCCCACCACCTCCCGCACGGCCTCGACCAGGCCGAGCACCTGCGCGGCTCCAGGCCGAGTTCGTAGTAGCCGGCGGTTACGGGCACCGACCGCGCGTCCGTGCCGAGGCGTTCGGCGAGCAGCCTGCGCAGGAAGTCCTCGACCGTGGCCGGCCTCGGGCGCGGCGGCGGGG
>RBWT01000016.1 GCA_004010275.1 Streptomyces huasconensis
CCCCGGGCCGCTCGGAGGCCGCCGGGCGACACGCACCCGATGAGCAGGGCGGCCGCGCCGTCGCGGTGAGCAGCCGTGCTCGTCCGCGCCTTGCACGTGTCGCGCTCACCGCGCTCACCTCTTCCCACCGGTCGTCGCCCTGGTCGTGAACGTGAAGTCGTCCACGTCGTAGAGCGCGCCGCTGCCCGTGCCCTTGAAGACCAGGTAGAGCGTCGTGGTCCTCGTCGGTGCCTTGGTGATGGCCGTGCTGACGTCCTTGTACGTCTCCCACGAACCGGTCGGCTCAACCTTCGCGCTGCCGAGCAGCCTGCCGCGCACCGATCCGCTGCGGACCTCCAGGGTGCCGCCGCTTCCGGCCGAGGCGACCCGCGCGGTCAGCTTGGTCGCGTCGCCGAGGATGTACGGCTTGAAGGAGATCCAGTCGCCGTGGTGGATGTCTCCGACGGTCTTGCCGCCGTGCGCGGGGGTGTGGTTGACGACGGAGACGCCCTTGGCGTCGCCGTAGTGCTCGGCCTGGCGGTGCTTGGGTTGGACGACGTTCTGGTCGTGGGTGGTCAGCGCGGGCTGGCCGTTCGCGCCCTTGTCGGTGTACTCGGCGTCGAAGACCCCGAAGATGTTGGCGTTGGGGTCGTGCTCGCCGTCCGCCGAGGTCTGGATGGTGCCGGAGCAGCCGTTGGCCGAGGTGACGGGGTGGCCGTGGCTGTCGTGGCCGAGGATGTGGGTGACCTTGACCTTGGCGCAGTCGATGGGCCCGTCTTCCGGGTCGGTCACCTTCACCTTGAAGGGCACCTTGTCGCCGAAGGTGAACAGCTGTCCGTCGCCGGGGAGTTGCAGGGTGACCTTGGGCGCGGTGTTGCCGACGGTGATGTGCGCGCTGGCCGAGCCGGTGCGGCCGGTGGAGTCCTTGACGGTCACGGTGGCGGTGTAGACGCCGTTCTTCTTGTACGTGTACGTGGGGTTCTGCTGGGTGGACTTGCCGCCGTCGCCGAAGTCCCAGGCGTAGGTGAGCGGGCCGCCGTCGGCGTCCGTGGCCTTGGCCGTGAACCTGGTGCGCAGCGGGGCCTGGCCGCTGGTCACCGACGCGCTCGCCTCGGCGACCGGCGAGTGCCCTGTGGTGGCGTTCTCGATGCGGAAGAGGCCGGAGTTCTCGTCGCCGCCGAACCAGGCGGTTCCGTAGTCCAGGACGTAGAGCGCGCCGTCGGGGCCGAACTCCATGTCCATGACCTGGGTGCCCGTCCAGGGGAACGGGTTGATCTTCGAGACGGTGCCGTCCGTGCCCTGCTCGATGCGCTTGATCCAGCGCCGGCCAAACTCACCCGCGAAGAAGTCGCCGTCGTACGCCTCGGGAAACTTCACCGGGGAGGAGTTCTGCGCGTCGTAGCGGTAGACGGGCCCGGCCATCGGGGACTCGGAGCCGGAGCCGAACTCGGGGACCGAACCGCCGTCGTAGGGAATCCAGGCTTCCTGGGCGGGCGGCAGTTCGGTGAGGCCGGTGTTGTACGGCGAGTCGTTCTTCGGCTTGGCGCAGTCGAAGGCCGCGCCCGAGGTGCCGGTGGCGAAGTCGTAGTCGACGTAGGCGTCGTTCTTGCCGGTGCAGAACGGCCAGCCGAAGTTGCCGGGCTTGGTCACGCGGGCGAACTCGACCTGCCCCGCGGGGCCGCGTTTGGGGTCGGCCGCGCCCGCGTCGGGCCCGTAGTCACCGACGTAGACGATGCCGGTCGGCTTGTCGACGCTCATCCGGAAGGGGTTGCGGAACCCCATGGCGTAGATCTCGGGGCGGGTCTTCTCGGTGCCCTTGGGGAAGAGGTTGCCGTCCGGGACCGTGTACGAGCCGTCGTCGGCGACCTTGATGCGCAGGATCTTGCCGCGCAGGTCGTTGGTGTTGCCGGCGCCGCGCCGGGCGTCGTACGCGGGGTTGCGGCCCGCGCGCTCGTCGATGGGGGTGAAGCCGTCGGAGGCGAAGGGGTTGGAGTCGTCGCCCGTCGAGAGGTAGAGGTTGCCGTCCTTGTCGAAGTCGATGTCGCCGCCGACGTGGCAGCAGATGCCGCGGCTGGCGGGGACGTCGAGGACCTTCTTCTCGCTGGCGGTGTCCAGGGTGCCGTCGGCCTTCAGGACGAAGCGGGAGAGGCGGTTGACGCCGTCGAACTTCTTGAAGTCCTCGGCCGCGCCGTTCTCCGGGGCGTCGCCGGCCGGGGTGTCGAGCGGGGGCGCGTAGTAGAGGAAGATCGCGCGGTTCTCGCTGAACCGCGGGTCGATGGCGACGCCTTGGAGGCCTTCCTCGTCGTGCGTGTAGACCGGTATCTTCCCGGCGATCTTGGTGTTGCCCGCCGCGTCGGTCAGGCGCAGCGTGCCGTCGCGGGATGTGTGCAGGACCGAGCGGTCCGGGAGCACGGAGAGCGTCATGGGCTCGCCGACTTCCGGTTCGCCCTTGGCGAGGGTGACCTGCTGGAAGTCCTCGGCGGTGGGCGCGGGCGGGTCGGCGGGGGCGGCCCCGGCCGTCGGCGCGGCGAGGGTCAGCGAGGCACCGGTGAGCAGTGCGCCGGTGAGCAGGGCGAGGGCCTGGTGGCGAAGTCTTGGGCGTTTCCTGTGCACGGGGTTCCTCCGGAGGGGGACGGTCGTACGCGGGTGTGTGCGCCGTGCGCCGGGGTGCGCCGTCACCCCGGACCTCGAGTCGAGCGATCCTGCTTCATGTCCTGTACACATCAGGCACATCAGGGACGGTAACCACGTTTGTCCCGGGCGGATAGCCCTTACGCGGCACTGAAGTTCAGCTTTTTCCCGTCACTGGACAAACAGCGGGCCGCGCTTGTCAGTCGTTGCCGCCGAACGCGGCGTCGAACGAGGCGGTCGGCGCCTCGAAGTCGTATGCCTTCAAGCGCGCGAGGGCCTCCGGGGCGCCCTGGAGGCGGTCCATGCCGGCGTCCTCCCACTCCACCGAGATCGGACCGTCGTACGCGATGGAGCGCAGCATGCGGAAGACGTCCTCCCAGGGGACGTCGCCGTGGCCCGCCGACACGAAGTCCCAGCCGCGGCGCGGGTCGCCCCACGGCAGGTGGGACCCCAGGCGGCCGTTGCGGCCGTCCAGGCGGCGCCGGGCCTCCTTGCAGTCGACGTGGTAGACGCGGTCCCGGAAGTCGTAGAGGAAGCCGACCGGGTCGAGGTCCTGCCAGACGAAGTGCGAGGGGTCGAAGTTGAGGCCGAAGGCCGGCCGGTGGCCGACGGCCTCCAACGCCTTGTGGGTCGTCCAGTAGTCGTACGCGATCTCGGACGGGTGCACCTCGTGGGCGAACCGCACGCCGTGCTCGTCGAAGACGTCCAGGATCGGGTTCCAGCGCTCGGCGAAGTCCTCGTACCCGCGCTCGATCATGGAGTCGGGGACCGGTGGGAACATGGCGACCAGGTGCCAGATCGCCGAGCCGGTGAAGCCGACGACGGTGTCGACGCCGAAGGCGGCGGCGGCCCGCGCGGTGTCCTTGATCTCGGCGGCGGCCCGCTGCCGCACGCCCTCGGCCTCGCCGTCGCCCCAGATCCGGGCGGGCAGGATCGCGCGGTGCCGCTCGTCGATGATCGCGTCGCAGACGGCCTGGCCGACCAGGTGGTTGGAGATGGCCCAGCATTTCAGGCCGTACTTGTCGAGCAGGGCGTGCCGCCCGTCCAGATAGGCCGGGTCGGCGAGCGCCTTGTCGACCTCGAAGTGGTCGCCCCAGCAGGCGAGTTCGAGGCCGTCGTAGCCGAAGTCGCGGGCGAGCCGGCAGACCTCTTCGAGCGGCAGATCGGCCCACTGGCCGGTGAAGAGCGTGAACCTACGGGGCATGTCCGGGGCCTCCTCGGGCGAGGGCGAGGGCGTGGGTACGCGGGCGCAGGTCGGCGCGGCGCTTACGCGGGGACGGGCGTGTACACGGAGTTCTTCGCCGCGCTCTCCTCCACCGCCGCGAGCACCCGCTGCACGCAGAGCCCGTCGGCGAAGGAGGGTTCGGGCCGCGTCCCGGTGGCGATGGCGTGCAGCAGGTCGCGGGCCTGGTGCACGAAGGTGTGCTCGTAGCCGAGCCCGTGGCCCGGCGGCCACCAGGCGTCCAGGTACGGGTGCTCCGGTTCGGTCACGAGAATCCTGCGGAAGCCGGACGAGGCGGCGGGTTCGGTGTGGTCGTGGAAGGAGAGTTCGTTCAGGCGCTCCAGGTCGAAGGACAACGAGCCGTCGGAGCCGTTGAGTTCGAGCCGCAGCGCGTTCTTGCGGCCCGCCGCGAAGCGCGTCGCCTCGAAGGAGGCGAGCGCCCCGGACGGGAAGCGGCCGGTGAAGACTGCCGCGTCGTCCACCGTGACCGCGCCGCGCCGCGTGCCGCCCGCCGCGGTGAGCCCGCTGGACGCGCCCTCCAGGAGCGGCCGTTCCCTGACGAAGGTCTCGGTGAGCGCGGAGACCCCCGCCACCTGCTCCCCCACCAGGTACTGCGCCAGGTCGACGATGTGCGCCCCCAGGTCCCCGAGCGCGCCGGAGCCGGCATGTTCCTTGATCAGCCGCCAGGTGAGCGGGAACTCCGCGTCCACCAGCCAGTCCTGAAGGTAAGTCACACGCACGTGGCGCAGCGCCCCGAGCCGTCCCTGTGCCACCATGCGACGGGCGAGGGTGAGCGCCGGAACCCTGCGGTAGTTGAAGCCGACCATGGCCACCTGTCCCCGGGCGTGGGCCCGTTCGGCGGCGTCGGCCATGGCCTCCGCCTCCTCGACGGTGTTGGCGAGCGGCTTCTCGCACAGCACGTGTTTGCCCGCCTCCAGGGCGGCGACGGCGATCTCCGCGTGGCTGTCGCCGGGGGTGCAGATGTCGACGAGGTCGACGTCGTCCCGGGCGATCAGGGCCCGCCAGTCGGTCTCGGCGGCGGCCCAGCCGAGCCGGTCGGCGGCGGCGAGCACGGCGCCCCCGTCACGGCCGCAGACGGCCGCGAGCACCGGTTCGACCGGCAGGTCGAAGACGCGCCCCACGGTGCGCCAGCCCTGGGAGTGGGCGGCGCCCATGAAGGCGTAACCGACCATGCCCACGCCACAGCGGCCGCTTTCCCGCCGTCTCGGAATCGCCCGGGGCCGGACGCTTCCGTCTCACGCATGCGGTACTCCTCCTCGTCGTCGACGCTCGGTGGGGGGTGCGGGCGCGCGCATCACTTGAAGCCGGTGGACATGTACTGACCGACGTTCCCCTTGTCGACCACCGCCGAGTACAGCGTGATGAAGGCCGGGATCTCGTACTCGGCCATGCCGCTGACGCCCTTGCCCTGTCCGAGGGCGCGTGCCAGGTCGATCGCCGAGGCGGCCATGGTGGGCGGGTAGAGGACGGTGGCCTTCAGGACGCTGTTGTCCGCCTCGATGGCCTGGAAGGCGGAGAGCGCGCCCGCGCCGCCGACCATCAGGAAGTCGTCGCGGCCCGCCTGCTCGATGGCGCGCAGGGCGCCCACGCCCTGGTCGTCGTCGTGGTTCCACAGCGCGTCGAAGTTCTTCTGCGCCTGGAGGAGCTGGGACATCTTCGACTGCCCCGACTCGACCGTGAACTCCGCGGCCTGGCGGGCGATCTTCTTGATGTTCGGGTAGTTCTTCAGGGCGTCGTCGAAGCCCTTCGTGCGCTGCTTGGTGAGTTCGAGGTTGTCGAGCCCGGCCAGCTCCACCACGCGCGCGTCCTTCTTGTCCTTGAGCTTCTCGCCGATGTAGTGACCGGCGCTCAGGCCCATGCCGTAGTTGTCGCCGCCGATCCAGCAGCGGTAGGCCTGCGGGGAGGCGAAGACCCGGTCGAGGTTGACGACGGGGATGTTCGCCTTCATCGCCTTCAGGCCGACCTGGGTGAGCGCCTTGCCGTCGGCGGGCAGGATCACCAGGACGTCGACCTTCTTGTTGATGAGCGTCTCGACCTGGCCGATCTGGGCGGCGGTGTCGTTGGAGCCCTCGGTGGCCTCCAGCGTGACGTCGGAGTACTTCTCCGCGCGTTCCTTGGCGTTGTCGTTGATGGCGTTGAGCCAGCCGTGGTCGGCCTGCGGGCCGGCGAAGCCGATGGTGACCTTCTTGCCCGGCTTGTCGTCGGCGACCTGCCGGCTCTTGTCGTCGGAGTCGCCCTCGTCGGGGTCGTTGCTGGTGCAGCCCGTCAGCAGGGCCCCGGAGGAGAGCGCGGCGGCTCCGAACAGGAGGCCTCTGCGGCTCGTGTGGGATGGCATGGGTGAACCCCTCAGCTCAGGAAGTGTGGGCCGTACGTCGTTGCACGAGGACCGCGGCGACGATGATCGCCCCCTTGGCGATCTGCTGGGTGGCGGTCTCCAGGTTGTTGAGCGCGAAGATGTTGGTGATCGTGGTGAAGATCAGCACGCCGAGCACCGAGCCGGTGATGGTGCCCCGGCCGCCGCTGAGCAGGGTGCCGCCGATGATCGCCGCGGCGATGGCGTCCAGCTCGTAGAGGTTGCCGTTGGTGTTCTGTCCCGAACCGGACAGGATGATCAGCAGGAACGCCGCGATGCCGCAGCACACTCCCGAGAGCAGGTACAGATACAGCCGCTGCCTGCGTACGTCGATGCCGGCGAGGCGCGCCGCTTCCGCGTTGCCGCCGACCGCGACGGAGCGGCGGCCGAAGGTGGTGCGGTTGAGCAGCAGCCAGCCGACGACGGTGACGGCGGCGAAGACCAGGACGAGCGGCGGGAGGCCGAGGACGTAGGAGTCGCGCTCGCCGAGCCTCAGCACGCCGTCGACGGTGACCATCTGCGTCTTGCCGTCGGTGATCTGGAGGGCGAGTCCGCGGCCCGCCGCCAGCATGGCGAGGGTGGCGATGAACGGCACCAGGCCGCCGTACGCGATGAGCAGGCCGTTGACCACGCCGCACCCCATGCCGACGACGACGGCGGTGAAGAGGATGCCCGCGAAGCCGTACTCCTGGGTGGCCACCGTCGTCGCCCACACCGAGGCCAGCGCGACGATCGCGCCGACCGACAGGTCGATGCCGCCGGAGATGATCACGAACGTCATGCCGACGGTGACGACGCCGATGACGGAGGCCTGGGTGAGGATCAGCTGGACGTTGTCGGTGTCCAGGAACGCGTCGGGCTGGGTGATGCCGCCGATCACGATCAGCGCGGCGAGCACACCCATCAGCGACAGCGTGCGCACGTCGGCGCGGGCCAGCGAGGCGCGCCACGGGCTGCCGCCGTCATCGGCGGGTACGGGCTTGCGGGCGGCGGCCCCGGCCGCCGGGGCGGGCTGGGTCATGACGCCGGGCTCCCTTCGAGGACGAGGTCGAGTACGCGGTGTTCGTCGAGGTCACGGGCGGGCGCGGTGTGCACGACGCGGCCTTCGCGGAGCACCAGGACACGGTCGGCGAGGCCGAGCACCTCGGGCACCTCGCTGGAGACGAGGAGCACGGCGAGGCCTTCGTCGGCGAGGCGGCGGATCACCGCGTACAGCTCGGCGCGCGCGATGTCGACGCCGCGCGTCGGCTCGTCGAGCAGCAGGACGCGGTAGCCGCGCAGCAGCCAGCGGGCGGAGGACCGCTTTCTGCTGGTTGCCGCCGGAGAGGGTGCGCACGGGGGCGGACGGCTGGTCGGGGTGGAGCGACAGCTCGCGGGCTGGCGGCGCGGGCGGCCTCCCGCTCGGCACCCCGGTCGAGCCAACCGCCGCGTGAGAAGCGGGACATGGAGGAGACCGAGACGTTGCGGGTGACGGACTCCAGCATGAGCAGGGCCTGTGCCTTGCGCTCCTCGGGGGCGAGGCCGAGGCCCGCGCGGACGGCGGCGCGCACGCTGCCGGGCCGCAGTACCCGTCCCTGGACGGTCACTTGCCCGGCGGTCGGCCTGCGGGCACCGTAGATCGTCTCCAGGATCTCGGAGCGGCCCGAGCCGACCAGTCCGGCGAGTCCGACGATCTCCCCGGGGCGCAGGTCGAGGTCGAGGGGTGCGAACTCGCCGCGCCGGGTGAGGCCCCGTACGGTCAACACCGGTTCGGACGCAGCCTGTTCAGCGGGCCTCTCCGGAAAGACGTACTCGACATTGCGGCCGGTCATGAGCGCCACGATGTCCCGGGTCGGCGTCGTCTTCGCGGGCAGGCCGCCCGCGACGGCGCGCCCGTCCTTGAGGACGGTGACGCGGTCGCCGATGCGGCGGATCTCTTCCAGGCGGTGGGAGATGTAGACGACGGCGACGCCGTCGGCGGTGAGGTCGCCGACGATGCGGAAGAGGTTGTCGACCTCGTCCGGGTCGAGGGCCGCCGAGGGCTCGTCCATGACGATGAGGCGCACCTCGTGGGAGAGGGCGCGGGCCATCGAGACGATCTGCTGCTGCGCGGCGGAGAGGTCGCCGACGGGCCGCCCCGGATCGATCTCGGCATGCCCGAGCCGCTTGAGCAGCGCGGCGGTCGACGCCTTGGCCGCCCGGCCGCGCACCACGAACCCGGCGGTGGTCGGCTCGTGCCCGAGGTGGACGTTCTCGGCGACGGACAGGCCCTCCACCAGGTCGAGTTCCTGGTAGATGGTGGCGATGCCGAGCCGCATGGCCGCGAGCGGCGAGCGGAGCGCGGTGGGCTCGCCGCGCCAGCGGATCTCGCCGCCGTCGGGCTGGTGGGCGCCCGCGAGGACCTTGATGAGGGTGGACTTCCCGGCGCCGTTCTGGCCGAGGAGGCAGTGCACCTCCCCGGCCTGGACCTGGAGGTCGACGCCGTCGAGGGCACGGACGCCGGGGAACGACTTGGTGATGCCGGACATGGTGAGCAGCGGTGGTTCTGGTGCCATGGCGGTTCCCCTAGGCGGATGCGTACGTGCCGGTCTCAGGGCAGGGCAGAGCAGGGCGCTGTGCGGGGTGAAGTGTGAGGTGTGCGGGGCGAAGTGTGAGGTGTACGGGGTGAGGTGTGACGTACGTGCCGTGCGTGTGCGTGGCGTGTGTATGTGGGGGGCGTGTGTGCCGGTCAGGCCGGTGAGAACAGGTGGTCGCTGATGAGCCGGGCGCCGCCGATGACTCCGGCGGTGGGCCCCAACTCACCCAAAACGATGGGGAGGTTGCCGGTCGCCAGCGGCAGGGACTGGCGGTAGACCTGGGTGCGGATCGCGGCGAGCAGGGTGTGGCCGAGCCCGGTCACGCCGCCGCCGATCACTACCAGGCCAGGGTTGAAGAAGCTGACGAGGGCGGCGATGACCTGGCCGGTGCGGTTGCCGCCCGTCGCGGATGAGGTCGAGCGCGGTGGCGTCGCCCGCGGCGGCGGCCGCCGCGACGTCGACGGCGGTGAGCCGCCCCGCCTCGTCGAGCCGCGCCGCCAGTTCCGCCGAACGCCCCTGGGTGGCCGCCTCCTCGGCGTCGCGGGCGAGCGCCGCGCCGCTGAAGTAGGCCTCCAGGCAGCCCCTGTTGCCGCAGGCGCAGGGCCGCCCGTCCGGCTCGGCCTGGATGTGTCCGATGTCGCCGGCGCTGCCCGTCGTACCGCGGTGGACCTCGCCGCCGACGACGATGCCGCAGCCGATGCCCGTGCCGATCTTGACGCAGAGGAAGTCGCCGACGGAGCGTGCGACGCCCGCGTGCTGCTCGCCCATCGCCATGAGGTTCACGTCGTTGTCGACCATGACCGGGCAGCCCAGCTCCTGGCTGAGGGCCTCCCGGACGGGGAAGCCGTCCCACCCCGGCATGATCGGCGGGGCGACCGGGACACCTTCGGGGAAGCGGACGGGGCCGGGGACGCCGATGCCGGCGCCGTCGAACCCCTCCGCGAGCCCGGAGGCCTTCAACTTGGCGGCCATGGCGAGGACTTGCTCGAAGACCGCGACCGGGCCCTCGCGGACGTCCATGGGCTGGTTGATGTGGCCGAGGACCTCCAGTTCGGCGTTGGTCACCGCGACGTCGACCGAGGTCGCGCCGATGTCCACGCCGAGGAAGCGGAGTGCCGGGGCCAGTCGGATGTTGTGGGAGCGGCGGCCGCCGCGCGAGGCGGCGAGTCCGTCGGCGACGACGAGGCCGGTCTCCAGGAGCCGGTCGACCTCGACGGCCAGTTTGGACCGCGAGAGGTCGACCAAGTCGCCCAGCTGCGCGCGGGAGTTGGGTCCGCCGTCACGCAACAGCCGCAGCAGTCGCGCCTGGTGCGCGTTGGCGGGTCGAGCCGTCATACGTCTCACGCGCCCCTCCCCGCCTCATCGGGCTTCCTTCGAGCTTTCGAGGGGAACGTAGCAGCGCGTGCCGGGGGTGGGAAGAAGTTGCGCGGAAAACGCCCCCGACTTTCTCCTGCGACAGGACAAAGGGGGTTCGCCATCAGTTCGGAAAGTCGCGCCGCTACGCGGGCTCCCGGAGCATGCACCACGTGCGCGGGCCGTCGTCCGGCAGCGCGACCTCCGCCGTGACGGCGAAGCCGAGCCGTTCGTAGAACGCGACGTTGCGCTCGGCCGACGTCTCCAGGAACGCCGGGCACCCCGCGCGCTCGGCGGCCTGAAGACCCGGCAGGAGCACCGCGCTGCCGAGCCCTTGGCCCTGCGCCGCCGGGTCGACCCCGACCGTGGCGAGGAACCACGCCGGGCGCCGGGGCCGGTGGGGCTCCAGTACGCGCTCCGCCGACTCGAACCAGGGAGCGCGGTCGCCGGCGAGTTCACCGATCCGCGGACCGATCTCGGCGAAGCCGGGGCCGGGGTCCTGGTCCGGGGTGGTCCACACGGCGACGGCGCGTCCGGCGTCCGCGACCCACACACGTCCGTGGACCATGCCGATCTTGGTGAGGAAGAGTTCCTGGAAGCGGCGCACCCGCTCCTCGTGGCCGTCGGCCGCGACGACGTACCGCGTGAAGGGGTAGTCGGCGAAGGCCCGGGCCAGGGTGTCCACGGCCGTCGGCACGTCCTCCTCGGTCGCGGGGCGTACGCGGTGTTCGGTGCTCATGTGCTCTCCCGGTGTCGCTGTCGGGCCGCGGCGGTGCTGGGGCCGCTCGGCGGTGACTTACCTCCGGGGTAATCGACGCCTTGGGGGGCCGTGCCGCACGATGGTGGTCGCCACGCCCCCCAGTGGAAGGTCACCCCATGCCGGACACCTTGCCCGAGAACGATCTCCGGGCCCAACTGCTTTCCGCCGTCCCCTTCGCCGCCCATCTCGGCATCGCCTTCGAGGAGGCGGGGCCCGAGCGCGGCGAGGGCACACTTCCGTGGTCCCCGGAGCTGTGCACGGCGGGCGGCGTCCTGCACGGCGGGGCGCTGATGGCGCTCGCGGACACGGTCGGCGCGGTGTGCGCGTACCTCAACCTGCCCGAGGGCGAGGCCACGTCGACGATCGAGTCCAAGACCAACTTCCTGCGGGCCGTGCGCTCCGGGACGGCCCGCGCCGTGGCCCGCCCGCTGCACGTCGGCGGCTCCTTCATCGTCGTACAGACCGAGGTGTACGACGATCAGGGGCGGCTGGCGGGACAGACCACGCAGACGCAGGCGGTGCTGGCGCCCAGGAGCAGGTGAGCGTCGGCGGAAGCAGAGCCGGTCACCGCCGCGGGCGGCTCACGGGCAGCGCACGACCTGGCCGGCGTACGAGAGGTTCCCTCCGAAGCCGAACAGCAGGACCGGGTCGCCGGAGCGCAGCGTCCCCGCGCTCCACCAGCTTGGACAGGGCCATCGGGATGCTGCCCGCCGAGGTGTTCCCGGAGTCGACGACGTCCGCGCGACGACGGCGTTGACGGCGCCGATGCGCTCCGCGAGCGGTTCGATGATGCGCAGGTTGGCCTGGTGCAGGACGACCCCGGCGAGGTCGGCCGGGGTGAGTCCGGCGCGTTCGCACTGCGCGCGCCAGCGGCGGCAGCTGGGTCGTCGCCCAGCGGTAGACGCTCTGCCCCTCCTGGGCGAAGCGCGGCGGGGTGCCCTCGATGCGGACGGCGTTGCCCATCTCGGGCACCGAGCCCCACAGCACCGGGGCGATGCCCGGCTCCTGGCCGGGCCCGCACGCCTCGACGACGGCGGCGCCCGCGCCGTCACCGGTCAGCACGCACGTGGTGCGGTCGGTCCAGTCGGTGACCTCGGACATCTTGTCCGCGCCGATGACCAGGGCGCGGGTGGCGGCCCCGGCCCGCAGGGTGTGGTCGGCGGTGGCGAGGGCGTGCGTGAAGCCCGCGCACACGACGTTGATGTCCATCGCGGCCGGCGAGGGGATGCCGAGCCGGGCCGCCACGCGGGCGGCCATGTTCGGCGAGCGGTCGATGGCCGTGGAGGTGGCGACCAGGACCAGGTCGATCGCGTCGGGGGTCAGGCCCGCGGCGGCGAGGGCCTTGCCGCCGGCGTGGGCGGCCAGCTCGTCGACCGGCTCCTCCGGACCCGCGATGTGCCGGGTGCGGATGCCCACCCGGGAGCGAATCCACTCGTCGCTCGTGTCCACGGTGCCCGCCAGGTCCTCGTTGGTGAGGATCTGGGCGGGCTGGTAGTGGCCGACGGCGGCGATGCGCGAGCCGTGCATGTACGGGTCCCCCTTGTTGCCGGAGATGCGGGACCCTCCAGTGTGCTCAGCGACTCACCGGTAACCGGGCAGGTAAAGCAACAGGAAAGCGGCGCCCCCTTTGGATGCTTCTCATGAGCCGGTCACCCCTGCGGTCACCCTCTGAAGAGTTGTGTGACCTTGTGTACGAGTTCATACAGTCCGTAGCCGAGCGGTAGCCCCACCCAGAGCCAGGCGAAGACGGTGAGCGGGCGGCGGTCACGGGGCGGTGTGCTCGGCGGGGTGGTCATCGTCGGCCTCCCTCGGGGCGGGGATGTGGTGGCGGGGGTGGACGGGGTGCACCAGTTCGTCGGCCACGAAACCGACGAGCAGCAGTCCGATCATGATGGCGAAGGAGAGGCCGTAGAGCGCCGAGCCGTGCCGTCCCGCCGCCTCTTGGTGGTCGGCCACCCGGTTCACGATCAGCGGGCCGAGCACGCCGGCCGTGGACCAGGCGGTGAGCAGCCGGCCGTGGATGGCGCCGACCTGGTAGGTGCCGAACAGGTCCTTCAGATAGGCGGGAACGGTCGCGAAGCCGCCCCCGTAGAAGGAGAGGATCACCAGCGCGCAGCAGATGAACAGCGGTTTCGAGGTGTCGCCGAAGCGTGCGATGAGCAGGTACATGAGCGCGCCGACGCCGAGGTAGACGCGGTAGACGTTCTTGCGGCCGATCAGGTCGGAGGCCGAGGACCAGCCGATGCGGCCTGCCATGTTGGCGGCGGAGAGCAGGGCGACGAAGCCGGCCGCGACGGAGACCGAGACGGGGGTCGCGGTGTCCGCGAAGAAGTCCGTGATCATGGGGGCGGCCTTCTCCAGGATGCCGATGCCCGCGGTCACGTTCATGCACAGCACGACCCACAGGCACCAGAACTGCGGGGTGCGGACGGCCTGTCGCGCCGACACCTGCGGTCCGTCCAGCGCGCCGGGCACGCCGGGCCGGCGCGCGCCCTCCGTACGCGGTACGCGCACCAGGAGGACCCCGAGCGCCATGAAGACGGCGTAGGTGAGGCCGTGCACGAGGAACGCGAGCGCGATGCCGTCGGTGTCGGTGCCGAAGGCGTCCAGCATCCGCGCCGACCACGGCGAGGCGATGAGCGCGCCACCGCCGAAACCCATGATCGCGATGCCGGTGGCCATGCCCGGGCGGTCGGGGAACCACTTGATGAGGGTGGAGACGGGTGAGATGTAGCCGATGCCGAGGCCGATCCCGCCGACGAAGCCGTAGCCGAGGACGATCAGCCAGTACTGGCCGGTCGCGGCACCGAGCGCCGCGATCAGGAAGCCCGAGGAGAAGCAGAGGAGGGCCACGGTCATCGCCCAGCGCGGGCCGTTGCGCTCGACGAAGGTGGCGCCGAAGGCGGCGGACAGGCCCAGCATGACGATGCCGAGCTGGAAGGGCAGCGCGCTCTGGGTGCCGCTGAGGTGCAGCGCGGATTCGAGGGGCGGTTTGAAGACGCTCCAGGCATAGGCCTGGCCTATGGAGAGATGCACCGACAGCGCGGCCGGGGGCACGAGCCAGCGGCTCCAGCCGGGGGGTGCGACGGGGGGCCTCATGATCCCGAAGGCTAGGAATCGGACGGGAAGTTGGGAAGAGGGCGCAACGCGCACTCCGCGCACCCTCGGCGCCGGCGCGATGCCGGTGCGATCGGCGCCGGTGCGATCGGCGCCGACGTCCGTCCTGTCGTCGGGGCGGAGTCGGCCGGGACCTCACGCCGCACGTGCAGGACAATGACAAGGACCATTCGGCTGCCAGACGTACAGAACCGGGACTGATCAGGACATGGGACGAGTCACGGAGCGACGCAAGGTCATCCGCATCCGGGAGGGGCACGTCTCCGAGCGGCCCGACACCCTGGTCGCCGAGGAACCCCTGGAGATCCGGCTGAACGGCAGGCCGCTCGCCATCACCATGCGCACGCCGGGCGACGACTTCGCGCTCGCGGCGGGGTTCCTGGTGAGCGAGGGCGTGCTCGGCTCGGCGGACGACCTCCAGTCGATCGTGTACTGCGCCGGGGCGACCGCCGAGGGTGTCAACACGTACAACGTCGTCGACGTGAGGACCGCCCCGGGTGCCGTGATCCCCGACATCACGCTGGAGCGCAACGTCTACACCACCTCGTCCTGCGGCCTGTGCGGCAAGGCGAGCCTGGACGCGGTCCGCACCACGGCCCGTTTCCCGATCGCCGACACTCCCCCGGTCCGGCTCGACGTGGAGCTGCTGTCGGTGCTGCCCGACCGGCTGCGCGCGGCGCAGCGGGTCTTCGACCGGACCGGTGGGCTGCACGCGGCGGCGCTCTTCTCCGAGGAGGGCGAACTGCTCGACATACGGGAGGACGTGGGGCGGCACAACGCCGTCGACAAGCTCGTCGGCCGGGCCCTTCAGGACGGGCGGCTCCCGCTGTCACGCGCGGTCCTGCTCGTGTCGGGCCGCGCCTCCTTCGAACTCGCCCAGAAGGCGGTGATGGCGGGCATCCCGGTGCTCGCCGCGGTCTCCGCGCCGTCCTCACTGGCGGTCGACCTGGCCGCCGAGACCGGTCTGACACTGGTCGGCTTCCTGCGCGGCTCCTCCATGAACGTGTACGCGGGCGAGCACAGGGTCGCCTTGCGGGCGGCGGCCGCCCAGGGCTGACCCGGGGCTGACCCGGGGCTGACCCGGGGCTGACCCGGAGCCGGGCCGGGGCTGACCGGGGCTGTCTCTGAGCCGACCCAGAGCTGACCCGGGGCGGTTTCGGAGCCGGCCCAGGGCTGGCCGGGGCTGCCTCTGAGCCGACCCAGAGCTGACCGGGGCCGTCCCGGCGCTGCTGCGGCGGCGCCGCCCGGATCACCTGCCTCCGGGCGCGCCCTCCTCCGTCACCCCGGAGATCCGCGTCAGCATCTCCAGGAACCGTGCCCGCTCGTCGGTGGAGAGGGGCGCGAGGAGTTCGCCGTTGGCGCGCTCGGCGGCGCGGGTGCAGCGGGTCAGGAGCCGCTTTCCCTCGGCGGTGATCGTGATCGCGTTCTTGCGGCGGTCCTTGGGGTCGGGCGCGCGGTCGACGAAGCCGTCGGCCTGGAGGTCGTTCAGCACGCCGACCATGTCCTTCGGGTCGAGCAGGACGCTGCGGCCCAGCTCCGCCTGGGCGAGGGGGCCGAGGTCGGCGACGGCCGCGAGCACCACGTGGTGCCACATCTTCAGGCCCTCGCCGCGCGAGCGTTCGGCGACCAGGCGTCCCGGGCCCCGGGCGGCCGCGCGGCCGAGCAGCCAGCGTGGGGAGGGTGCGGATGGTGCTGGGGGCGGGTGGTGTCGTCGGCATGGGCGGAGCCTACCGAAGAATCATTGGACTTCCCAACGATGAGTGGCTTACCGTTGGGCTTCCCAATGATTCCCCCATGCACCTGGAGGTGGTGTGGATGCGTCGCGTCCGGTACGAACGCAGCGGCGGCCCCGAGGTCCTGTTCCTGGAGGAGGCTCCCGTCCCCGAGCCGGGGCCGGGCGAGCTGCTCGTGCGCGTCGAGGCCGCCGGTGTCACGCTGCCGTCGTCCGCAAAGTCCGTGAGCAGCGTGAGCCGATCGCGCTCGGCGGCGAGATCGCCGGGGAGGTCGTCGCGCTCGGCGAGGTCCCACGGCCACGCGCCGGGCGACCGGGTCACGGGGCTCGTCTTCGGGCACGGGTACGCCGACTACGCACTGCTGCACACCGCCATGGCCTCCCCCGTTCCTGACGGGGCGAGCGCGGTCGACGCCGTCGCGCTGGTCCGCTCCGGGCTCATCGCGTTCGGCGCGCAGGAGCCGCACGTCCCGCGCCCGGTGAGGCCGCGCTCGTCACGGCGGCGGCAAGCGGGGTCGGCCATCTCGCCGTACAGCTGGCGAAGGCGCGGGGGGCCGGGCGCGTCGTGGGCGCCGTGTCCGACCCCGGCAAGGCCGCCTTCGTGCGCGGGCTCGGCGCCGACGACGTCATCACGTACGACCGTCAGGACTGGGGAGAGCCGGTCGACTACGTCCTGGACGCGGTCGGCGGCGACCTGCTCCCCTCCGCCGTCACGGCTCTCGCCCCGCACGGCCGGCTGGTGGCCTACAGCTCGGGCGGCGGCACGGTGGCGGCGTACGACCTGCTCGTCGGCGCGAAGTCGGTCATCGGCTTCCAGATGGCGCTGATCGCGCGCGGCAGGCCCGAGCTGTACGAGGCGTGGCGGCGGGAGGTGTGGCGCCTGTACGAGGCGGGTGAGCTGCGGCCCGCCGTGCACGCGCAGTTCGCGCTGGAGGACGCGGCCCTCGCCCACGCGGCGATCGAGGAGCGGAGCAACCTCGGGAAGGTGGTCCTCGTGCCGTGACCCGACGCGCGGTGACGCCGGTGCACGGTTCTTGTGAGGCGGGGTGGCCCTCAGTACCGTCTATGGCTCGCACGTAGGACGTGGGATGTCAGGATGTCCAGTCGCTGTCGCCGTCGCCACGAAAGGCGGGCCGCACCATGTCGTCGCTGTCACCGAGCCCATCGAGCCCACCGCGCCCACCGAGCCCGTCGCGATCCGGCCTTCGCGTACGCCTCAGATCCCTGCGCACCGCCATCGCCGCCCTGACCGCCGTAACCGTCGGCGCGCTGCTGCCGACCCCCGGGGCGCAGGCGGCGCCGGAGCGGACGGCGGCGTTCGAGGAGCAGGTGCTGTTCAAGGCCTCGCAGGATCCGGGGTACGCCTGCTTCCGCATTCCGGCCGTGGTGAGGACGGTCAAGGGGACCCTGCTCGCCTTCGCCGAGGGCCGGGTCGACAACTGCGGCGACGCGGGTGACATAGACCTGGTGCTCAAGCGGTCGCACGACGGGGGCCGCACCTGGGGTCCGCTCCAGGTCATCAACGAGGGCGGGGGCGACACCCACGGCAACCCGGCGCCTGTCGTGGACCGGACGACCGGCCGTGTGCTGCTCGCGGAGACCTTCAACACCGGCCGCACGGACGGCAAGAACTGCGACATCCCCTGTGACCGCACCCCCCACCTCCAGCACAGCGACGACGACGGCCGCACCTGGTCGCAGCCGCGCGACCTGAGCGAGGAGATCCTGCCGGACAACTGGAACTCCTGGTACGCGACCGGGCCCGTGCACGGCGTCCAGCTGACCCGCGGCCGGCACGCGGGGCGGCTCGTCTTCGCCGTCAACGCCGAGACGTGGGACGCAGCCGGATAAGCGCCAACCACGCGGCGCTGGCCGTCAGCGACGACGGCGGCGACCACTGGCGGATCGGCGCCACGGACTCCTACCCGGTCGACGCCGACGGCACGTTCCGCCAGAAGCCGTCCGAGATGACCGTCACCGAGCGGCCCGACGGCGCGCTCCACGTCAGCGGGCGCGAGCAGGACGGCACCGACCTCGGCCACCGCACCCAGGCGGTGAGCCGGGACGGCGGCACGTCCTTCACCGCCCCCTTCCGGGCGGTCCCCGACCTCTACGCGCCCCAAGTGCAGTGCTCCACCCTCCAGTCGGGCAAGCGGATGCTGCTCGCCTGCCCCGGCGACCCCGACCGCCGCCGCACGATGCAGATCCGCTCCTCCTACGACGGCGGCCGCACCTGGGACAGCGTCGACCGGGGCACGACGGTCACCACGGACTGGTCCGGCTACTCCGACCTGGTGCGGGCCGACGGCGCGCACATCGGACTGCTGTACGAGGCCGGGGCGGTCGAGGCGCGCGACGAGATCCGCTTCGCCCGCTTCACCGAGGAGTGGCTGAAGCCGCGCCGCGGCCCCGACCCGACGACCCGCGACCACGCCCCGGGCGCCCGCGCCGCGGCCGTGCTCGGCGGTGCGCGCGAGACCCCGGGACGCTTCGGCGGCGCACTCGCCCTGGTCGGCGCGGACGACGCCGTACGCCTGCCGTTCCGCCGCCAACTGCCGCTCGGTGAAGAGGACTTCACCGCCTCCCTGTGGTTCCGCTACTCCGCGGCCACCGGCGAACAGCCGCTGCTCTGGATGGGCGGCATCGGCACCAACCAGCCGCAGGTGTGGCTGCGCGGCGAGCCCGCGAGCGACCGCGTCACGGGGCTGATCACCACGCGCGACGGCGGCACGCCGCCGAGGTCCGCCGCCGTGCGCACCACGGACGCGTACAACGACGGCGAGTGGCACCACATCGCGCTGCGCCGGAGCGAGGGCCTGCTCACGCTCTTCCTCGACGGAGAGCGCGTCACCGCCCCGGACGTGCCGGGCTCGGTAAGCCGCAACTCCGCCTTCGGCATGCACATCGGTCAGCGCATGGACAGCCGCGCCCACTTCACCGGGTCGGTCGACGACGTGGCGGTGTACGACAGGGCCCTGAGCGACGCGGAGGTGGAAGCCCTGCGTACGGGTGAGGCTCCTGTGACACGGGACACCGTCGCCCGGCTCCCCATGGACCGCGTGCGCGGCAGCAACTAACGTCCCCGGCGTGTCCGACCGAGAACGTCGCGGAGGCGGGGGCGGCAGGATCTGGCTGGTCCTGCTGCTCGCCGCCGCCTGCGCGGCCGTCCTGCTGATCGCCCTGCCGGAAGACGACCGGGAGGGCGCGCCCGACGCGGCGTGCCGCCCCCGTACCGTGGCGTCCTGGTCCGCCGACGACAAGGCGACGGGAGAGTTCGCAGCGCTACGGCGACGACGGCCGCGGACCGACGACTGGACGGGCGGGGACGGCACCCACTCGGTGCGGCTGCCGGACGGGCGCGTCCTGTGGCTGTTCTCCGACACCTTCCTCGGCCAGGTCCACGCCCCGCCCAACCCGGTGGGCCAGCCGCACACCTGGCGCGACACCAGCGCGCCGATGGTGCGCAACTCGGCCGTGGTGATGTCCCGTTCGGGCACCCTGCACCGTACCCTTCCCGCCCCGCTCTTCCCCGACCCGGCGCCCCAGCAGTGGCGCTGGCCGGTGGCTGCGCGGGTCGAACCCCGTTCGCCGGGCGCGGACGAGCAGGTCGTCCGCGTCCTGCTGTGGAACCGCATGGCGAGCCAGGGCCCCTGGATCTACGGCGTTCCCCTCGCCACGGAGGTCGCCACGCTCTCCCTGCCGGATCTACGCGTCGAGGGCATCGTGAAGGTCTCCGACCAGCAGGGCGTCGAGGACCCGGAGAAGCGGGTGCTGTACGGCGCGGCGACGGTCGACGACGACGGCTGGACGTACGTCTTCGGCGGCACCGACGCCCAGGCCACCTCGCGTCCCTCCTCGCACGCCCATGTCGCGCGCGTCCGGCACGGCAGGCTCGCCGAGGCCGACGCGTGGGAGTACTGGGACGGCGAGGAGTGGGGGCGTGCGGCCACGTCGCGGCCGGTCCTCGGGGACGGGAGGCGCAAGGGGGTGGGCAGCGCGTTCACGGTCGTACGGGACAAGGGCACCTATGTGCTGTTCACCATGGCCGCGGGCGCCGAAGGGCTGACCACCGTCACGTCGTACTGGTCCTGCTCCCCCACCGGGCCCTGGCACGGCCCCGCCAAGGCGTTCGAGGCGCCGCTGCCGAAGGACGCGGCGGTGCGCCAGGAGACGGCGGCCTACAACCCGCAGGCCCATCCGGCGCTCGGCGGGGACGGGCGCGTGGTGCTGAGCTACGACGTCAACTGGCTGGACCCGGTGCCCGCGAGCGCGCAGGCGAACGTCAACCGGAACGTGGCGCTGTACCGGCCGCGGTTCGTGACGCTGCGGCTGGGTGCGCCGCGCTGAGCGACTCCTCGCCGTCGAAGTCGCGCGGATCGCGCGAGCGGCGTTTGGCGATGACCGCGCAGACCATCAGCTGCATCTGGTGGAAGAGCATCAGCGGCAGGACGGCGAGGGAGGCGTGCGCCCCGAACAGGACGCTGGCCATGGGCAGCCCGGCGGCCAGGGACTTCTTCGACCCGGCGAACTGGATCGCGACGCGGTCGCCGCGGTTGAAGCCGAGCCGCTTGGCGCCGTACCAGGTCAGCGTCAGCATCACGGTGAGCAGCACCGCCTCGACGCCGAGCAGCGCGAGCAGCCGCCACGGAGTGACCTGGCTCCAGATGCCCTGCACCATGCCCTGGCTGAAGGCGGTGTAGACGACGAGCAGGATCGATGCGCGGTCCACGTACCCGAGGACCTTCTTGTGCCGCGTGACGAAGCCGCCGACCCAGCGGCGCAGCAGCTGTCCGGCGACGAACGGCACGAGCAGTTGCAGCACGATTCTGACGACGGAGTCCGCCGAGAAGCCGACGCCCCTGCTGCCGAGCAGGGCGGCGGCGAGCAGCGGGGTGAGCAGGATGCCGGCGAGGGAGGAGAAGGAGCCCGCGCAGATGGCGGCGGGGACGTTGCCGCGGGCCATGGAGGTGAAGGCGATGGACGACTGGATGGTGGAGGGCACCAGCGTGAGGAAGAGGAAGCCGCTGTAGAGCGCGGGGGTCAGGACGTGGGGCACGAGCCCCTTCGCCGCGAGCCCGAGCAGCGGGAAGACGAGGAACGTACAGGCGAGGACCGTGACGTGCAGCCGCCAGTGCTTGAGCCCGTCGAGCGCTTCCCGGGTGGACAGCCGGGCCCCGTAGAGGAAGAAGAGGAACGAGACGGCGGCGGTGGAGGCCCCTGAGGCGACGTCCGCGGCGGTGCCGCGGGCGGGTATGAGCGCCGCGATCCCCACGGTCGCGAGCAACGCCACGATGTAGGGGTCGACCGGCATCCAGGACGGCCACGTCAGGCGTTTCACGGTGCTCCATGCTCTCGGGGGCGGTATCCGGCGCTCTCGGGGGCGGTATCCGGCCCGCGGCCGGAACGTGCCCACTCCATGATCCTCCTGTCCGGCGTCATCGGGAACGCCGTACACCGCTCTCACTGTCATCACGGTTCGCGATGAGCGGTACTACGCTGGTGGGCGTGTACGACCCTTCGCAGCTGCGCACCTTCCTCGCGGTCGCCCAGACGCTGAGCTTCACGCAGGCCGCGCGCCGCCTCGGCCTGCGCCAGTCGACGGTGAGCCAGCACGTGCGCCGCCTGGAGGACGCCACGGGGCGGCCGCTGTTCACCCGCGACACGCACACCGTCGAGCTGACCGAGGACGGCGAGGCCATGCTCGGCTTCGCGCGGCGCATCCTCGCGGTGCACGAGCAGGCGGCGGCGTTCTTCACCCGGACGCGGCTCGGCGGGCGGCTGCGGTTCGGGGCGTCCGAGGACTTCGTCCTGACCCGGCTCACCGACATCCTGGAGTCCTTCCGGCGCGACCACCCGGACGTCGACCTGGAGCTGACCGTCGAACTCTCCGGCACGCTCCACGAACAGCTGGACGCGGGCAAGCTCGACCTGGTGCTCGCCAAGCGGCGCCCCGAGGACCCGCGCGGCGAACTGGTCCACCACGACGAGCTGGTGTGGATCGGCGCCGAGCGGCTGCGCCTGGACCCCGAACGCCCCGTGCCGCTGATCGTCTACCCGCCGCCGGGCATCACCCGCGCCCTGGCCTTCGAGGCGCTGGAGCGGCGCGGCCGTGCCTGGCGCGTGGCGTGCACCAGCGGCAGCCTCAACGGCCTGGTGGCGGCGGCCCGCGCGGCCTCGGCGTGATGGCGCGCTCACGCGGTCTGATCCCGCCGGGCCTGGTCCGCGTCCCCGACCGGGCGGGCCTGCCGGAGCTGGGCCGGTCGAGCTTCGTGCTGCTGCACGGCGAGCGGCGCGCCGCCGACCAGAGCGCGCCGGGCGCGCGGACGCGCTGGCGGCGGCGATCCTGGCGGGCGGGGACCGGCTGCGGCGGGACGCTAACGCAGCGGCCGCGGGTAGGTGAGGTCCTTCATGACCGGCGCAGGTAGGGCGCCGACTCAATGTGCCGCACGCCGTCGAGCGAGCCGAGGCTGCCGCTCAGGTAGCCGTACAGCTCCGCGGTGTCGCGGGTCAGGACACTCGCCATCAGGTGGGCGGACCCGGTGATCGCGGAGACGTGGGCGACCTCGGGGTGCGCGGCCATCGCCCGCCCCACCGCGTCGAGCGCCCCGGGGGCGACGGTGATCCAGAGCATCGCGGCGGTGGTGAAGCCGAAGCGCGCGGTGTCGTACTCGGTGTCGAGGTACACCGCGCCGGAGCCGAGCAGCGCGGCGACGCGGCGCTTGACGGAGGACTCCGAGCGGCCCGTGAGCCGCTGGAGTTCGGGGTAGGTGACGCGGCCGTCGGCTTTCAGGGCGGCGACCAGCGGTTCGTCGTCGGGGGCGATGCGGGTGGGGCCCGGCGGCGCGGTGGGCGGGGCGGCCGCGTGCAGGGCCGCGGCCTGCTCGTCGCTCAGCGGGCGGTGCTTGCCGATCCAGCCGGTGCGTCCGCCGTAGAAGCGGTGGAGGAGCTGGTGGGCGGTGATCTCGATGAGTTTGCGGGTGCGCAGGAGCTTGCCGAAGAGCAGGTCGTCGTAGTCGGCCCGGGTTGCGGGGGTGCGTCATGCAGACCACTTCGGTGCCGGCCGACGTGAGGTGGACCCAGGCCGTGTCGGGGCGGCGGGCGAGGGCGGCCGCGATGGCCTCCGCGCCGTCGGGCGTGCAGCGCAGGCGCAGCATCCACTGGTCCCTGCCGAGCCGCGCGCTGTCGCACGCCGAGGACGCGCAGGCCCGCCTCCGCGCGCAGGCGGCGGAAGCGGCGCGCGACGGTCTGGTCGGAGACGCCGAGGACGGCGGCGATACGGCTGAAGGGCGCCCTGCCGTCGATCTCCAGGGCGTGCAGCAGCTTGAGGTCCAGCTCGTCGAAGACTTCGGTTTCCGCCACGTGGCCGCCTGTTCATGTCGAGATCCGGCGCTTCTTCCCTCGCGGACACCGGGATCGTCCGCCCGCGTCCCATCGTACGAGGGCACGCACATCCGTCGTACGCGGCGTGACCTGAGGCGTCGTACGGCAGCGAGAAGAGGCAGGGAGAACAAGGCGATGCGTAGATGGGGGCCGCTCACGGCGGTGTCTTTGGGGACGTTCATGCTGTTGCTGGACGTGACGATCGTGGTGGTGGCGCTGCCGGACATGGCGCGGGCGCTGGACGCCTCGCTCAGTGATCTGCAGTGGGTCATCGACGGTTACGCGCTGGCGCTGGCCGCGCTGCTGCGTCGCGCCGCCGCCGACGTGCTGGGGCGGCGGCGCCTGAACGTGGCGGGGACGGCGCTCTTCGCCGTGGCCTCGCTGGGCTGCGGCCTGGCGTCGGACGCGGAACTGCTGGTGGCGGCCCGCGCGCTGCAAGGGGTGGGCCGGCCGCCGCGATGTTCGCGACGACGCTGCCGCTGCTCGGCGCCGCCTACCAGGGCCGCGACCGGTCCGCGGCGCTCGGCGTGTGGGGCGCGGTGAGCGGGGCGTCGGCCGCGCTCGGCCCGATCGTGGGCGGAGTGCTCACCGAGGGGCCCGGCTGGCGGTGGATCTTCTTCGTGAACCTGCCGGTGAGCGCGGTGTCGATCTGGCTGACGCTGCGAGTGGTGCCGGAGTCGAAGGGCGCCGCCGGGCGGCGGGTCGACTGGGCGGGCACCGCCGCGTTCGCGGCGTTCGCGGGCGCGGGGACGTACGGCGTGCTGCGCGGCGGCGCCCACCGGCTGGACGTCGCAGGTCACCGTCACCGCCTTCGCCCTGTCGGCGCTCGCGCTGCTCTGCTTCGCGCTGGTCGAGCGGCGCACCGCCCATCCGCTGCTCGATCTGCGGCTGCTGCGCAAGCCCGCGTTCACCGGGGTGCTGATCGGCGCGGTCGGCTACAACGCGGCGGCGTTCGGCGTCATCCCGTACCTCTCCCTGTGGCTCCAGACGGTGCTCGGCATGAGCCCGGTGCGCGGCAGCCTCGTGCTGCTGCCGCAGGGCGGCGACGTTCGTTCGTGGTGGCGCTGGTCAGCGGGCGGCTCCTGCACGGCGTGGCGCCGCGCCTGACCATCGGTGTCGGGCTGCTGCTGATCGGCGCGGGCGGGCCTCTACATGGCGGTGCTCGACGCCGGGTCGTCCTGGACGGCGCTCGCGCCGGGGCTGACCCTCGCGGGGATCGGCACGGGGCTGGTCGCGCCGGGGCTCGCCGGGGCAGCGCTCGCCGCGGTGCCGCCCGCGAACGCCGGGATGGCGGGCGGCGCGGTCAACACCTTCCGCCAGCTCGGCTACGCGGTCGGGGTCGCCCTGTTCGGTACGGTGCTGACCTCGCGCATGGCGGACTCGCTCGGCCACGACGCGGCGCACGCCGTCGCGGGCGGCGGCGCCCCCGCCCTGCGCGGCACGCTCTCCGAGCAGGCGATACGAGCGGCGTTCGCGCGGACGGCCTCAACGGGGCGTCCCTCGCGGCGGGCGTCGCGGGGCTGGTCGCCGGGGTGCTGGTGCTCGTCCTGGTGCGTACGCCGGGGCGGCGGCCGGAGGCGTCCGGCCTGCGGGCCTCGGGGACGCGGGGCGGCGCGCTGCGGGACGACAGCCCGGAACCCGCCGCGCTGCGGCAGCCGTAGGCGGTGGGCGGGGTGATCTCCCGGGTGCACAGGCGCCGGTCGGTGGGCCCGGTGATCGCCTCGCCCGTCTCCAGCGAGAAGCTGAGTGGTGCAGGGGGCGGGGGATGCGCAGCCGCGCGGCGTTCACCTAGCAGCCGGCAGCTCCTTGGTGAACTGCGCGTCGCCGCTGGACTCCTTGACACCGACGACGCCCGGCAGCGCCGCGGGGTGTCGGCGGCCGGAAACGGTGGCGGTACGACGATGGCGTCGGCACCCGGGGCCTCGGCGAGCGCGGCCGCCGCCAGGATGCCGACGGGCCGGCCGACCTCCGCGCCGGCGAACACCGGGGCGCCGTCGGCGGGTTGGACGATCAGGTGCACGACGCCGATCCACTGCTTGAGGGAGAGCTGCCGGCCCACGCGGTCGTGCGGATTCCGTGGACGCGTACAGATTCCGTGGAGATTACGCCACCGAAACTTACTCCAGCGTAAGTTGATCTGTCCGGCCCTTCCCTTTGTGGCCGCATTTTCACCGCCTGACCAGTGCCGATGGTCCGTACCACCGCGTCTCGTCCCCCTGCCGGAGCGCCACGCCGTGGGGTACGGTCACGGCGCTGTGCGGAGCGCCACGAGGAGCATCATTGCGCGAGTTCACGAACCCCCCGATGGCGTCGGCGCCGCCGGTGGGAGGCCTTGCCGACGCTGTTTTCGACCATGCCCTCGACGACCCGGCGCGCATCGCCCTCGGCCGCAAGATCGACGGACAGTGGCACGACGTCACCGCGGCCATGTTCCGCGACGAGGTGCTGGCCCTGGCGAGGGGGCTCATCGCGCAGGGCGTGCGGTTCGGCGACCGCGTGGCCATCATGTCCCGCACCCGTTACGAGTGGACGCTCTTCGACTTCGCCCTGTGGAGCATCGGCGCCCAGGTCGTGCCGGTGTACCCGACCTCCTCGGCCGAGCAGGTCCTGTGGATGCTGCACGACGCCCAGGTGTCCGCCGCGATGGTCGAGCACGAGGACCACGCCATGACGATCGGCTCGGTCGTCGACCGGCTGCCGCAGCTGCGCCGGTTGTGGCAGCTGGACGCCGACGCGGTCGGTGAGCTGACCGGCGCGGGCCAGGACATCGACGACGAGGTGGTGCACCGCCACCGCCGCGCGGTCACCCCCGAGTCGATCGCCACGATCATCTACACGTCGGGGACCACGGGCCGCCCCAAGGGCTGTCTGATCTCGCACGCCAACTTCATGTTCGAGGCGGACGTGATGGTCGGCCGCTGGGAGCCGGTCTTCCGCTCCAAGCGCGGCGACGAGGCCACCACGCTGCTCTTCCTGCCGCTGGCGCACGTCTTCGGCCGCATGGTGCAGGTCGCGGCGGTGCGCGGCCGGGTCAAGATGGGCCACCAGCCGAACCTCAACGCGGCGGCGCTGCTGCCCGACCTGGCCGCGTTCCGGCCCTCGTTCATCCTGGCCGTGCCGTACATCTTCGAGAAGGTCTTCAACGCGGCGCGGCGCACGGCGGAGAAGGACGGCAGGGCGGGCGCGTTCGACAAGGCCGTCGAGTGCGCGGTGCGGTACGCGGACGCGATGGAGGCCAAGGCGCTCGGGTCGGGGCCCGGCCCCTCGGCGGGGCTGCGCGTGCAGCACCAGCTCTTCGAGAAGCTCGTCTACGCCAAGGTGCGCGACGATGGGCGGCCGGGTGCGGCACGCGATGTCGGGCGGCTCGGGCATGGACCGGCGGCTCGGCCTGTTCTTCGCGGGCGCGGGCGTGACGGTCTACGAGGGGTACGGGCTGACGGAGTCGACGGCCGCCGCGACCGCCAACCCGCCCGAGCGCACCCGCTACGGCACGGTCGGCCAGGCCATCCCCGGCACCTCCGTGCACATCGCGGAGGACGGCGAGGTCTGGCTGCGCGGCGGCAACGTCTTCCAGGGCTATCTCAACGACCCGGCGGCCACCGAGGCGACGCTGCGCGACGGCTGGCTGGCCACCGGCGACCTGGGCTCGCTCGACGAGGACGGCTACCTGACGATCACGGGCCGCAAGAAGGAGATCCTCGTGACCTCCGGCGGCAAGAGCGTCTCGCCGGCCCAACTGGAGGAGCGGGTGCGCGATCACCCGCTGGTCGCGCAGTGCATCGTCGTCGGCAACGACCGGCCCTACATCGCCGCGCTGGTCACGCTGGACGCGGAGGCCGTGGAGCACTGGCTGACGATGCGCCGCAAGCCTCTGCTGCCCCCCGGTGAGCTGGTGCGCGACCCGGATCTGGAGACGGAGGTGCGCAGGGCCGTGGTCGCCGCGAACACCCTGGTCTCGCAAGCAGAGTCGATCCGTACGTTCCGGATACTGGCGCATCAGTTCAGTGAGGAACACGGCCTGCTCACGCCGTCGCTGAAGCTGAAGCGGAAGGCGATCGAGACGGTGTACTCGGCGGAGATCGAGGCGCTGTACCGCAGCTAGCGGAGGTCGTGGCGCGACGCTCGTGTCGACCGCCCCCCGCACCATGGCCCGTCAGGAGTGATGCGCCGGTGCGCCCACGTCGTCGCGCTCGGCCTCGGCCGTGTGCCGGCCGAGGGCACGGCCGCCGAGGGGCGCGCCGATCCGAAAGTGCGGGACGCCTGCCTCGGATGAGAGCCTGTTCCGTCACGCCGTTCCGTCATGATGACGGCCCCCTTGGAGGACCGATGCCCGCCCGCCCGCGGATCACCGCACGCAACGCCCGATTCCAGCAGTGGGAGGCGTTGCTGAGCAACCGGAACAAGCGCACCCGATCGCGGGAGTTCCTGGTCCAGGGGGTACGTCCGATCTCGCTCGCGGTGCGGTACGGGTGGCCCGTCAAGGCACTGCTGTACGACGACAGCAGGGAACTGTCGCAGTGGGCCCGGGAGCTGCTGCGCACGGTCCCCGCCGAGCAGGTGGCCATGGCACCCGACCTGCTGTCCGACCTGGGCGAGAAGGACGGCGGCGCGCCGGAGATCGTCGCCGTCGTGGAGATGCCCGCCGACGACCTGGACCGGCTGCGGGGCGGGAGCGGCTTTCTGGGCGTCTGCTTCGACCGGCCGACGAGCCCGGGGAACATCGGCAGCGTCATCCGGTCCGCGGACGCCTTCGGGGCGGACGGCTTCATCGTGTCGGGGCACGCCGCGGACATCTATGACCCCAAGTCGGTGCGGGCCAGCACGGGTTCCCTGTTCGCCGTGCCTGCGGTACGTGTGCCCTCCCCCGCCACGGTGATGGACTGGGTCGCCGCGCGGCGGGCCGCCGGGACGCCCCTCGTGCTGGTCGGCACCGACGAGAAGGGCGAGTGCGAGGTCTTCGACTTCGACTTCACCCAGCCGGTGCTGCTGCTGGTCGGCAACGAGACGTCCGGGCTGAGCAACGCCTGGCGAGACCTGTGCGACCACACGGTCAGCATCCCGATGACCGGGTCCGCGAGCTCCCTGAACGCCGCCAACGCCGCGACCGCCGTACTGTACGAGGCCCATCGGCAGCGCCTGGCCGCGGCGCGGCGGGTGTGACGTCCGGGCAGGGCCGGCGCCACAGTTCGTCGGCGCCCGGCACGGCGGTGACGGAGCGCAGGCGGCCGTACTCACCGACGTAGTACGCCTTCGCGGCCCCCACGTTCTCGTTGTCGGCGTTGATCGGCACGCGCCACAGACGCTTGCCCCGCAGCGCCGCCAGGTAGACCGCGCCGTCGACGACGGCGACCCCGCTCGGCGAGGCGTCGGCGACGGGCCGGTCTTCTTGGGGTCGGTCAGGTCGGCGACGCCACAGACACCCTCACAGGTGGGCCGGCCATAGTTCCCGCCGGGCTCGATGAGGTTCAGCTCGTCCCGCTTGCTGTCGCCCAGCTCGGCCTCCCGCAGCCTTCCCCGGGCGCTTGTCTGAGGAGCTGCGGACCCACGTCTCCGCGCACCGCCCCCCCTGGCTCCGGCTACGGCGCGTTGGTGCGATAGGCGTAGGCGAGTGGTTCACGGTCAGGGGCGGAGGCGCGGGAGGCTGCCGCGTCCACCAAGGCCTGGACCACGCCGTGGTCGGGTGAGCGGTGGCAGGCGGGGTCCGTGCGGGTGGCGTCGCCGGTCAGGGCGTACGCCTGGCAGCGGCACCCCCCGAAGTCGACCGTGCGCAGCTCGCAGCCGCGGCAGGGATCGCTCATCCACGCCTGGCCCCGGTAGCGGCCGAAGGCGTCCGAGTGCCGCCAGATCCAGCCGAGCCGGTGGTCACGGACGTTCGGCGCGTCCCGGCCGAGGAGGTCCGCGGCGGCCGGGCAGGGCAGGACGGTGCCGTCGGGGGCGACGGTCAGCGAGACGGCTCCCCAGCCGCCCATGCAGGGTTTCGCGACACCGTCGACGTAGTCGGGTGCCACCCACACCAGTTCCATGCGGCCCGCGAGCCGCTCGCGCCACCGTTCGACGCGCTCGCGGGCGCGGGCGACCTGCGCGCGGGAGGGCAGCAGGGCCTCGCGGTTGCGCAGGGCCCAGCCGTAGAACTGGGTGTTGGCCAGTTCGACGCGGTCGGCGCCCCAGGTCAGGGCGAGTTCCACGAGGGCGTCCAGCGCGTCGAGGTTGGCGCGGTGCAGCACGGAGTTGGAGGCCGAGCGGCAGCCCGGCGGCCCGCACCAGGCGCGCCGCGCGTTCCTTCGCGGTGAACGCCCGGGCGCCCGCGATGCGCGCCGCGGCCCGCGGGTCGGCGTGCTGCACGGAGAGCTGGACGCTGCGCAGCCCGACGTCACGGAGGTGACCGAGCCGCTCGCGGTGCAGGCCGACGCCGCTGGTGACGAGCTGCGTGTGGATGCCCGCGGAGTCGGCGGCGGCGACGATCTCCGCGAGGTCGCGGCGCAGGAGCGGTTCCCCGCCGGACAGATGGGTCTGCACGACGCCGAGGTCGGCCGCCTGACCGAACACGTCCGCCCACTCCTCGGTCGTCAACTCCGCTGCTCTGCTGACGAGTTCCGTGGGGTTGGAGCAGTAGGCGCAGCGCAGGGGGCAGCCGTGGGTGAGTTCGGCGAGGAGGGCCCACGGCGGATCGGGGTCGGGGTCGCTCACCGCAGCCACCCTTCGGCCCGCAACCGGGCGAGGAACGGCGGGACTTCCTCTGCCACAGGCGCGTCGGGGTGGCGGCGCGCCAGCTCTGCGACGATGTCGGCGACGTCGCGCTCGCCGTCGCACAGGGCCACGATGCCGCCCGCGGCACCCCGCAGCACGACGACGCGTTCGGGCAGCACCAGGAGGTCGACGCCGCGCACCCGGTCGTGCCGGAGCAGGACGGAGCGGACCAGCGCGGGGCGCCATGCCCCGCGTACACCTTCGCGTAGGGCCTCGGGAACGCTCATGAGGCGCCTCCCGCGCCATTGCCGCCGGCGTGACGGCGTCGAGCAGCGACCAGAGCACGCTCGCGCTTGAAGGTGAGGGCGGCGACGGCCCGTTCCTGTTCCTCGCGGGTGCGCGCCCACGCCAGGACGAGGCCGAGCGCTTCCCGCCCGTCGCGGCCGCCCTGTCCGACGCGTGTACGGAAGTAGGCGAGACCGGCCGCGTCGATCCACGGGTAGTGCCGTTCGAAGGCGGCGATCCTGGTCCGCATCAGGTCGGGCGCGGAGAGTTCGGTGAGGGAGGCGGCGACGGCGTCGAGGGCGGGGCGCAGGCGGCAGAAGTTGACGTAGCCGTCGACGGCGAGCCGTACGCCGGGCAACACCTGTGAGCTGTCGCATAGTTGGCGTCTGTCGAGGCCGGCCGCCTCGCCGAGCCGCAGCCAGCGTTCGATGCCGCCTGTGCCGTTCCGCTCCCCGTCGTGGTCCTGGATTCTGCGCAGCCAGCCGCGGCGGAGCGCGGGATCGTCGAACTTGGCGAGGATCAGGGCGTCCTTGACGGGGATGTGCCGCTGGTAGTGGAACCGGTTGGTGATCCAGCGGCGCAGTTCCTCGCGGGTGAGGGTGCCCTCGTGCATGCGTACGTTGAAGGGGTGCCGGTCGTGGTAGCGCGCGGCGGAGACGGCGCGCAGCCGCTCGGTGAGTTCGTCCGGGGTCCAGGGGGCCGTGTCCGCGTCCGCGGCTGTCCGGGGGCCGTGGTCGTCACAGCTCGATCACCATCCCGTCGGCGGCGACTTCCAGCCCCCAGTGCGCGAGGAGCGCGTGCTGCTCGGCGTCCGGGTCGCCGAGGGGGTTGGTGTTGTTGAGGTGGGTGTAGAGGCAGCGGCCGGGCAGCCGGGCCAAGCGGTGCGCCGTTCCGCCGGGGCCGGCGACGGGGAGATGTCCCATCGCGGTGGCGGTCCGGTCGGTGAAACCGGCGCGCACCGGGCCGCGTCGTCCCAGAAGGTGCCGTCGACGATGACGCAGTCGGCGTCCTGGGCAGCCTTCTCGAAGGCCTCGCTCCAGACGGCGAGGGCCGGGGCGTAGAGGGCGGTGCGGCCGGTGGCGGTCTCGGTCAGGCGCAGCGCGACCGACCAGGTGTCGGCCTCGGGGCCGGTCCCGGCGGCGTACCGCGGCCGCTTGGCCGAAACCGGTACGGCGGCGACGCGGATCGCACCGCTGTCGTCCAGCGGCAGCCCGGGGTCGGCGGTCAGCTCCCGCCACCGTACGGACGTGTAGGGCGTCAGGAGCGCGTCGAGCCGCAGCCCGTCGCGCACCGCCTCGCGCACGGGCGCCGGCGATGACGTCGACGCCGTCGCGGGCCTCGCGGAGGCGGGCGAGGCCGAGGGTGTGGTCGCGTTCGGCGTCGGTCAGGACGACCCCGGCGACGGGCGTGCGCCGCGTGTCGGAGCAGGTGCCGGGGTGCAGGGCCGGGGTGGCTTCGATCTGGTCGGCGAGGTCGGGGGTGGCGTTGACGAGGTACCAGCGGCCTTCGCTTGGCCGGTGGCCTTCGCCGGGCCGGTGGTCCCCGCCCGGCCGGTGGTCCTCACCCGCGTGGACGGCGAGTGCGGCGTGCCGGCGGCGGCGTTCCGGGTGGGTGCGGGCCCCGGCACAGCCGGGACACGCGCAGTTCCACTGGGGCAGCCCGCCGCCCGCCGCGGTGCCGTGCACCTGCAGCAGCATGTGGCGGCGGGTCTACCGGTCGGCGAGACGGTAGGCGGTGACTTCGAGCGCGGTGTCGACGACGGCGTACGCGGGGCTCTGCCAGGCGCCGGGCGCGGGAACCGCGGCCACGGGTCGCGTGGGCATGGACGTCGTGGACGCAGGCATCGACTGCTCGGGCGCGGGCATGGGCGTCGTGGACGTCGGCATGGACGTCGTAGGCGTAGGCATGGACATAGACATCGGCATGACGCCGCCTTTCCTGAAGAGGTGGGGGTTCAGGACGAGCCACGGGCCGCGGGGCGGGGACATGCTTGTAGCGTTCACATGAGTGTCCCGCGTTCAGTGTCGCGTCATAGCGTCTCGACATGACGGGACACCGTCAATGGTCCGGACCGACTTGACCTCCGTGCCTCTTCGACATCCGGCCAATCGGCGGTCAGGATCACGTCGCCCGGTTCAGGAATGCGGCGGCGACCCTGATCGTTGACCATGGGAGTACCACCCGACGACTTAAGGATCGAGAGCTCGTGAGCAAGGTCCCCCCGATCATCCTGAACAACGGCGTCGAGATGCCCCAGCTCGGTTTCGGTGTCTGGCAGGTGCCGGACGACGAGGCTCAGACGGCGGTCACGACGGCCTTGGAGGCCGGGTACCGCAGTATCGACACCGCCGCGATCTACGGCAACGAAGAGGGCACGGGCAAGGCCATCGCCGCCTCCGGTGTGCCCCGCGAGGAGCTGTTCGTCACCACGAAGCTCTGGAACGCCGACCAGGGCCACGACTCGACGCTCCGTGCCTTCGACACCTCGCTGGAGAAGCTCGGCCTCGACTATGTGGATCTCTACCTCATCCACTGGCCGCTGCCCTCCAAGGACAGCTACGTCGACACCTACAAGGCGTTCGAGAAGATCCAGGCCGATGGCCGCGCCAAGTCCATCGGCGTCTCGAACTTCCTGCCCGAGCACCTGGACCGGCTGATCGCCGAGACGTCGGTCATCCCCGCCGTCAACCAGATCGAGCTGCATCCGCACCTCCAGCAGCGCGCCGCCCGCGAGTACCACGCGGAGCAGGGCATCGCCACGGAGGCGTGGTCGCCGCTCGGCCAGGGCAAGGGGCTCCTGGAGGTGCCTGCGATCGTCGCGATCGCGCGGAAGCACGGGCGCACGCCCGCGCAGATCGTCCTGCGCTGGCACATCCAGCTGGGCAATGTCGTGATCCCCAAGTCCGTGACCCCGTCCCGGATCAAGGAGAACATCGACGTCTTCGGCTTCGAGCTCGACCCCGAGGACATGGCGGCCATCTCCGCCCTGAACGAGGACCGCCGCCTCGGCCCGGACCCGGCGACGTTCGACGTGGTGTAGTCACCCGGTCGTGCAAGCGGCGGCCCGCTCGCGTCGGCCCTTCGGGGTCAGCGCGGGCGGGCCGGCCGCGTCTCCAGGCCGTGCACAGCGATCGCCCGGCCCCCGAGCAGCCCGAGCCGAGCGGTCCCAAGGGTGTCGCGGGCATGCCAGTGCGTGCCCGCCCTTACCCGCCTTGTGCGTCCCGTCGTACGTCTCGTCCCGGGTCCTGTCGTACGTCTCGTCCCGGGTCCTGCCATACGTCTCGCCCCGCCTCTCGCTGTCCGTCCTGACGGCCGCCGGGCTGGGTGGGCAGGTCGGCGGTCCGCGCCTCCTGCCGCTCGCGTGACCAGGTGAGACGGACCGTCAGATGGCCCTCGGCCGACGTCTTGGCGATGACGGCGCCCGCCGCCGCGGTGAGCTTGACGCCGAACTCCAGCTCGATCGCGTCGGTCGAGCGCCCGCTCCCGGAAGGTCCGCAACGCGGAGAGCGCGGCGCCGCGCACGTGCCCGAGGGCCGACTCGAACCGCCCCTCGACGTCATGGATCTCCTCGCTGTCACCGCGTCGCGACACCGACCTGAACCCCGGGTCCCGGGAGTCGACCTCGACCACGACGGGCCCCGCGTCGGACTCCCACCGCACCAGCTCGCTCACTGACCGACTCCGCTCCACGCCCCGACAGCCACTGCCTGAAAAGGTAACGTCAACAGGTCGGCCGGTAGGGGGTGTTCGGCAGATACGTACGCCACTGTCCGCGCGTCAGGCCACCACCGGCCCGCCGGCACGCGATGCCCGCCGCCCGCTCCCCGGAGAGGGGAAGCCCGCGGACCGCCCCGTGCGCGGTCGCGATCAGCAGTTCGTCCCCGGCGAAGCCCAGGGCGAGGACGGCGCCCTCCGCTCCGGGGTACTCGGCGCCGGGGAGGCCGGGGGTCCCCGTCTCCCACACGCGGACGGAACCGTCGGGGGTGCTCGCGGCGAGGTGGCGCCCGTCGGCGGAGAAGGACAGCGCCGAGGCCGGCCGGTGTTCACCCGGGCCGCCTGCTGAGAGGACGGCGAGGAGGCGGGTTCCCGGGCCGTTCCACAGGGTGAGCCGCCCGTTGTCGTCGCACACGGCGAGGAAACGGCGGTCGGGGCTGAACACGCCGGTGATCAAGCTGTCCTCGCCGCGCAGCACGGGCGTCGAACGGCCTGTCCTGAGGTCGGTCATCCGGCCGTCCAGGGTCAAGAGCGCGCGGCTGTCGGGCGCCAGGACCGGTGAGCCGAGAGACCGGCGGCTCAACAGCCGCTTGTCGGTGCCGCCGTCGGTCCGGCCGTCAGTGCGGCCTTCAGTGCGCCCGTCGATGTGGCCGTCGGTGCGGCCATCGATGCGCCAGACCTCGACCTTTCGGTTGTCGTTCTCCCGCTTGCCGGGCTTCGTGCCCGCGATGACGGGCGACCCGCCGCCCCCGGGCAGGACGAGGTCCTCGACCCAGGACGCCACCGTGTGGCGGGCCTTCGCCCGGCCGTGGCGGATGCTCCACTGGCGGACGGTCGTTCCCCGCTCCGTACCGGTGGTGTGGGCGAGAGTTCCGCGTCCGGGGAGAACGTGAGGACGGGGTCCGGGCAGCCCTCGCACGACCGGCCCGGCAGCGAGCGCAGCAGGGTCCCGTCGTGGGCGTCACGGAGCCGTACCACCGTGCTGCCGCCCCGGCGTTCGGCGGTGGCGAGCGAGCGGCCGTCGGGACTGAACCGTGCGCCGACCAGGGGGCGTTGACGGTGCCGGCCGGTCAGGGCGTCGGCGATGCCCAGGGTCCGTACCACCCTGGTGCTCGTCCGCACACGGATCACCCCCGCCTCCGTGTCCAGCCGCACTTCGCGTGCCGTGCCCTCCCCGATGGGGTGGCGCAGCAGTGGAGTGCCGGGGTCGGCGACGCGCCACAGGACCACTTCCTGCTTGCCGAGCGCGACCGCCGTGGTTCCGTCGTCGCTGAAGTCCAGGCTCGGTTCAGGGGCTCCGGGGAGGTCGACCTCGGGCCGTTCCTCGCCGGTCCGCATGTCCCAGGTCCGGATGCCGCCCTCCACGGGCACGGCCAGGGCCCGCCCGTCGGGGGTGAATGTCGCCGTCTGCGCCGTGCAGAACGCCTGGTCGAGCGCGCGCGGCCACCGCCTCGGGAGATCGCGTCCCGTGGAGATGTCACGCAGGACCAGCGGACCGTCGTCCCCGGAACAGGCCGCGAGGAGACGGTCGTCGGGGCTCATGGCGGAGTAGGGGCTGCTGCTCGTCGCCACGTTCCGGACCGTCGTCACGAGCCGGTGCCGTCGCACGTCCCAGACCTGGACCTCGCCCGGCGTCTCCCGCTGAAGGACGAGCATCCGCCCACTGGGCGCGAACCCGGCGTCCATGCCCGCCGAACGGCCTTCTCGCATGGGCCGCCCCACCGGACGCTCGTGCAGCAGGTCCCAGACCTGGACGCCCCGCTCGGTGGCCCGGGCGACGAACCTCCCGTCGGCGCTGACATCCATGTCGAAGTCGGCCGGGCCGGACGGGCCGGGCCGGTCGTACGTACCGAGCCGACGCCGCTCCGGCACCCCCCACCGTGTCACCCGGCGGCCGGTGGAGCTGGTCAGGACCCGGCTCGTCACCGCTGAGGAAGTGCGCCGCCCGCTCACTCCGGTCACCGCCGGCGAACATGTCCCGCTCGCGCTGCGCGGCAGCCCCTCGTACCGCCTCGCGGGTCTCCGGCAGGTCCGCGAGCCGCCAGGCGGCCACGCTCAGTCGTGTCGCGGTGACCGGGTCCGACAGGCGCAGCGTCCGCGCGACGCCGGCGATCCGCCTGGCCTGCGCCTCGGTGCTCCGCCGGTCGGCGTTCTCGTTCTGCTGCCAGGCGACGGTTCCCGCCACCATGGCGAGACAGAGGAGTGCCACCAGCCCCGAGAGGAGGGCACGGGTACGGCGTGCGGCGCGGGTCGCCGTCCGTACTCCTTGCGCGTGGGCGTCGATGCCGGCCATGAGGAACTCTTCTTCGCCAGCGGTGAGTTCGCCGTCCCGCTGATTCGCTACGAACGCCTCTGTGGCCGCCGTGAGCCGTGCCCCTCGGTACAACACCCCGGGATCACGCCCCAACTCCTGCCACGTGTACGCCGCTTCGGTGAGCGCGCGGTGCAGCCGCAGCCGTTCCCGGTCCTCCTCGATCCATCCGCGCAACCGCGGCCAGGCCGTGATCAGCGCCTCGTGCGCGAGGTCGACCACGCCCTCGTCGACCGTCAACAGCCGTGCCGCGACCAGCTGTTCCAGGACGGGTGCACAGCCGGGCGGCAGCTCGGCGCGGTCGACGGGGCGCCGGGTGTCCTGCGTGCCGGCACCGGGCGCCACCATCCGCAGCAGCAGCGTGCGCGCGGTTTCGGTCTCCGTCTCGCTCAGCCGGCCGTAGACCTCCTCGGCGGTGTGCGCGACCGCGCCGCGCACCCCGCCGATCGCCTCGTACGCCGCTTCGGTCAGCGTTCTGCCGCTGCGCCGCCGCCACACCTCGCGCAACGCGTGTGCCATGAGCGGCAGGCCGCCCGGCATCGTCCGCGACATCGGCGACGAGCCGAGCGGTCAAGGACCGCTCGACCACGAGACGTTCGGCGGCGGCCGACCGCACGATCGCCTCGCGCAGCCGTGCCGGGGGGCATGGGCCCGACGAGCAGGTTGGCGTCGCCGAGCGCCTCGGCCAGCGGCCCGTGCTCGGCGCAGCGGCCGTAGAAGTCGGCGCGCACGGCGAGGAGCACGCGCAGGCGGGACGCGGCGTCGCGGGCGGTGAGCAGCAGGGTGAGGAACGCGTCCCGTTCGGCGGGGTCGTGGCAGAGGGAGAAGAGTTCCTCGAACTGGTCGACGACGAGCAGTGTGTCGCCGTCGCCGTCGGCGGGTGTGAAGGGGCGCCGGTGGGTGCGGGCCGGGCGTTCGCCGGGGGTGAGGATGCGGACGGAGGCGGGGCGCCAGGGCCCGCCGGGCTCCCGCAGGGCGGGGATCAGGCCGGCTCTGAGCAGGGATGACTTTCCGCTGCCCGACGCCCCGATCAGCGCCGCCACACGTCGGCGTGCCGTGAGCCGTGCCAGTTCGTCCACGAGGTCGTCCCTGCCGTGGAAGCGTTCCCGGTCGTCGGTGCCGAACCGGGCGAGGCCCGGGTAGGGCGCATCGCCCTCGTCCGTGCCGCGTCGGCGTCCTCGGCGACGTGTCGTACCAGCGCCGCTCCCACTCCCGCGGGTCCCCGCCGCACGCCGCGACGTAGGCGAGCAGCACGGGCAGCGTCGGCAGCCGCTCCCCCGAGGCCGCCGCGGAGAGGGTGGGCGCCGAGTACGGGGCCTGCTCCGCCATCGTGCGGTACGTGGGGCTGCCCGCGTTCACGCGGAGCTTGCGGAGATCGTGCGCGAGGCGCGGGACCGGCCCCGCCGTCGGCTCCACAGGTTTCTCGCGCACGCCCACTCCGACTCCCCGCTCCCTCTCCCCAGTTTCACTCTCAACTCCGGGCCCCGCTCCGGGCCCCCCGTCGAGTCCGCCCCGGTCACGCCACGGCCACCCCGGGCTGCTCCGGGCCGCTCCGGCCATTGATCGGCGCGGCGGAAGGGGGCTGCCCATCAATCCTCGCGCGGCTGGACTCGGCTGTCCCGGCCCGCCCTTGGGCCGGTACAGCCGTCGCAGCGCACCCTCGGGGAGCCCGCCATCACCACTGTCACCCGAACCCTGTCATCCGCCCTCACACGAGCGCGTACGCGAGGTCCTGATCCGGCCACGCCCGGACCGCCCCGTCCGTCGAAGCGTGCCGTCGCCCTGCCACCCCTGCTCCTGACGCTCACCCTCGGCCTCTGGGGCATACGCCGCCAGGGCAGCATGTGGCGGGACGAGGTGGTCACGTACGACGTCTCGCGCCGGGATCTCACCGTCCTCTGGCGGACGCTCGGCGACGCGGACGCGTGCACGGCTTGTACTACCTGGTGATGCACGGCCTCTTCCGGTGGTCGGGTGACATCGACCCGCTCCTGGTGCTGCGCGTCCCCTCCGTGCTCGCGATGGGCACCGCCGCGGCCGGTGTGGCGCTCATCGGGGAGCGGCTCGCGGGGCCGCGCGCGGGTACGCTCGCCGGCCTCGTCTTCGCCGTGCTGCCGTCGGTCCAGCGCTTCGCGCAGGAGGGACGTTCGTACGCGATGGTGTGCGCGCTGATCGTCTGGGCCACGTACGCGTTGACGAGCGCGGTCGGGTCGACGCGCGCGGCAGGCCTGACGAGCGCGGTCGCGCCGAGGCGGGTCGCGCGCGGCGCGCGTGGTGGCTGTACGGCACGCTGCTGCTGGTGGCGTGCCTGCTGCACGAGTTCGCGGTGCTCGCCCTCTCGCCGCACACGCCGTGTGGGTGCCCCGGGCGACACGGCGGCGGTGGGCCGTGGCATCGGGGACCGTCGTCGTGGCCATCGCCCCGTTGGCCGTGGTGAGCGAACGGCAGAAGGCCCAGGTGGACTGGCTCTACGCCAACCCCTGGACGTACGCGGGGGCGGTCGCGGTGTGCCTGCTCGGAGCGGGCTGCGCGGTGTCACTGCGGGGACGGGGCGTCGGGGGCGCTCCGGCGGGGGCCCTCGTGCGGCTCGCGCTGCCCCTCCTGGTCGTCCCCAGCCACGCTGCTGCTGCTCTGCGCACCGGGTCAAGCCGCTCTTCGTGGACCGCTATGTCCTGTACGGCATGGCCGGCCTCGCCCTCCTCCTCGGCGCCGTGCTCGACCGGGCCTCGCGGGGCGGCCGGGGGCGCGCCTCCGTGGCCGTGGTGGCCGCCGGTGCGGCCGTGGCCGCCCTGCTGCCCATGACGCTGCACACGCGCACCCCGGCCGGCCGCCTCGACGACGCCACCTCCGCCGCGCACGCCATCCGGGCCGCGGGCCGGGAGGGTGACGCCGTGGTGTACCTGCCGCTGCGCCGCAGGGTGTGGTCGCTGGCGGTGCCCGGTGCCGCCGACCATCTGCGCGACATCGCCCTCGACCGGAGCCCGGTCGCCTCCGCCACGCTGTACGGCACGGAGGTGCCCGCCGGTGTCATCGCCCGCCGTATGCGCGCCGAGCCGCGGATCGTGCTCGTCACGGACCCGTCGGGCGGGAGGGACGAGGAGGACGCACGGGAGAAGGCGAAGCGCGCCCTCGTCGCCGAGCGCCGCTTCGAGACGTGCCGTGCGTGGCGCGGCCGTGGAGCGCGCGTCATCGTCTACGCGCTCCCCGGCCACTGCTGAGCCCGGCCCTACGCCCTGGCCCCGTCCTCGACGTCCTCGGCGGCCTCGGCGTCCTCGGTGTCCTCGGTGTCCTAGGCGTCCTTGACCGCCACATGCACCGTCTGCGCCGTCAGCAGGAACAGGTCCGGGCGGTGGTGCAGGCTCTGCGGGTCGTTCTTGTCCAGGAGGCGGTCGAGGGTCGCGAGGTCGTCGGGGGCGAGGCGGTCCTCGCGCGTGTCCCGGCGGCGCGTGAACTCCTCCACGATGTGGGCGCGGGCGTCCTCGGAGAGCGGGGCCGGGAGGTCCAGGAGGAAGGTGCGCGTGGCCGTGTGGCGCAGGCCCGCGTCGGCAAGGAGCGCCGGCCAGTCCTCCGCCGCGTCCTTCGAGCCCGGCAGACCGGCGCGCATGCCGGCGAACCACTCCTCGTCGGAGGCCTCCAGGCGGGCGAGGAGACCGGGGCGGCCGAAGCCGATGTCCCGGGGGAGGTAGCGGGCGCTCAGGCCGCCCTCCAGGAGGGCGAGCGCGCCGCCCGGTGCGAGGCGGTCGGCGAGGGCGGCGAGCGCGGCGCCCTGGTCGCCGACGTGGTGGAGGGACTTGCACAGCCACAGGAGGTCGGCGGTCGGTACGTCGTCGATGGCGTCCGGGAGCGCCGCGCGCACCGTGTCGAAGCGGTCGCCCAGACCCTCGCGGGCCGCGCGGTCGCGGGCCTGTTCCAGGAGGGGCTCCTCGGGGTCCGCCGCGACGATCCGTGCCTTGGGGAAGGCCTCGGCCAGCAGGAAGGAGACGGCTCCGGGGCCGCTGCCGACATCGACGACGACGCCGGGGTCCGGGGCCCACTGGCGCAGCCAGGCCGCCGCGTCGCCGTACAGGGGCGCGGCGACGCGTGCGTACCGCTCCAGCATGGCGCCCATGGCGGCCCAGTCCATGTCGCGGTCCTCGCCGTGGCCGTGACCATGGCTGTGGCCGTGGCCGTGGCCAGTGCCGTGGCTGTGGCCCGCGCTCTGCCCCTGTCCCTGATCCTGGTGACGCCCCTGGTCCTGGTTGTGCCCCATCACTGTGCCGCCTTCCGGTTCTGCCGTCGTCGTGACAGGGACCAGCCTGCTCCCGTTTCCCGGTTTTCGACCAGCCGCGTTGCCGTTCCCGCAAATTCCGGCGGCAGTCGCGGCTTGCGGCGCCCGTCGGCCCGCCCGCCCTCAACCCCGCTTCCGAAACGCCCGCAGGCGGAACTGAGGGTCCGGGCGCGGCGCGTCCTGGTCCGGGAGCCCCGCGAGCCCGGCGGCCAGGCGTGCCGCCAGGGGGCGTCCGGCGGGATCTGCGTGAACCAGCCGCGCGCAGGTCGTCGACCGTGGAGCGGGGCGAGCGGCCCTGGCCGTGGCCGGTGAACCCGGCGCGGCCCGCGGGCGCCATGCCGTGCGCGGCGGCGTACACCTCGACGCCGGGCCGCGGTCGACGGCGGGGCGTACGGGGCGCGGGGCGAGCACGGCGTCGATGTCGCTGCCCACGTCGTGCGAGGCGGCCTTGTCGACGGTGGTGACGTAGACCCCGCCGGGCCGCAGCACCCGCGCCGCCACTCGCCGACGACCCTCGACGCCTCCTCTGGACCGGACAGCAGGTGCAGCAGCCACACGGTGCTGACGGCGTCGAACGCCCCGTCCGGGAACGGCAGTCGGCGGCTGTCACCGAGTACGACGGCGCCCGGCACCCGGTCCGCCGCCATCCGGACCATGCGGGGCGTCGCGTCCACGCCCGTCACCCACAGGCCCTCGCGTGCGGCCAGGCGCCGGGTGACGAGCCCGGTGCCGCAGGCGACGTCGAGCAGGGTGCGGGCCTCGGAGGGGATGAGGCCGAGGACGGCGGCCGCGGCGGCGCGGCGCGGGGCTCACCGCCGCGCGAGGCGTCGTAGACGGTCCGCCTCCTTGCTGTAGTCCAGCATGCCGGTGCTCACTGGACGCCGTGCGCGGGCGCCAACTCCGCGACCCGGCGCGCGAGTTCGAAGTCGCCGTCGGTGAGCGCGCCGCCCGCGCTGTGCGTGTGCACGGCCAGCGTCACGGTGTCATAGCCGAGCGTCAGGTCGGAGTGGTGGTCCAGCTCGTCCTGCGTCCGCGCGATGTGCACGACCAGACCGGTCGCCGCGAAGTGCGAACCGAGCCGGTACGACCGGGTGAGCTTGCCGCCGTCGCGGGACCAGCCGGGCAGTTCGGCGAGGCGGGCCTCGATCTCCTTCTGCGAGAGCGGTTCGGAGGTCATGGTCATGGCTCCTTCCACGGAATCACCTCACCTTGCCACAACCTGTTTCGATTACCGTCCAAGGATGACTACCGTCGAGGGATGACAACCGCCGCGCCCGCCAAGGGGAGCACCAAAGGCAAGGCCAGGGACACCACCGCCAGGGACACCACCAAGGGGAACGCCACGGGCGTGGGCCCGCTGCTGCGCGGCTGGCGCGAGCGGCGCCGGGTCAGCCAGCTGGAGCTGGCCCTGCGCGCGGACTCCTCCGCCCGGCACATCAGCTTCATCGAGACGGGCCGCTCGCGCCCGAGCGAGGAACTCGTGCTGCGCCTCGCCGACCACCTCGACGTTCCGGTGCGGGACCGCAACTCCCTCCTCCTGGCCGCTGGTTACGCCCCGCGCTTTCGCGAGACCCCGCTGACCGACCCCTCGATGGGCACCCTGCGCGCGAACCTCGAACAGCTGCTGACCGGTTACGAGCCCTATCCCGCGCTGGTCGTCGACGCGACGTACGACGTGATCGCGGCCAATCGCGGCATCGCGATGTTCCTCGAAGGCGTCCCGGAGCACGTGCTGACGCCGCCGCTGAACGCGATGCGGCTCACCCTTCACCCCGAGGGCCTCGCCCCGAAGGTCCGCAACCTGCGGGAGTGGCGCGGCCACCTGCTGCACCAGATGGAGCGGCAGATCGCGTTGCAGCGCTCGGACGGTCTGCGGGCGGTGTACGAGGAGGTGGCCGCCTACCCGGTGGCGGACCCGGGGGTGGACGCCTTCGACGCCGGGACGGAGGTGCCGTACTTCGCGCTGCCCCTGCGGATCGAGCACGACGGGCATGTGCTGTCCTTCATCTCGTCGATCTCGACGTTCAATACACCGATGGACGTGACGGTCGCCGAGCTGGCCATCGAGACGCTGCTCCCGGCCGACCCGGCGACCGCCAAGTACCTCCGGACCCGCATGACCTAGCGGCCGGCAGCCTCGCGGGCGTCCCGGCCGCCGGGCGGTTCAGGCCGCCACGCGGCTCACACCCGCCGCGCGGCTCACACCCGCCGCGCCCGCAGCGCCGCGTACTGCAGCGCCGCGAAGCCGCCGACGGTGACGGCCTGGAGCGGGACCCAGACCGCGCCGGCCGTGCTCGGCGAGAGCCAGGCGACGAGGGCGACGACGCTGAGCACCGCCCAGGCGGCGTTGCCCTCGATGACCGCGCGCACGCCGAGCGTCGGCGGGCTCTTGCGGGAGGCGAGGTAACCGACGCCCGCGCCGTAGAGGGTGAGGAAGACGCCGAGCCCGAGGAGCAGCCCGGAGTCGACGCCGAGGAAGCGTCCGAGGGGCCCTGAGGCGGTGACGTACGCGAGACCGTTGCCGGCGGTCACGACGGCGTCCAGGCCGAGGAAGCGGCGCAGCATGGTGGTCGGGTCGGTGGTGCGGGCCAGGGTGGTGAGGGGGTACGTCGAGACGGACATGGCGGCTGCCTCCAGGCTGCGGGGACGGGCGGGCTTCGGTGGGCGGATCAGGGGCCGCGGCGCGCGGCCCCTTCCGTTGACACCACTGTGTCGCCCCCGCGCCCCCCGGTCGATTACGTCCCAGGTAATGCCGCCCCGCGGTCCCGGGCGGTGCCCGTCTTCCGTCCCGCAACCCATACGGCGGCGGCCGAAGGGTGCCCCGCGGCCCCCGCCCCTAGGTTCGTTGAAAGGCAGACCTAGGGAGCTCCACGGTGACAGAGACGACCGAGCCCGCCGCCGCCCTGCTGCGGGCGGGGAAGTTCTTCCGGCGCGGCACCACCGCCCCCGACCTGCACAGCGTCGCGCTCACCGGGGGCCGGGACGCGGACGCCTTCTACCGGGACCGCTGGAGCCACGACAAGGTCGTGAACTCCACGCACGGCGTGAACTGCACCGGCTCGTGCCGCTGGAAGGTGTACGTCAAGGACGGCATCATCACGTGGGAGTCGCAGGCGACGGACTACCCGAGCGTCGGCCCCGACCGCCCCGAGTACGAGCCGCGCGGCTGCCCCCGGGGCGCGGCGTTCTCCTGGTACACGTACTCCCCCACCCGCGTCCGCTATCCCTATCTGCGCGGCGTCCTGCTGGAGATGTACCGGGAGGCGAAGGCGCGCCTGAAGGACCCGGTGCTGGCGTGGGCGGACATCCAGGGTGATCCGGAGCGCCGCCGCCGGTATCAACAGGCGCGTGGCAAGGGCGGGTTGGTCCGGGCGAGCTGGGACGAGGCGGTCGAGATCATCGCCGCCGCACACGTGCACACGATCAGGACGCACGGCCCGGACCGCGTCGCCGGCTTCTCGCCCATCCCCGCGATGTCGATGGTGTCGCATGCCGCCGGGGCCCGTTTCATGGGGCTGATCGGCGCGCCGATGCTCTCCTTCTACGACTGGTACGCGGATCTTCCCGTGGCCTCGCCGCAGGTGTTCGGCGACCAGACCGACGTACCGGAGTCGGGTGACTGGTGGGACGCCGCGTATCTGATGATGTGGGGTTCCAACGTGCCGGTGACGCGGACGCCGGACGCGCACTGGATGGCCGAGGCCCGTTATCGCGGGCAGAAGGTCGTGGTGGTCGCGCCCGACTACGCCGACAACGCGAAGTTCGCCGACGAGTGGCTGCACCCGCACCCCGGCACGGACGGCGCGCTCGCCATCGCCATGGGGCACGTCGTCCTGAAGGAGTTCTTCGTCGACCGGCCGACGGACTTCTTCACCGAGTACGTCCGCACCTACACCGACCTGCCCTTTCTGGTGACGCTGACCGAACGCGACGGCTCTCTCGTGCCCGCGAAGTTCCTGCGCGCCACCGACCTCGGCGAGGAGGGCGAGGGCGGCGACTGGAAGACGGTGGTGCTCGACGAGAACACGGGGCGGCCCGCTGTGCCGGGCGGCTCGCTCGGCTTCCGCTGGACCGAGTCCGGCAAGGGCAAGTGGAACCTCGACCTCGGCGACATCAAGCCCCTGCTGTCCCTGCACGGCTCGCCCGTCGCCGCGGGCGTCGAAGTGCTGCTGCCGCCCCGCTTCGACACCGAGGGCGGCCCGCACGGGCAGGGCCGCGGGGAGGTGATGCGGCGCGGGGTCCCCGCGACGCGGCTCGGCGGGCAGGACGGGCCGCTGGTCACCACCGTCTTCGACCTGCTCCTCGCGCAGTACGGCGTCGGGCGCGAGGGGCTGCCGGGCGCGTGGCCCTCTTCGTACGACGACGCAAAGACGCCCGGTACGCCCGCCTGGCAAGAGGTGCACACCTCCGTACCGGCCGGCAAGTGCGTGAAGATCGCTCGGGAGTTCGCCGCGACGGCGGAGAAGTCGCGCGGGCGCTGCATGATCCTGATGGGCGCGGGGACCAACCACTGGTTCCACTCCGAGACGATCTACCGGGCCTTCCTCGCCCTGCTCCAGCTGACCGGCTGCCAGGGGCGCAACGGCGGCGGTTGGGCGCACTACGTCGGGCAGGAGAAGTGCCGTCCGGTGACCGGCTGGGCGACGCTGGCGGGCGGCATCGACTGGAGCAGGCCGCCGCGGCAGATGATCGGCACCGCCTACTGGTTCCTCAACACCGACCAGTGGCGTTACGACAGGTTCGCCGCCGACGTGCTCGCCTCACCGCTCGGCGAGGGCCGCTTCGCGGGGATGACGGGCGCCGACTGCCTGGCGCTGTCGGCGCGTTCCGGGTGGATGCCGTCGTACCCCACGTTCGACCGCAACCCCCTCGACCTCGCGGAGACGACCGACGACCCGGTGGCCAACGCCGTCGCCGAACTCAAGGCAGGCACCCTCAAGTTCGCGTGCGAGGACCCGGACGCGCCCGAGAACTGGCCGCGTGTGCTGACCCTGTGGCGCGCCAACCTCCTCGGTTCGTCCGCCAAGGGCGCCGAGTACTTCACGAAGCATCTGCTGGGCACACATGCGTCGCTGCGCGCCGAGGAAGCGGCACCGCACGAGCGCCCCTCCACCGTCACTTGGCGCGACGAGGCACCTGAGGGCAAGCTCGACCTGCTCGTTTCGCTCGACTTCCGGCAGACGTCCTCCACGCTGCTCTCGGACGTCGTGCTGCCCGCCGCGACCTGGTACGAGAAGCACGACCTGTCGACCACCGACATGCATCCGTACGTGCACTCCTTCACCCCGGCGGTCGACCCGCCCTGGCAGGCGCGGACCGACTTCGACACGTTCCGGGAGATCGCCGAGCGGCTGAGTGAGCTGGCCGTGGACCACCTCGGCGTCCGCAGGGACCTCGTCGCCACCGCGCTCCAGCACGACACGCCGGGCGAGACGGCACAGCCCGGCGGGGTCGTCCTGGGACTGGCGCAAGGGCGAGTGCGAGCCGGTCCCGGGGCGGACGATGCCGAACCTCTGCGGTCGTGGAGCGCGACTACACGGCGATCGGCGCGAAGTTCGCCGCCCTCGGACCGCTGGTGGAGCGGCTGGGGCTGCCGCCAAGGGCATCTCCCTGCACCCCGACCGGGTGGTCGAGGAGCTGCGGGAACGCAACGGCGTGGTGCTCGGCGGGCCCGCCGACGGCCGCCCCGCCCTGAACACCGCCGTGAAGGCGGCCAACGCCATCCTCGCCCTCTCCGGCACGACGAACGGGCGCCTGGCCACGCAGGGCTTCCACACCCTGGAGGAGCGCACCGGCCAGGAGATGGCGCATCTGGCCGCCGAGCACGAGGGCAAGCGCATCACGTACGCCGACACACAGGCCGCACCGGTGCCGGTGATCACCTCACCGGAGTGGAGCGGCAGCGAATCGGGCGGGCGCCGCTACACCGCGTTCACGCTCAACACGGAGCACCTGAAGCCGTGGCACACCCTCACCGGGCGTCAGCACTTCTTCCTCGACCACGACTGGATGCACGAGCTGGGCGAGGCGCTGCCCGTCTACCGGCCACCCCTGGACATGCACCGCCTCTTCGGAGAACCACGGCTCGGCCCCGACGGTGAGCGTGAGGTGACGGTCCGTTACCTCACGCCGCACAACAAGTGGTCGATCCACTCCGAGTACCAGGACAACCTGTTCATGCTGTCGCTCTCCCGCGGCGGCAGTCCATCTGGATGGCGCCGCAGGACGCGGACGCGATCGGCGTACGGGACAACGACTGGATCGAGGCGGTCAACCGCAACGGCGTCGTGGTGGCGCGCGCGATCGTCTCGCACCGCATGCCGGCCGGCACGGTCTACATGCACCACGCGCAGGAACGCACGGTGAACGTGCCGAAGACGGAGACCACCGGCAGGCGCGGCGGCATCCACAACTCCCTGACCCGCCTCATCCTCAAGCCGTCCCATCTCATCGGCGGCTACGCGCAGTTGTCATGGGCGTTCAACTACCTGGGCCCGACGGGCAACCAGCGCGACGAGGTCACCGTCATCCGCCGCAGGTCGCAGAAGGTGGAGTACTGATGCCCCGTGACGCAGGCACCATCGGACGCTGTATGGCCCAGATCGCGATGGTGATGAACCTCGACAAGTGCATCGGCTGTCACACGTGTTCGGTCACGTGCAAGCAGGCGTGGACCAACCGCGACGGCATGGAATACGTCTGGTTCAACAACGTCGAGACCCGCCCCGGCCAGGGCTATCCGCGCCGCTACGAGGACCAGGAGAAGTGGCGCGGCGGCTGGGAGCTGAACAGGCGCGGCGCCCTGAAGCTCAAGAACGGCGGCCGGATCAAGTCGCTCCTGGAGATCTTCTCCAACCCCAAGCTGCCCGAGATCAAGGACTACTACGAGCCCTGGACGTACGAGTACCGCAACCTCACCGACGCCCCGCTCGGCGACGACTACCCGGTCGCCGAACCCCGCTCCCTGATCTCCGGCAAGCCGATGAAGATCGAGTGGTCGTCGAACTGGGACGACAACCTCGGCGGCGCCACCGAGCACGGCCACCTGGACCCGATGGTCGCCAAGACCCGCCAACAGGCGTCCGACAAGGTGAAGTTCGCCTTCGAGCAGACCTTCATGTTCTATCTGCCGCGCATCTGCGAGCACTGCCTGAACCCGTCGTGCGTGGCGTCCTGCCCCTCCGGGGCGATGTACAAGCGCACGGAGGACGGCATCGTCCTCGTCGACCAGGACCACTGCCGGGGCTGGCGCAAGTGCGTGACCGGCTGCCCGTACAAGAAGGTCTACTTCAATCACCGCACCGGCAAGGCCGAGAAGTGCACGCTGTGCTACCCGCGCGTCGAGGTGGGCCTGCCCACCGTCTGCTCGGAGACGTGCGTGGGCCGCCTGCGCTACCTCGGGGTGATCCTGTACGACGCCGACAAGGTGACGGCGGCGGCCTCCGAGCCAGACGAACACCGGCTGTATCAGAGGCAGTTGGACGTCTTCCTCGACCCCGCCGACCCCGAGGTGCGCCGCGCGGCCGAGCGGGACGGGATCTCCCACGACTGGATCGAGGCGGCACGCCGCTCCCCCGTGCGCGCCCTGATCAGCACGTACAAGGTGGCGCTCCCGCTGCACCCGGAGTACCGCACGATGCCGATGGTCTGGTACATCCCGCCGCTGTCGCCGGTGGTGGACGCGCTGACGGAGACCGGCCACGACGGCGAGGACGCGGCCAACCTCTTCGGCGCCATCGACACCCTGCGCATCCCCCTCGAATACCTCGCGGAGATCTTCACCGCCGGGGACGTGGGCCCGGTGCGCTCCAGCCTGGAGAAGCTGGCCGCCATGCGGGCACACATGCGGGCCATCAACCTCGGTGACCCGCCCGACGGTTCGGTGGCGGAGTCGGTGGGCATGACAGGCCCGCAGATCGAGGAGATGTACCGCCTGCTGGCCATCGCCAAGTACGAGGACCGGTACGTCATCCCGACCGCGGCCGTCGCCGACGCGCGGCGCCTGGAGGAGTCGGCCCTTCCCGAACCGTCCGACTCGTGCAGCCTCGACTACGAGGACGGCCCCGGCATGGGCGGCGACGGACCGTTCGGCCAGGACTCGGGACGGCGCCGGCTGCCGCTGGTCACCCTGGAGAACTTCCACGCGCTGCGGGCCCGGCAGACCGCCGACGAGCAGCCGAGCGCGGAGGAGAAGGCGCACGCGGCCAAGGAGGACGACAGTGACTGAACACGCCGTGCTCCACCAGGCCGCGGCCCTCTGCCTGGGTTACCCGGACGACACGTTCCACGAGCGGCTGCCCCTGCTGCGGGCCGCCGCTCCCCCGCCGCTCGACGAGTTCCTCACGTACGCGACCAACACCGACCCGCGGGAGCTGGCGGCGCACTATGTGCAGGTCTTCGACTTCAAGAACCGGCACAGCCTGTACCTGAGCTGGTGGCGGGACGGCGACACCCGGCGGCGCGGCATGGCCCTGGTCCGCTTCAAGGAGGCCTACCGCGCGCACGGCCTGGAGTTCACCGGCGAGGAGCTGCCGGACTTCCTCCCCGCGGTCCTGGAGTTCTCCGCGCTGGCGGGGCCCGAGCTGCTGCTGGAGCACCGCAGCGGCCTGGAGCTGCTGCGGCTCGCACTGCGCGAACACGGCACGCCGTACGCGGGGGTACTGGAGGCGGTGTGCGCGAGCCTGCCGGGCCCGAGCCCCAAGGACCGCGCCGAGGCGCTCGCGCTGGCCCGGTCGGGCCCACCGCGCGAGGAGGTCGGCCTCCAGCCGTTCGCACCCTCCGCACCCTCCGCACTCATCGGGGAGCACTGATGAAAACGCTGCTGTGGGGCGCCCTTCCCTACATCGCCTTCGTCCTGCTCGTCGCGGGCACCATCTGGCGCTACCGCTACGACAAGTTCGGCTGGACGACCCGCTCCTCGCAGGTCTACGAGTCCAAGCTGCTGAACATCGCCTCGCCGATGTTCCACTACGGCATCCTCTTCGTGCTCGTCGGCCACCTGGTGGGGCTGTTCCTCCCCGAGTCGTGGACGGACAAGGCGGGCGTCAGCGAGCACACGTATCACCTGTTCTCGCTGTACGGCGGCACCGCGGCCGGTGTCCTGCTCGTCCTCGGCATCCTGCTGCTGCTCTACCGGCGGCGCACCAACACGCCGGTGTTCCGGGCGACGACCGCGAACGACAAGCTCATGTACCTGGTGCTGTTCGCGGCGATCGTGCTCGGCATGGTGGCCAAGCTGCTGCACACCTCCGGCGACGGTTACAACTACCGCGCCTCCATTGCCCCGTGGGCCCGCAGCCTCTTCACCCTCCAGCCGGACATCGACGCGATGACGGGCGTGCCCCTGATGTACGAGATCCATGCCGTGGTCGGCATGGTGCTCTTCGCCCTGGTGCCGTTCACCCGCCTGATCCACATGTTCAGCGCGCCGCTCCAGTACCTCTTCCGGCCCTACGTGGTGTACCGCTCCCGGGACCCGGAGCGGATCGGGGCGCGGCCGGAGCGGCGCGGCTGGGAACGCACCGGGCTTTAGGGCGCCTTGCCCTGCCCCTCCTCGCCGTGGTCGTCCTTGGCAGGGTCGTCGTCCACGATCTCGGCGTCCACCACGCCTTCCTCGGCGGGTGACTCCGTGGCCGTGCGCTGCTCCTCCGCGCCGCCGCCGGAGGCCGCGTACATCGCCTGGCCCATCTTCTGGCTGACGGCCGCCAGCTTCTCGGTGCCGGTGCGCAGGGCGGCCGTGTCGTCGGGCCGGTCCTTGAGGAGGCCCTTCAACTCGCCGACCGCTGCCGCCACTTCGCCCTTGACGTCCCCGGGCACCTTGTCGCCGCTGTCCGTCAGGAACCGCTCCGTCTGGTACACGAGCTGCTCGGCCTGGTTGCGGGTCTCGGCCGCCTCGCGCCGCCTGCGGTCCTCCTCCGCGTGCTGCTCGGCCTCGCGGACCATGCGGTCGATGTCGTCCTTGGGCAGCGCGGAGCCGCCGGTGACCGTCATGCGCTGCTCGCGCCCGGTCGCCTCGTCCTTCGCCGAGACGTGCATGATGCCGTTGGCGTCGATGTCGAAGGTGACCTCGATCTTGGGGACACCGCGCGGGGCGGGCGGCAGCCCGGTCAGGTCGAAGACACCGAGCTTCTTGTTGTACGCGGCGATCTCCCGCTCGCCCTGGAAGACCTGGATGCCGACCGAGGGCTGGTTGTCCTCGGCGGTGGAGAACGTCTCCGAACGCCGCGTGGGAATCGTGGTGTTGCGCTCGATGAGCTTGGTCATGATGCCGCCCTTGGTCTCGATGCCGAGGGAGAGCGGCGTCACGTCGAGCAGCAGGACGTCCTTGACGTCGCCGCGGATGACACCGGCCTGGAGAGCGGCGCCGAGCGCGACCACCTCGTCCGGGTTGACGCCCTTGTGGGGGCCCTTGCCGGTGAGTTCCCTGACCAGTTCGGTCACCGCGGGCATCCGGGTCGAGCCGCCCACCAGGATCACGTGGTCGATGGCGGACAGCTTGACGCCCGCGTCCTTCACGGCCTGGTGGAAGGGCTCCTTGCAGCGGTCGAGCAGGTCGGACGTCAGCTCCTGGAACTGGGCGCGCGTCAGCTTCTCGGCCAGGTGCAGGGGGCCTTCGGCGGAGGCGGTGATGTAGGGGAGGTTGATGTCCGTCTCGGTCGACGAGGACAGCTCGATCTTCGCCTTCTCGGCGCCCTCGCGCAGCCGCTGGAGCGCCATCTTGTCCTTGCCGAGGTCCACGCCGTGCGCGTTCTTGAACTGCCGTACCAGGTACTCGACGATCCCCCCAGTCGTCGCCGCCGAGCCGGGTGTCGCCATTGGTGGCCTTCACCTCGATGACGCCCTCGCCCATCTCCAGGAGCGAGACGTCGAAGGTGCCGCCGCCCAGGTCGAAGACGAGGACGGTCTCGTCCTCGCCCTTGTCCAGGCCGTACGCGAGGGCCGCCGCCGTCGGTTCGTTGACGATGCGCAGGACGCTGAGGCCCGCGATCTCGCCGGCCTCCTTGGTGGCCTGGCGCTGGGTGTCGTCGAAGTACGCGGGGACGGTGACCACCGCGTCGGTGACGTCCTCGCCGAGGTAGGACTCGGCGTCCCGCTTGAGCTTCTGCAGGACGCGCGCGGAGAGTTCCTGCGCGGTGTAGCGGGTGCCGTCCACGGAGCCGCTCTCCGGGAAGCGCCAGCCGCCGTCGCCCATGTGGCGTTTGACGGAGCGTGCGGTGCGCTCCACGTTCGTGACCGCCTGCCGTTTGGCGACCTCGCCCACCAGGACATCGCCGTTCTTCGCGAAGGCGACGACCGAGGGAGTGGTGCGCGCGCCCTCCGCGTTGGCGACGACGGTGGGCTCACCGCCCTCCAGTACGGCCACCACCGAGTTCGTCGTCCCGAGATCGATCCCGACCGCTCGTGCCATGGTCCAGTCCCTTCCGCCGCGAGCCCATGTCCCCCGTGTCCAGGCCTACTCCACTCCACTCCTCCCCCATCACAAAACTTGAGCGAGCCATTGTCAAGGGCCGCATACGACGCTGCCGCCACCCCCGGCGAGGGGTGACGGCATCGTCCGACCGTCTCTGGGTCCCGCGTCAGCCCAGCTTGGCCGTGAGGGTGATGGTCGTACCCGTCAGCGCCTGGCTCACCGGGCAGTTGGCCTTGGCGTCCTCGGCCGCGGCGACGAAGGCGTCCTCGTCGATGCCGGGGACGGTGCCCTCGACCGTGAGGTGGATGCCGGTGATGCCCGTGCCCGGCTGGAAGGTCACGTCGGCCGAGGTGGTGAGGCGGCTCGGCGGGGTGCCGGCGCCGCTCAGGCCGTGCGACAGCGCCATGGAGAAGCAGCTGGAGTGGGCGGCGGCGATCAGCTCCTCCGGGCTGGTCTTGCCGTTCGCCTGCTCGGCGCGGGCGGGCCAGGACACCGCCTGCTCCCCGATGCCGGAGGAGTCGAAGGTGACGGTGCCCGAGCCCTCCGTCAGAGAGCCTTCCCAGACCGTGTGCGCGGAGCGCGTGGTTGCCACGATGCAGTTCCCTTCAGTGCGGTTCCGTGATCGGAGTGCGGTTCCGTGATCGGAGATCCGTGGCCACCATCCGATCACACTCGGGGCGGGAATGGGCCGCGGGGCGGCTCCGGCGGAGCGCGCGGTCGCCGCCGCGCGGACTACCCGGCGCGTTCCGGGGCACCCGCCGTCACGTCACGCAAGACTGGAACGCGACTCCAAGGAGTGTGGCCATGTCGGCTTACGGCAGTCGGTCAGCGGCATCTCCCGGTTCCCGCACGAACAGCTTCGCGGTGGCCGGGCTCGTCTGCGGCATCGTCGGGCTGTTCTTCCTCAGCGTCATCCTGGGCCCGCTCGCGATCGTCTTCGGCGCCCTCGCCCTGCGGCAGCGGGCGGGCGGCGGAGGGATGGCGAAGGCGGCCATCATCCTGGGCATCGTCGACGTGGTCCTGTTCGTCGTCCTGATGGCGCTGGCCGCGTCGGGCGAGTTCAGCTGGTACGTCGGCGGCTGACCGCCCCCTCCCATCGGCCCGCCCGCCCCTCGGCCCGTCCCTCGCGTGTCGCGGAGAGGGCGGGCGATCGGTGTGCACGGACGATGCGCGGCCTCAGCCGCTGGAGGCCGTGGCGGTCCGCTGCTTGCGGGCCGCCATCACCGCGTACACCAGCACGCCGACGAAGAGGAAGAGCACGCCCTGGTAGACCGCCGCGTACCCGGACCCGGCGACCAGCCACATGGAGAATCCGAACGCGGCGCCCGCGAGGACCGCGTCGCGCACCAGGCGCCCGCGGTGGACGCGATCGCGCTGCCCGGAGACGAGGAAGTAGATCTGGGCGACGGTGGCCAGGAGGTAGGGCACGGTCGCCGTGAACGTGGTGATCAGGACCAGGGACTCGAAGACGCCGCCGGAGCCCGCCGCGTAGTTGTAGACGGTCAGGAGCGAGGCGAGGACGACGGTGACGAGGACGCCGACGGTCGGCACGCCCCGCTTCTTGCGGCCGAACGCGCTCGGGAACAGGCCGTCCTGCGCGGCGGCGTACGGCGTCTGGGCGCTCAGCAGCGTCCAGCCGTTGAGGGCGCCGAGGATCGAGACCAGCGCGGCGAGCGCGACCGCGGTGCCGCCCCAGGAGCCGCCGAACATGACGTTGACGGCGTCCGAGAAGGGCGCGGTGGAGCCCACCAGCTTGTCGTGCGCGACGGTGCCGAAGACGGCGAGGGTGCCGAGCAGGTAGACGAGGGCGGCGCCGAGCGTGCCGAGGATGGTGGCGCGGCCGACGTTGCGGCGCGGATCGCGCACGTCACCGGCGCTGACGGCGGCGGACTCCACACCGAGGTAGGAGAAGAGCAGGATCGCGGCGGACGCCGAGACGGCGCCGACCGGGCTGTCGTCGCTCGCCTGGAAGGGGCCGAGGTTGGCGCTGTCGAAGAAGAAGAGCCCGCCGACCGCGACGAGCAGCAGCGGCAGGAACTTCAGTACGGTGGCGACGAGCTGGACCGCGCCGACGTACCGCGTGCCCGCGAAGTTCGCGAGGGCGGGCAGGAGTTGCAGGACGAGCGCGGCCAGGCAGGCGGTCCACTTGTGTTCGTTGACGGGGACGAGCACGTCGAGGTAGCCCACGGCGGCGACGGCGAGGGCGGCGTTGGAGACCCACGAGGTGATCCAGTACGACGAGGCGGCCAGGAACCCGGCGAAGTCGCCGAAGGCCCCGCGCGCGTAGACGTAGGGGCCGCCGGTCCGGGGGTCGCGCTCGGCGAGGCGCCCGAAGACGAGCGCCAGGGCTATCGCCCCCAGGGTCAGGACACCGAAGGCGACGAGGCTGATCGTGCCGTACGGCGCGACGGAGGCCGGGAGCAGGAAGATGCCGCCACCGATGATGTTGCCCATCACGAGGCAGGTGGCGATGGGGAGCCCGAAGCTGCGGGCGTGCTTGCCCTGCCCTTCCTGCGCGGAGCCCGGACCCTGTGCGGAGGCCGGGTCCTGCGCCGAGCCCGGGTCCTGTGCGGGAACCCGGTCGTGCCCGGAGGCCGGAGCCGGCTGCGGTGCGGTTCCGGTGTCGTGCATGGGTCGTGCGCCTCTCGTCGTGCCATGGGGCCCGGGATCGCCGGGCGGAAGCCATGGTCGGGCACGGCGGACACCGCTCAAAATCAGCGTGTTTTGTCCTGCGCGGCATGGTCGACGACCGCAAAAGCTGTGCCTGTTGGGGCGCTGGACGGCGAATCATTCACCGGAACGGAAGCCTCCGCCGAGAGCGGAACGGAAGCCTCCGCCGGGATGGGGGCAGCGTCGGTGACCGGGACCTGCGGCCCCACGGCCTCGCCCAGCCAGCGCCGCAGCACGTGGTGGACCGCTTCGGCGCCGACCAGCTCCTCGCCGTCCGCCACCGGGGCGGAGAGGACGAGCGGCGACAGGAGGAAGGGGCGGGACTGCGCGCCGCCGAGCCCGCCGTGCGAGCCGATCTGCTCCTCGAAGGCGAGGACCTCGCCGTCCTGCGGGTCGTACCAGGAGTTGACCATGATGTCGGCGGCGTGCGGGAAGCCGTCGGTGCGCCGCACGGCCTCCAGGGCGCCCGGCCCGAAGTCGGCGAGCGGCCCGAGATCGACCGGGTCCTCGTCCAGGTACACCTCGGCCCCGCGCGCCCCCAGCACCAGCGGGCCGCGCCCGGCGCTGCTGTACGAGGAGGAAGCCGATGCCCGGGTGGTTGGCGAGGGTCGGCAGCAGCGCCGGATGGCGGCGGTCGCATCTCCTCGCGGGTGATGCGGTGCCCCACATCCGGGAAGGACACGAGCCCGAGGTTGCCGGAGGCGAGCACGATCGGCTCCGCGCGCCGGGCCGGGCGGCGCTCGCCGGTGCCCTCCTCGACCGGGCGGCGCAGCGCGGCGCGGACCGCGGCGCGGGCCTCGGCGCCGCTGTGGGTGCGCTGCGCCTGCGCGGCGCGGGCAGCCCGCAGCCGGCCCGGACGAGGTCGGCGAGGGTCAGGCCGTAGCGGGCGCGGAAGGTCTCGCCGGGGCTCTGGCCGTGGTCGGAGAGGAGCACGATGCGGTAGGCGCGCGGCGCGTGCTCGGCGACCTGGGAGAGCAGGGCGAGCGAGCGGTCCAGGCGGCGGAGGACCTTCTCCACGTCGCGGCCGGTCGGGCCCGAGTGGTGCGCCACTTCGTCGTACGCGACGAGGTCGGCGTAGACGGCGCTGCGCCCGGCGAGCATGTCCCCGATGACGGCGGCGACCACCACCCCGCTCGACGACGGTCGCGAAGGCGCGGATGAACGGGTAGAGCCCGCCGCGGCCGACGCGCGGGCGGCGCCGCTCGACGCGGGCGCGGGTGGACTCGCCGATCTCGCGGAAGACCTCCGCCACGAAGGACAGGGCGGTGCGCACGGCGTTGGCGGGGTCGGAGAAGTAGGCGAAGTATCCGGCGCGCGACCGGGTCCCCTTGCCCCGCCGGGCGGCCACGGAGAGGACGAGGGCGAGCTGTTCCGCGCCGCCGCTGAAGAGGTTGCCGCGGCTGGCGCCGTCGACGGTGAGGAGGCCGCCGTCGCCGGTGTGCCGCACGGCCCGGCGCTGGAGCTCGACGGCGGAGGCGGGGCGGTTGCTGACCATGACCTCGCCGGTGTCCTTCTCGTACCACCGGAAGGCGGGCACGTCGAAGGTGGAGCCGTGCAGGATGCCGAGCTGGCTGGCGCCGGTCTGGCTGGACCAGTCGGTGCGCCAGGGGGTGAGCCGGTGCGTGGGGACGCTGCCCGGGGGGCTCTGCCCGAGCCAGCGGGCGACGGTGGGCATGAGGCCCTTGGTGACGGCGGCGGTGAGGATGTCGTGGCCGACGCGTCGAGCTGGATGAAGACCGTGCCGGGGGCGATCGGGCCCGGCTGCCCGGGGGTGCCGCGCCGTCTGCGGCGGTCGGCGAGGCGGTAGAGGCGGCGCCGGTAGGCGTCGTCGTCCCGGACGGCGAGGGCGCCGCCGGCGGCCGAGGCGACGGCCGACATGACCGCGGCGACGACCACGGCGGTCTCCGCGCCGGCTTCGCCGCGGTTCTCGGGGATCAGCGCAGGGCGAGCAGCAGCAGCGAACCGTTGAGGAAGAAGGCGAGCAGGCCGAGCACCAGCGCGGGTACCAGCAGCAGGGCGCGGACGAGCAGGGGCCACACCAGCGCGGAGAGCAGGCCGAAGGCGCCCGCGCCGAAGGCGGCGGTGACCGCGATCCGGGTGGCGCTGTCACCGTCCTCGGACTGGAGTTTGAAGTCCGGCAGGATGCCGGCGAGCACGAGCATCGTCAGCGTGCTGACGGCCCATACGGCGACCACCCGCCACAGAGCGCTGCCCGCCCTGCGCCATCGCCCTCTCCCCACGCCGCACCCCTTCACTTACCACCCGGAACCGGACACCAGCCTGTCACAGGCCTCCGGTTGCGGGCCCGTGCGCCCTCAGCGGCCGTCGTAGCCCGCGGTCGGCATGGAGAGGCGGCGGTGCACCCGCGCCTTCATCCGTGAGTCGTACGCGGGCTCCGCGAGCCCGGCGGTCTCCACCCGCACCCCGCGCCGCGCGCACTCCGCGGTGAACTCCTCCGGGCACCGCAGCGCCCGTTCCAGGACGCGGCGGCTCGGTACGACGAAGAGGTCCACGAGGCCCGCCTCGACGTCGCCCCACAGCACCGCGTGGTCGGCGCGCAGTCCCCGGGCGAGGAGTTCGCGCGTGACGACGTACCCTTGCGCGGCCGCCCACCGCGCGCACATGGCGTGCTGGCTGCGCGAGTCGACCAGGAAGGGGTCGGCGTCCAGCTCCTCCAGGGGTGTCAGGCTGGCGATCGACGCCACCCGCACCACGGCGGTGTCCATGACGGTGTTCATGTCCACGACCTCTCCCACGGCGTCCCCCTCACCTCGGTCCCGGCCGCCGACCCTACTCCTGGCCGTAGGCTCGGAGACAGTCGCCATAAGGAGGAACCGGGTGCCCGTCGAGGTCACATGGTGGGGTCACGCCACATGCACGGTCGAGGACTCGGGTGTCCGCGTGCTGACCGACCCGCACTTCGCCCGCCGCCTGGCGCATCTGCGGCGCCGCAGAGGCGCGTTGCCGCCGCCCGGCGCCGCGGTCGCCGATGTCGTGCTCGTCTCGCATCTGCCACGCCGACACCTGCACGTCCCCTCGCTCGCCCGGCTCGCCCCCGGCACCCGCGCGCTGGTCCCGCGCGGCACGGCGCGCGCGGTGCCGGGCCTCGCCCGCAGACTGCCCACCTGCGCTTCACCGAGGCGCCGCCGGGCGACGAGATACCGGTCGGCGACCTCGTCGTGCGCGCGGTGCCCGCGCTGCACGACGGGCGGCGGCTCCCGGTGGGCCCGCGGCTCTCCCCCGCCCTCGGCTATGTGGTGAGCGGCGAGGCGCGTACGTACTTCGCGGGCGACACCGGGCTGTTCGACGCGATGGCGGCGGAGGTCGGGGACGTGGACGTGGCGCTGCTGCCGGTCGGCGGCTGGGGTCCGTACCTCGGCCATGGCCATCTGGACGCGGGCCGGGCGGCCGAAGCACTCGCGCGCATCGGGGCGCGCAGCGCGATCCCGGTGCACTACGGCACGTACTGGCCGATCGGCATGGACGCGGTGCGCCCGCACGAATTCCACGCGCCCGGTCAGGAGTTCGTGCGCCATGCGGCCCGCCTCGCGCCCGCGGTGGCCGTGCACCGGCTCCTGCACGGCGAGAGCGTGCAGCCGAAGGTGACCCGGTGAACCTCGCCGCGGCCGTCCAGGTGGCGCCGAACAGCACGCAGCAGGCGGTCGCCTACCCCTCGCTGTTCCTGCTGGTGGTGATCGGCGCGCTGGTGCCGGTGGTGCCGACGGGCGCGCTGGTCAGTTCGGCGGCGGTGGTGGCCCTGCACCAGGCGACGCCGTCGCTCTCGCTGCTCGTCGTCTTCGGCGTGGCGGCGCTCGCGGCGTTCCTCGGGGACATCACCCTGTACTGGCTCGGGCGGCGCGGCATGCGGTCGAAGAATGGTTCGCGCTGGCTGGCGGCGATACGCGACCGGGCGCCCGAGGAGCGGCTCGCGCAGGCCCAGGCCAAGCTGGACGACCACGGGGTCATGGTCCTGGTGCTCTCCCGGCTGGTGCCCGCCGGGCGCATCCCGGTGATGCTGGCGTGCCTGATGGCGAAGATGCCGCTGCGGCAGTTCGCGCGCGGCGACGTGCCGGCGTGCCTCGCCTGGGCGGTGACGTACCAGCTGATCGGCATCCTCGGCGGTTCGCTGTTCAAGGAGCCGTGGGAGGGTGTCGCGCTGGCCGTCGCGCTGACGGTGCTGATCAGCGCGGCGCCGACGGTGTGGCGGAAGGTGCGGGGCGCCCCGGCCTGAGCTGTCCGGCTATGCGGCTGTCGGGGCGGGCTATCGGGCCAGCACCCGCGAGGCCCCCACCGGCAGGTCCCACAGGTCCTCGCGGGGCCGCCCCGCCTTCTCCCAGGCGCCCGCGCCCGGGTCAGCGGTTCGAGGACCGGCTCCGCGGAGAGCAGGAACGTGCCCCAGTGCATGGGGGCCATCCGCCGCGCGCCCAGGTCGTCGGCCGCCCGGACGGCCTCCTCGGGGTCGCAGTGGACGTCGCTGAGCCACCAGCGCGGGTCGTACGCCCCGATCGGCAGCAGCGCGAGGTCGATGCCGGGGAAGCGGTCGCCGATCCGGTCGAACCAGTGGCCGTAGCCTGTGTCGCCCGCGAAGTAGACGCGCTGACCGTCGGCGTCGGTCATGACCCAGCCGCCCCACAGGGTGCGGCAGGTGTCGAACAGGCTCCGCTTGGACCAGTGGTGGGCGGGCACGAAGTCGAAGCGCACGCCGCCCACTTCGGCCCCTTCCCACCAGTCCAGCTCGGTGACGCGGCGGAAGCGGCGGCGGGTGAACCAGCGGCCGAGCCCGGCGGGGACGAGGACGGGCGTGTCCCTCGGGAGCCTTCGCAGCGTGGGGGCGTCCAGGTGGTCGTAGTGGTTGTGGCTGATGACGACCGCGTCGACGCGGGGCAGCGCGCTCCAGGCGACGCCCACCGGGGTGACGCGCGCCGGTGTGCCGAGGATCTTGCGTGACCAGACGGGGTCCGTGAGGACGGTGAGGCCGCCGATGCGGACGACCCAACTGGCGTGTCCCGCCCAGGTGACGGCGACGGTGCGGTGGTCGACCCGGGGCAGCGGGCCCGGTGCGTACGGCAGCCGCCCGATGTCGGCGAGGCCTTCGGGGCGCGGCCGCAGGGCGCCCTCGCGGGCGAACCGGGCGAAGGCGCGCAGTCCGGGCAGCGGAGCGGTCAGCCGGTCGGCGAACGACCTCGGCCACGGGCGCACGGCACCGGGAGGGAGGTGCGGCCGCCGCGGTTCGGTCCCTCGCACCGAGGGGGCCCACTCGTGCGTCTTGGTCTGCTGCTCCGCCTGCTGGGTCACCGGGGAGGCTCCATTCGCCGTGCTTCCGCGCGCAGATCGGCGAAGACCGATCCGAGCAGGTCCAACGCCCGTACGACGTACGGCGATGCCAGGGGCTCGGGAGCGTCGAGGGACGCCAGGCGCTCCTCGGGGGTCGTGCCGAGGAGCGGGCCCGTGGAGAGGCGTACCCGCAGGGCGGCGATGTCGTCGCCGAAGCGGTGGCCGCCGGGCGTGGGCATGCCGAGCCGTGCGCCGAGGAAGTCCTCCAGTCCTGCGCGTCGCCGACGCCGCGCGCGGCGAGCGCGGGCCGCAGGGGACCGAGGTCGGCGTAGAGGTGGCGGCCCGCCCGCGGGGGCCGGGCCAGGGCGCCCGCGGCGACCACGGCGTGCTGCGCGGCCTCGGCCACGCGCGCGTGCAGGCACACGGCGGCGGTCAGGCGCCCGGTGATCTCGTCCGGTTCGCCGAGTGCGTACGCCGCCGCGGCGGCGGCCGGGGCGGCGAGGCTCGCGCCGAGCGCGGTGAGCACGTCGAGGGTGCGGGCGCGCAGGGCGGCGCCCAGCGGCGTGTCGGGGAAGCGGGCGACGGCGGCGGGCAGCGCAGGGGGCAGGAAGGGCCCGGCGAGGTCGCACACGACGGTGACGCGCTCGGCGCCATCTCGGCGGGGCCGACCAGGACGGTGTCGTGGGGGCGGTGCAGGGTGTCGCGCCAGGTCTCGTCGCTGACGACGTGCAGACCTTCGCCGGCGGCGGCCTCGACGGCCTCGTGCAGCGCTTCGGGGGGCGGCACGGTGGCGGTCGGGTCGTCGGCGACGCTGAGGACGAGCAGCCGGGGCCTGCCCCCTTCGGCGCGTACGCGGCGGACGGTCTCCAGGAGGGCGTACGGGTCCGGCACGCCGCCGCACTCGGCGGGCGTCGGTACGTGATAGACGCCGTGGCCGAGGAGTCGCGCCTGCGGTGCCCACCAGGCGGGACAGGGGCGCGGCAGCAGGACGTCACCGCCGAGGGCCGCGGTGAGGGCGAGCAGCAGGGGCGGGGCGCCGGGGGCGGCGACGACGTGGGCACGCTCGACGGCCAGTCCACGCCGACCCCAGTAGGCACTCGCGGCATCCAGCAGGACGGGCCCGCCACCGAGAGGCTCGCCGTACGGGCGGGCGGCAGCCGAGGCGGCGGCAGAGGCCAGCCCGGGCAGGACGGGGAGCCCCTGCTCCGGCGAGGGCGGACCGAACCGCACAGGGCCGCGCCCCTCGGCATCCGTCCGCCTCATGCGCACCTCCGTGCAGTCGTACGGCAGCCCCAGTAGGCGCTCGCCGTGTCCGGGAGGACGGGCCCGCCGCCGAGACGGTGACGTGCGGGCGGGCGGCGGCCACGGCCAGCCCGGGCAGGGCGGGGAGCCCCTGCTCCGGCGAGGGCAGGCCATACCGCACAAGGCCACGGCCCCCGGCACCCGTCCACCTCATGCGCACCCCCCTGCACTCGTACGGCAGCCCCAGCAGCGGCTCGCGGCATCCAAGAGAACGGGACCGCCGCCGAAAGGCTCGCCATGCGGCCGGGCAGTGGCCGAAGCCAGCCCAGGCAAGATCGGGAGGCCCTGCTCTGGCGAGGGCGGACCGAACCGGACAGGGCCACGGTTCTCAGTGTCCGACCGCCTCATGCGCACCCCCGTGCAGTCGTACGGCAGTCCCAATAGGCGCTCGCCGCGTTCAGAAGGACGGGGCCGCCGAGGGGTTCCCCGTACGACCTGGCGGCGGCCGAGGCCAGCCCGGGCAGGACCAGGAGGCCCTGCTCCGGCAAGGACAGGCCATACCGCACAAGGCCACGGCCCCCGGCACCCGTCCACCTCATGGACACCTCCATGCACTCGAACAGCAGCCCCAGCAGGCGCTAGCGGCATCCAGGACGGCGGGAGCACCGCCGAGAGGTTCGCCATGCGGCCGGGCGGCGGCCGAGGCCAGCCCGGGCAGGACCAGGAGGACCTGCTCCGGCGAGGGCGGGCCGTACCGCACAAGGCCACGGCCCTCGGCATCCGTCCGCCTCATGCGTACCTCCATGCACTCGTGTGGGGGCCTCCTGCCCCCCGTGGGGCGGGTCTACCCGGATGTCCCCATCACAGCGCCCTCCCCCGCCTCGCGCCCGCTCTGGCCCCCGCCCGGGTGAGCGCGACGGCGGGGGCGGTCCTGGCGTGCGCGAGGGGCCCTGGCCGGTCGGTGCCTACCGGTCAGGGCCCCTCTCCGCGGGCCTCAGCGGGCCAGGGAGACCAGTTCGCGTTCCAGGCCGCGGCCCTTCGTCTCGACCAGGGCCGCCGCGACGTCCGCCAGTTTCCGGTTCGTCGCGGGGGAGATCCGCCGCAGCACGGAGAACGCGGCGTCGGCCTCGCAGCACAGGACGTGCATGACGATCCCGCAGGCCTGGTCCACGACGGGCCGGGTGCGCAGGGCCGTGCCCATCTGGTCCAGCTCGGTCAGGGCGGCGCGGTAGTGCCGGTCGCGCACCAGACTCGCCGTGGCGAGGTCGCCGAGGGCCTGGGCGGGGCCGTGCCGGGCGTCGTCGAGGGTGCCGGGGCGGAAGCCGAACAGGGTCAGGGTGACCGTGAGCCCCGCGCGCTGGAAGGGCAGCGTGACGCTGGAGCGTACGCCCGAGTCGAGCGCCAGCGCGCGGTACTCGGGCCACCGCTCCTCGCGCAGCAGGTCCCCGGAGTCGACCGGCGTGCCCCGCTCCTCGGCGGCGGGGATGGGGCCGTCGCCCGTGCGCAGTTGCACGGCGACGAGGCCGGCCAGGTCGGGGTGGGTGACGGCGGTGGGGTGCTCGTCGCCGCCGTCGGTGACGGTGGTGCTCGCGCCGCAGCACCCGGGGGTGCAGCGCACGGCTTGTTCGGAGAGTTCGGAGAGCCTGCGTCCGGGCAGTGCGGTCTCCGGGCGGAGCAGGTCCGGGTCCGGCAAGGGCGCCATGGGGTGTTCCTCCTCTCTTCCCGGCTTCCCCCCTGGTCCTCCGGAAAACGGTCGCACCGGCTAGGTTCGACGCATGTCCCAGACGGAGGAGTTCGGTGAAGACCTCGCGGATTTCGTGCGCCGCGTCGCGGAGTTGAAGTCGGCGCGGTCCCTTCCGCCGGACGACCTCGCCACGGTGCTCGACGCGGCCATCTTCGAACTGGACCACGTGGCCGAGCAGTTGTGGCCCACGTACGAGCGGCTGAGCGCCGACGGGCAGCCGGGCGGCGGCGCTCCCGACCGGGACGAGCAGCGGTTGCTGCGGGCGATCTTCCAGCGGATGCCGCTGCCGGTGGCGCTGCTCGACCGGGAGACGGTGGTGCGGCGGATGAACTTCGCGGGGACGGCGCTCACCGGGGTCCGCGCGGGCTTCGCCGCGGGGCGGCGCTGACCGGGTTCCTGGCGCACGCGGACCGGATCGGGTTCCGTTCGCAGACCGCCGCGGTCGCCCGCGGGGAGGGCGACCGCAGCCTCGTCGTCCATCTCCAGCAGAGCCCGGGTACGCCGGTCCGCGCGACGCTCACGGCGCTGCGGCCCGGCGCCGAGCCGCGCACGGCGGTCCTCGTCGTGCTCCAGCCGTCGGTGGGCCGCGCGCAGCAGCCGCCGAGGGTGCCGCGCCCCGCGCCCGACCTCGGCGAGGCGACGCGGCACGCGGCCCAGCTGGACCTGGAGGACGTCGATGACGACGGCGCTGCGCACCGCGCCCGCGGGGGACCGCGCGGCCGTGCTGGAGCGGGCGGCGGCGGTGCTGCACGGGCGGTTCGCGGACTGGGTGATCGCCGACGAGGGCGCGGCGCGGCCGCGGCGAAGAACGGTGCTGGGGCCGCCGGACGCGCCGGTCGCCGATGTCCACGCGCAGGACCCCGCCGC